>JABDFR010000024.1 GCA_013286465.1 Acidobacteriota bacterium | reverse complement strand
GGCTGCCGGAGCTTTTGCGTCCGGACACTGGCGGGCCGGTTTTTCAGAGATCTCGCTGATTCTGAAAAGCTTATGCTTCTGGCGGCCAGATATTTTGGCGCTACGTATTGTTTCTCTGTTTTTGCGCTTGCAATCGCTGGTTGCGGAGCGTACAAGTCGAATTAGCAACGGTTTGATCGGAGGGAGAATGACTCCACCGGGCAACGATTGCTGAACCAAAATTGCACACCGCTTTTGCGGTGCGAAACCGGTAGCATCTTTTGCAGTGCAGGGCTGAATCATCAGCCCTGACCCGATGCTCCGGCCATCAGGAATAGCGAAACGGAGAGCTGCCAGGCTCTCCGTTTTGCATTTATGGGGCTGGTTTTCGCGGTTTTCGTAGGGCCCGCGCTTTTATGGCGAGCCGGGCAAGATCTCGTCAAAGGGCACGTTTGCGGCGAATCCCGGATGCTTAGTAATCGAGATGCGGTGGTGTGCGCGAACTGGAGTGCTGGCGACATCTTGCACGAAGAGGCCCGGCATAAAGCGCGGGCCCTACGAACGGCAACGGCGAGCGCCAGCCTTCGCTTGACGCGCGGGCGGACACAGCCAGGAGCGGCTGTGCTACTGGGGCTTGCTGGCGCGGCGGGCTAGGTAGGCTTGGCGGGCTATGGGGATTAGCGAGATTATTGCGATTACTGCGATTACCCAGTGGAGTTGGCGGTCGATATTTGGGATGGCGCGGCCTAGGAAATAGCCTAGGAGGATGGTGCTGCAGACCCAGAAGATGCCGCCGAAGATGTCGTAGGTTAGATAGCGGGGGTAGGGCATTTCAGCGGCGCCTGCTACTGGGGGGCAGAAGGTGCGGATTATGGGGATGAAGCGGGCTAGGATTACGGTCTTGCCGCCGTGGAGTTCGTAGAAGGCGTGGGCGCGCTCTAGATGTTGGCGCTTGAAGAAGCGGGAATCGGGGCGGCTGTAGAGGCCTTGGCCCATGCGGCGGCCGATCCAGTAGCCTAATTGGTCTCCGGCTATGGCGCAGAGGGAGACGGAGCTTAGCAGTAGGAGAAGATTGATGTTGCCGGCTGCGGCTATGATTCCGGCGGTTACTAGCAGGGAATCGCCTGGTAAGAAGAAGCCTACGAATAGGCCGGTTTCTACGAAGACTATGGCGCAGACGCCTAGCGTGCCGCCCCATTGGACTAATTCTTTTACGTTGTAGATTTGCTTTAGTAGGTCCTTTAGCGGGCCCATTCTTGCCTTTCTGAAATCGATCCTAATTTTCGATGATGACTTTGAATTCGGGATTCGCGCCGGGTTTGGCGGGCGTTTGTTTGCGTCGATTTAGGATAGCAGAAAGATTTGGGGGTTGGGCGCGCGGCAGATTGGGGCGTCTTCTATTTGTAATGGGTGGGGGATTGGCCAGTCGGGGCAACTCGTAGTTCTTTACATCTCGCGCCGTCGTGGATTTGCGTTGTGGCTTTTCTCGTGGTCGTAGGAGCCGGCAGGGACGCCAGCGGTACGTTACATCTCGCGCCGTCCTTGATCTGGGTTCTGGGTTTCTGGTTCTTCGAAAGAGCCGGCGGGACGCCAGCGCTAACTAAACCTCAATAAAAATGGCACTTTTCGTGGCTTGGGTGACTAGTACTTTGCTCCCATCAGGATTAGTCCCTTGTACCATAGTCCGCCGCGGTGGCTCCCCTCAAACTGTCTTTGCTGGACGAGACGCAACACCTGAGAGGGGAAACTACATGGTCGGTGGATACGCGAACTGGATGGGGCAGCCGGTGATTCTGAGAGTGGTGGCTGGGACGATGCGGGTTCCGTTGCGCGGGCGGTTGGTTTCTGAGACTGATGACATTGTGAGACTGCGGATTGCGGATAGCTGGGATGTGGATATTTTCAAGTCGATGGTGGCAGCGATTGAGCAGGACACGCCGGTCTACGTAATTCACTAAGAGATTGAGCCAGGAACGCGCAATGGCGCAACACGAAGCACCGAGGCCCGATATGACTTGCGGATCACAAGCACGAGCACAAGGTTCGGAAGCAACCGCGATGGCGATGCCAATGCCGGCGCCGCTGGCGCTCAGGGCGGCGATGCTCGATGCGCGGGACGCTTTGATGATTATTTCGTATCAACTGATTATTCGAGTTTTGTTTTTGGCGCGGCGGTGGAATTACTGATTCCGCGCTGACGATTTTACCGGCCCCAGCCCCTCTCAACCCCAAAGCTCCGGGTTTGCACCCTCCAAACCCGGGGCTTTTTCTTTTTGTGCGATTCATTTTTTGGCGGGATTGCGGGGTAGTTCGAAACCTTTGTAATTATGATGATCGTCTGGCCGCAAGGTACGTCGTCTAGGGCGATCTCGCATGAAGAGGCCCGGCATAAAGCGCGGGCCCTACGAAGAAAAGGCGCCTGCTGATGGCATTGGTCGGTTCGCGGCGGATTGCGCGTTGGCGGCCATCTTGCACGAAGAGGCCCGGCATAAAGCGCGGGCCCTACGGGAGCCGGTCGTGCGGCCGTCTTATCGGGTTACGTACTCTTTGTACGGATTCGGGTTTTTTGGGTGTGGCTGGCGGTGGTATCTTAGAAATGTGATGCGGGTGCTGGTTCGATATTTGTGCTTGGGGCTGCTGGCTGGTGTTCTGGCTGGTGGGGCGGCGGCATCGAATGCTGCTGGCGATTCTGCGGCGGGCGGCCGTGCGGGATTGCCGTTTGCGATTGCGGATTTTGACGGGGATTCGCGGCCGGATTTGGCGCGCGTTGAGACCGGGCCTGGCGATTTCGCGAATTCGGAATATTGGATTCAGCTGCGGTTTAGTTCGCTGGAGTGGGAATCGATTCGGCTGGTGGCTCCGGCGGGCGGATTGCGGATATCGGCGCGGGATGTGAATGGCGACGCGTCGGTGGATTTGATCGTCAGCACGGTTTGGTCGAATCGGCCGGTGGCGATTTATTTGAATGACGGGCATGGGAGCTTTGTTCGCGCTGAGCCTTCGGCGTTTCCGAGGGCTTTTGGCGATTCCGCGGCGGTATGGAGCTTTGACGCTGGTTTGGCGGCGGATGGCGTTGTCGTACCTTCCTCGCAAGATCACGTAATTTGCCCGGAAGCACAAGAATATTCTTACGCACGGATTCCTTCGCGACTGATTGGATTTACGAACGCGGTTTATCGGCTCGGGCCACCACTTTTCCTCCACGCAGGTCGGGCACCACCATCCCAAACTATTAGCCTCTAAGCACGTCGTACGGCGGATCGTGCGCGTGGGCTCGAGAATTTGTGCGAGCTTCGCGCAGCAAGTGCAATGTTTTTTGGGGGAGTCGATGCGAGGGTATCGATGAACGTCGAAAAAATTCGTGTGCCCGGGCTGGTTTTGGTGCTGGCGGGGGCGATTGCGATGGCGGGATGCGGCGGCGGGAAAAGCGATCCTGCGGCGGAAGCACCTCCGCAGACGAAGGTGGAGAACGAGCCGGATTTGAATTTGGTGCAGGTGGAGCATGCGGAGCAGTTTCCTTTGGTGGCGGCGGAGGCTCATGCGGCCGCCTCGCGACTGGTGGTTACTGGGGCGGTGACGCCGGATGTTTCGCGGACGGTGCCGGTCGTGTCGCTGGCGTCGGGGCGAGTGGTGGAAATTAATGCGCAGCTTGGGGATTTTGTGAAGAAGGGGCAGCTATTGATGCGGATTCGCAGCGCGGATGTTTCGGGGGCGTTCTCGGATTACCGGAAAGCGGTGGCCGACGAGACGCTGGCCGAGACGCAGATGGAACGGGCGAAGGGCTTGTATGACAAGGGCGCGATTTCGTTGAACGATTTGCAGGTGGCGCAGGACGCTGAGAATAAAGCGAAAGTGGACGTGGAGACTTCGCTCGAGCATTTGCGATTGCTGGGCGGATCGCCGGATCACGTTTCGGGGGTCGTGGACGTGGTGGCGCCGACTTCGGGGGTGATTATCGAGCAGAACGTGACGGCGGCGGCTGGGGTGAAATCGCTCGATAATTCGCCGAATCTTTTCACTATTGCCGACCTTTCTTCGGTGTGGATTCTTTGCGACGTTTACGAAAACGATTTGGGAAGCGTGCATGTGGGCGAGACGGCGGAGATCCGTTTGAATGCGTATCCGGGAAAAGTTTTGACGGGGCGGATTAACAACATCGGGCCGGTGCT
Source organism: Acidobacteriota bacterium (assembly GCA_013286465.1). Taxonomy (GTDB): domain Bacteria; phylum Acidobacteriota; class Terriglobia; order Acidiferrales; family UBA7541; genus Palsa-147. Next base: position 37,997 of record JABDFR010000024.1, on the reverse strand, counting down.
TGATCCGGCGATTCGCACGGCCAAAGTGCGGATTACCGTTGAGAACCCTGGATTGATGAAGGTCGGGATGTTTGTTTCGGCTACATTTCATTCACAGAAGAAAGAGACGCACGCGGTGGTGCCGGCTTCGGCGATTTTGCACTTGCACGACAGCGATTGGGTTTATGTACCTGACGGCGGGAAGCAGTTCCGGCGCGTGCAGGTGGTTGCTGGGGCGGTGCTGCCAAATAACTTGCAGGAAATTGTGAAGGGCATTGAGCCGGGGCAAAAAGTGGTGAGTAACGCGCTGGTGCTGCAGAGTACCGTGGAACAATAAATGAAATTGCGGGCGCACAACTTGGGATCTGCGCGATGATTCGCGGATTTGTTGATTACGCGCTGAACAATCGCTTTATCGTGATTGTGATTGCTGTGCTTTTGCTGATCTGGGGGGCGATTTCGTTTCACGGCTTGCCGGTGGAAGCTTATCCGGACGTGGCGAACAACTACGTTCAGATTATTACGCAGTGGCCGGGGCATGCTTCGGAAGAGATCGAGCAGCAGGTCACTATTCCTATCGAAATTCAGATGAACGGCATTCCGCATTTGCAGCATCTGCGGTCCGCTTCGCTGTTTGGGCTTTCGAGCTTGATGCTCATCTTTGACGATAAATCCGATAACGATTGGAACCGCGCGAAAGTGCTGGAGAGGCTTGAGCAGGTGAACTTGCCGAATAATTTGCAGCCGCAGATGGGTTCGGACTGGAGCCCGGTGGGGCAGATTTATTGGTACACCCTGAAGAGTTCGAATCCGAAATATGACTTGATGGAGTTGAAATCGATTGAGGACTGGACTCTGGAGAAGCAGTTCAAGTCGGTGCCGAATGTGGTGGACGTTAGCAGCTTCGGGGGAACTACGCGCGAATATCAAGTGCGCGTGGATCCGAATAAGTTGGTTTCTTACGGCTTGAGCATTGGGCAGGTGGAGCAGCAGTTGGCCGCCAATAATGTGAATGCAGGTGGGAGCTTTATTGAGTCGGGCTTGCAGCAGGTGAATGTGCGGGCTATTGGGCTTTTTACGAATGTGCAGGACATCGAGCAGACGGTTTTGAAGACGCAGAATGGGACTGCGTTGCGGGTGCAGGATATCGCCACGGTGACGCAGGCGCCGAAAATTCGGCTTGGGCAGATCGGCAAGGCGATTCACCGGTTGGATGGAACGGTGATCGACAATCCTGACGTGGTGGAAGGGATTGTGTTGTTGCGCAAGGGCGCGAATGCGGACGAGACTCTGCTGGCCATCCATGAAAAAGTGCAGGAGCTAAACGACCATATTTTGCCGCCGGGAGTGAAGATCGTTCCGTTTTTGGATCGCAGCGATCTGGTGCATTTGACCACGCATACGGTACTGCACAATTTGACAGCGGGAATTTTGCTGGTGTCGGTGATTTTGTTTTTGTTTCTGGGAAATGTGCGCGGGGCGATCATTGTGGCTTTGACGATTCCTTTCGCGCTGCTTTTCGCGGCGATCTGCCTGGACCTGAATAAAATTCCGGCGAATTTGCTTTCTCTGGGGGCGCTGGATTTCGGAATGGTGGTGGATGGATCGGTAGTGATTATTGAAAACATCGTGCGGCATTTCAGCCTGACGACTGGGATGGAACGTACGCCGATGCAGCGGATTCGGGATGCGGTGACTGAGGTTACGCGGCCGGTGTTTTATGCGCGGGCGATCATTATTGTGGGCTATCTTCCGATTTTTACTTTGGAGAGTGTGGAAGGACGGTTGTTCAAGCCGATGGCTTGGACGGTTTGTTTCGCGCTGTTGGGCGGATTAATTTTTTCGTTGATTATTGCGCCGGTGCTGGCGGTGTTGAGCTTTAAGTCTGGTATGTCCGAATGGCGCAATCCGGCCATGGAATTTCTGAAGGAAAAATACAGGGTTGCGGTGCAGTGGGCTGTTGAGCATCCTCGCGTGACGGTCGCGGGCGGCTTGCTGTCGTTCACCGCGGCGATGGTTTTAATCGTTAGCGGAGTGGTGGGGTCGGAATTCCTGCCGCATTTGGATGAAGGCGCGATTTGGGCGCGCGGGACCCTCGCGCCCAGCACCGGGCCGACCGAGGGCGCGCGGGTGATGAATCAGGCGCGCTTGATTCTTTCTGCTTTTCCGGAAGTGACGCAGGTGGTTTCGCAGGTTGGGCGGCCCGACGATGGGACGGATACCACCGGTTTCTTCAATACCGAATATTTCGTGGATTTGAAGCCGAAAGATAAGTGGCGGCCGGTTTTTCGCGAGGATAAAGAGGAATTGATTGCTGCGATGGATCGCGAGCTGGGAAAAATTCCGGGGGTGCTTTGGAATTTTTCGCAGCCGATTGCCGACAACATGGAAGAAGCGGTTAGCGGCGTGAAGGGTGAGCTGGCGATTAAGCTTTATGGCGAGGATTTGAAAGTCCTGGAGGAGAAGGGCGATCAAGTTGTCGGCATCATGCGGAATATTCCGGGGGTTGAGGACTTGGGGCTTTTTCGCGTGTTGGGGCAGCCGAATTTGAACATTAGCGTCGACCGGCAGCGTGCGGCTCGCTATGGAATTAATGTGGCGGACGTGCAGGATGCGGTGGAGACGGCGGTGGGGGGAAAGGCCGTGACGCAGGTGCTGCAGGGCGAGCAACGCTACGATCTGGTGGTTCGTTATCAGGCGGAGTATCGCGATACGCAAGACGCGGTGGCGAACATTCGCGTGGTGGCGCCTTCGGGGCAGCGCGTGGCGCTTTCGGAATTGGCGAAAATCGAAATGCGTGATGGGGCTTCGGAAATTTATCGCGAGGAAAATTCGCGGTATGTGGCGATTAAATATAGTGTGCGCGGGCGGGACTTGGGCAGCACGGTGCAGGAAGCGATGCAGTTAGTGGAGAAGAAGGTCGAGCTGCCTTCGGGGTATCACATTGATTGGGCTGGGGAGTATGCCAGTCAGAAACGTTCGCAGCGGCGATTGATGGTGGTGCTGCCGATTACGCTCTTCGTGATTTACGTGATTCTTTATGCGATGTTTCGTTCGAGCAAGTGGGCGCTTTTGATTTTGGCTAACGTGGGTGTGGCGCCGCTTGGAGGAGTTTTGGCACTTTTGCTTACCGGGACGCATTTTAGCGTTTCATCGGGAGTGGGATTTTTGGCGCTTTTTGGAGTGTCGGTGGAGACTGGCGTGATCATGCTGGAATACATCAATCAGCTGCGCGGGTTGGGGATGTCGATTGAGATGGCGGCGGTGGAGGGGGCGGTTTTGCGGTTGCGTCCGATCATGATGACTATGTTGGTGGCTACGCTGGGATTGTTGCCTGCGGCTTTGTCGCATGGGATTGGGTCGGATTCGCAGCGGCCGTTTGCGATTGTGATTGTGGGGGGGTTGGTGGCGGCGTTGTTGTTGAGTGTGTTTTTGTTGCCTGCGTTTTATGTGTGGACGGCTAGTGAGGAGGATCGGTTGCCTAAGTCACATTCGGAATTTGCGGAGGGGATTTAGGGAGTTACGAACATGGAGAATATCGAGCCGGGTCGTAGGGAGGCAAACAGCCCACGTTTTCGCGCTCGGCACACGTGCGGGCGCAGCAAGCCAGCGCCCCTACTAAGTAAAAGCCGGATCACACTGCGCGTGTGAAGAAAAAAACGAAAAGATGGCGCGCCCGAGAGGAGTCGAACCTCCGACCTTTTGGTTCGTAGCCAAACGCTCTATCCAGCTGAGCTACGGGCGCACCGTGAAGGGAGTTTAACACAAGCTGCGCGAGAGGATAAATGCGCGAGAGGACTCGAAGAGTGGCGAGTAGCAGCGAAAGTTACACGCTTAGATCCTTAGCTTCGCTCAGGATGACAGAGGTTGCGCTCGGGATGGCAGAAGCTTCGCTCAGAATGACAATGGCGCTGCGGCGTGTGGCGCGACGCGGCTAGCGGCGGATGGTGATGGCGGAGGCGTCGAATTCGTAGCCTTCGTCGGTGACTACTTTTTCGGCGGCTGATCTTAGCGAGGCGTCGTCTACGCTCTTTGGTAGATCGGTGTGGCGGCGGACGGCTTCTTCGCCGGCTACGATGCGGACGGCCCAGCTGGATTTGGCTTCGTTCCAGGAAATTTCTACTTGGTCTGCGTGCATGGATTCCTCCGTTTTCTTATGGTGCGCATCGTACCCCACGTTGTCGAAATCTGGAAGAGTGCACATTGATTTTGCTCTTGCGAGGTTGGGTTATTGACACTCGCGGATCATTGCGCAGATTAAATGATTGGAGTGAGCGGGTTGCCGTTGTGGACGAAGCGGTAGTCAACGGGAAGAGCGATACCACGGGCGGCGGCTAGGATGAGAGCGAGAGGGCCGCAAGGCCCGCCCCTACGACGGCAACGGCTACGGCAATCGCAAAACCTGCTGATCCTTCAGTTCTACTGTGAATAGATGGATTTCGGAATTGCCGATGTTCTCTACTGAGTGCGGGGGTAGAGGTGGTAGCCATTGCACTGTGGTGGCGGGTCGCGCTGTGGTGGCTTCGGTGCGTGAATCGAAAATTATTTTTCCTTGGCCATCGCGGCGGATGAAATCGCTGGTGCTTTGTATGTGGACGATGCTTGGCCATTTGTGCGTGTGGACTGGAACGGTTTGGCCTGAGGGAATGCGGACGTCGAGAACTCTCACGCGATCATTTTCTAGTAGCAGCTTGTGATATTTGGGGGCGGCGATTAACGCGTCGAGTGAGTCGGGCCAGTTCCATTGCGAAGAGTTTGCGTTTTGCGCGGTCATTTCGCCTCTGAGTAGCGCTGGCGTCTCTGCCGGCATCTTACGACCTCGAGCAAGCCACATCTAGAAAATTTGGGCGGATTGAGTCCGTCGGTGATTCTTGCCCTGTTCCTGATTTGCGCTCGTAAGATGCCGGCGGAGACGCCGGCGATTCTGGAAGTGGCTTGTTTTGAGGCATTGGCGCGGCCTTACCGGGCTTGTTACGAAATTACCCTTTCTGTTGCGAAATTACACTTACAGGATTCCCCTTGTCGGCAATGCACAGTTCCGAGCATTGGTTCGTTGGGGCATACGTGGTTTCCTATGCGTGTTAGACGCGTCGAGCTGCCCTAGACGAGCGACCCTGGCGCAGAACTGGCCCAGCACTAAACGCAAGGAGGATATTTCGATGAAAGCAGTTCGAAGATTGGCGCTCATTGCCTTCGCGGCGCTGATTGGCGCGATCGGATTGAGCCGAGCGCATGCCGACGAATGGACGAAAACGACAAAGGTAACATTCACGGATGAAGTGCAAGTTCCTGGGACCGTGTTGCCGCCTGGAACGTATACATTCCGGTTGATGGATAGCCCATCGAACCGGCACATTGTGCAGATTTTCGATGCGGACGGCACGCACCTGATCACCACGATTCTCGCGATTCCAAATTATCAACTGGAAACTTCTGGGCGAACGATACTCGCGTTTGATGAGCGTCCTATCGGCCAACCCGAAGCGCTGAAAGCCTGGTTCTATCCGGGCGATAATTTCGGACAGGAATTCGTTTATCCGAAGGTGGAGGCCGCTGAACTTTCGCAGGTAAATCATACGGAAGTGCCTGCGACGGAGACGCAGCCTGAGCCGGCACCTGCTCCGCAGCCTGAAGCTGTTCCGGCACCGGCGCCCGCTCCCGAGCCGCAACCTGCGCCTGCTGAGGCGCAACCTGCTCCGGCACCGGCGCCCGCACCAGAGGCTCCAGCTGAACTTCCGAAGACTGGCAGCGAACTTCCGCTGATCGGCTTGACGGGATTGCTGGCGTTTGGTGGAGCGCTGGCGTTCCGTGTTTTCGGCCGTCAACCTTCCTAGCCTCACTTGCGCCGAGACCCGGCGCTCGCGATTGTTTTAAGCCGCGAGCGCCGAGTTCTCGCAAAAGTGCTTTGCGGTTTGCGAGTTGTGACCGGTGGTTGGCGAGACTTCGATGGATAACGCGATATTCCAAATCGATTTGAGTGAACCGCTCGAGCCGGTGGCGCCGGCGGCTAAAACGCCGGTTGGCTGGACGATCGCGAATGCGCTGAAGAAAACGGCGGAGATTATTTTGTGGATGGTCGCGGTATTTTTTCTTGGTTGGTTTGGTTTGGCGAAACTGGATGCTTACTATTTTCAGCAGGAGCAAAATCATCGTTTTAACGCCCTCCTGCATCGAAGCGCGGAAAACGCTGCTGGCGACGAAAGCTTTTCGTTGCCCTTGGCGGATGCGGCTGCGGCGGAGCCTTTGCCGGCGGCACCCGTCGTGCCTGCGGTTCGAATCGGGGATTTGATCGCGCGGATTGATATTCCGCGATTGAAGGTTTCGGATGTGGTGATCGAGGGTGATGATACCGATACGCTGGCGCACGCGGTTGGGCACATTCCTGGGACGGCGCTGCCTGGGCAGCTCGGCAATATCGGGCTGGCCGGGCATCGCGATTCGTTCTTTCGGAAGATTGGCGAGCTTCGCGATGGCGATACTTTGGTTTTGGAGACGGCGCGCGGGACTTTTCGATATCACGTTGCGAAATTGGCGATTGTTGCGCCTGGTGATACTGGGGTTTTGAATTCTACTGGTGAGCCGGCTTTGACGCTGGTTACTTGCTATCCCTTCCACTATATCGGTTCTGCGCCTAAGCGATTTATTGTTTCGGCGCGTTAGATGCACTGTGAGAACGCGAGAATCAATCCCTCAGAGGCTAAAGCCATGTTCATTTCGCGGCACTGGCGGCATGACTGAAGTCATGCCCTGACAATGCGTCGGAATCTTCAAGCAAGTTTCAATACCCAATGTCTTTTTTCCGCCTGAAAATATCGAATTTTCTCCTCTGATTTGGCGGGGCTCAGTAACTTGACAGTTACGGCGCGGATGGCGCACGATGGCCGCAGAGAACGAAAGGAGTCCCTTCCATGTGGCTTGGGTTTCCCATTTACTGGTGGATTTGTGCGGGGATATTGGTGGTGTTTTTTTACGTGGCGATGTCGATGCGGCGCGTTGGACCTTCGGAAGTTGGATTGGTGCTGAAGCGGGCGTCGCTGCGGCGGTTGAGCGAAGATAATGCGATCGGGTTTCTTGGCGAGCCTGGTTATCAGGCTGATTTATTGATGCCGGGCGTGCGATGGAAGCCCTGGTTGCTTTACGAAGTACAGAAATTTCCGTGGGTGCAGGTTCCCGCGGGCGAAATCGGGGTGGTGATTTCGCAGGTTGGCGGAGCGCTGCCTATTGGCGCGAAATCCGCGGTTTACAAAAAATCCTTCGGCAACTTTGCTGATTTGCGCTCGTTTGTCAGCAGCGGCGGACAGAAGGGCGTGCAGCGGCCGGTGCTGCCGCCGGGAACCCTTGCACCAATTCATCCCGTGGGATTCATTGTCATTACCAAGAGCCAGGTTTACGGATTGCCGCTGTCACCGGATCTTCGTGCGCGTTCGGGCAAGGTTGGTAGGCTATCGCCCGATGCATTCGGACTGTCGCCGGATCAGCTCGACCTCGTGCGCATTGAGCCGCGGCCTTTGGGCAAAGACGGCGCATTGTCGGACGTGGTGGGTATCGTCACGACATTCGAAGGTGATCCGCTTCCTTCCGGGGATATTGCGAGCCGGCTTGGCGGATTTGCGGACATCGACAAGATGGAAAAGGCCAAAGCGACCGACGGTGAAATTATCGAAGTGCTGCTCGGGAACAAGAACAATCTGCACAACAATTATCAGGATTATCAGGCGTTTCTCGACAACGGGGGGCGTATAGGATTGCAGCATGATCCGCTGCTGTATGGCGCGTATGCGTTGAATCCGTTTTTGGTGGCGGTTGAGCTGGTGCCAATGCTGGTGGTGCAGCAGGGGCAAGTGGCTGTGGTGAAGGCTTACGTGGGATTGCCTACGCAAGATACTTCGGGGTCGGATTTTAAATTTGGGTCGTTGGTGCGGCCTGGGCATCGCGGGATTTGGCAGGAGGCGCTGCGTACGGGGAAATATCCGCTGAATCCGCGCTGCTATCAGGCGGAGATTGTGCCGACTTCGATTTTGACTTTGAATTGGGCCGACGCTGTTTCGCAAGCGCACAATCTGGATGCGCAGCTTTCGCAGATCGTGGCGAAGAGCAATGAAGGCTTCATTTTCCGGATTGATTTGCAGGTGCAGATTCATGTGCCAGATACGAATGCGCCGGCGGTGATCTCCATGGTCGGCACGATGATGAATCTGGTGAATGAGGTTTTGCAGGCTGCGGTTGGGAATCATTTCCGCGATAAATTGCAGAGCATGCCGGCGATTCGTTTTATCGAGACGCGGCAGCAAGTGCAGGAAGAGGCGTTCAAGCACATCAAGGAGCAGCTTGATCAGTATCGTGTGGAGACGCGCGGTGTTTATATTCAGGATGTGATCTTGCCGGATGATTTGGTGAAGGTGCTTACGCAACGGGAAATCGCTAATCAGGAGATTGAGACTTATAAGAAGCAGCGGGCTGCGCAGGACGAGCGCATTTCGATGGAGAATGCCAAGGGCACGGCGGAAATGCAGGCGGATTTGGCTAAGTCGAAAGTGGGCGTGGATATTAAGACTAACAATGCGAATGCGCGTACGGAAGAGGCGCGCGGCGAGGCGGAATTTATCAGCAAGACCGGCTCGGCTCGCGGGGCAGAGGTGGAATCTGTTGGATTGGCGCGGGCTCGCGGGTATGAGGCGCAGGTGCGGGCGCTGGGGTCGAATGCTACGGCGCTTGTGAATGTGATTACTGCGCTTTCTGAGGGCACTACTAAGTTTGTGCCGGATGTGTTGGTGACTAGCGGCAATGGAGGCGGGGCGCTGGATGGTTTGGCGGCTGCGGCGATGCACTATCTTGGTAACGGGGGAAACGGCGGGGTGGCTGGGGCTTCGGCGAAGCCTGCGGATAGTGTGGCGTCGAAGATTAGTTCGTTGCTGCCAGGAGCGGCGAATCCGAAGGCGGGCAAGGAATAGAATTGCGGCGAGAGCGCCGGCCGGAGAAATGTGTGGCTCCGGCGGCGGGCGGGGAGTAAGATTCGGGCTGGTGCCGGCCATGCGAACTGCGATTCGATCGACGGTGAACGCGTTGAAGTGGGTTGCTGCCGCTGCTGCGGTGATTGCGGCGCCTTCGGCAATTTATGCGCAGGGTTGCGCGATGTGTTATCAGAGTGCTGCTGCTGCCGGGCCGCGTACGGCTGAGGCTTTGCGCCACGGAATTTTGATTATGTTGTTCCCGCCTTTGTTCATCTTCGCCGGAATTATTGTGTTGGCGCATCGGCGCAGGAATGATGTAGCTGAGTTTGACGTTCAAGACGAAACGCTCTATCTCGACGAGCCTAAGTAGCGTCGGCGTCTCTGCCGGCATCTTTCGACCGCGATTTCCGCTACGGGCAATACTTACCGACGGACCACTCGGCAACGCCAACACGACGTATCGAAGATCGCGCGACGTCCACGCTCGCGGATTGAACCGGCTTTTGCGTTCGTAAGATGCCGGCAGGGACGCCGGCGCCACTTTGCGGCTAACTCCGGCTGTTTTGGCGCGTCGAACTGCAGAGGATCGTTAGAAGCTCGATTTGCGCGGATTGCGCTTAAATCGCGCGGGCGCTTTCAGGAGAACGTAGTAAAATTCAGCGCCCGGTTTCACTCAGAATATTCCCCAACACTTGATGGCTGGAGGCGATTGATGGACGCAGCTTGCGAGGCTCCTGGACGGATGTTTGCGGCGCTAATGAAATTTTGTGCGCTGGCGCTTTTGCTGGCTTTGCCTGCCTCGCTTTCGAGCGCGGAGAAGCACGAGCTGTATCTATTCCGCAATCCATCGCTGAGCCGTACGCAGATTGCCTTCAGTTATGCCGGGAACATTTGGGTGGTGAGCCGCGATGGCGGCGATGCGCAGCGGATCACCACGGGCGGCCACGAATTCGCGCCGCGCTTTTCGCCCGACGGAACGCAAATCGCTTTCACCGGGCAATATGACGGAAATACCGACGTGTTCGTTGTTGCAGCTAGCGGCGGAGTGCCGAAGCGGCTTACCTGGCATCCCGGTGCTGACACCGCGATCGGCTGGACGCCCGACGGCCAAAATGTGCTGTTCACTTCCACGCGCGATAGCGGAACCGATCCGGCGAAATTTTTTACCGTTCCAGTTGCCGGCGGATTTCCCGCGGAGTTGCCGATACCGGCGGCCGATCATGGCGTGTATTCGCCCGACGGATCGAAGATCGCTTACAACCCCGATTTCCAGTGGGAGCACAACTGGAAGCATTACCGCGGCGGGCAAACGCAGCGAATTTGGGTGCTGAATCTTTCGGATTCGAGCATCGATCAGCGCATCCCGCAGGAAAATAATTCGAACGACTTCAATCCGATGTGGATCGGCAATAAGATTTATTTTCTTTCGGATCGCAATGGGCTTTTTGGATTATTTGAGTATGACTTGGGATCGCACAACGTCACCGAAGTGGTGAAAAATACCGGCTTGGAATTCGAATCGGCCTCCGCGGGGCCGGATGGCATCGTGATCGAGGAATTTGGGCAGACGCTGCTTTACGATCTGGCTTCCGGCAAAACTCGCGAAGTGAAGATTCGCGCTACCGGAGATTTTCCGGAAATCCGGCCGCATTTCGAGAAGCTTGATTCGAAGAAAATTCTGCATTCCGATATTTCGCCAAGCGGAGCGCGCGCGGTTTTTGAGACGCATGGGGAAATCATCACCGTGCCCGCGGAAAAAGGCGACATTCGTAATTTGACGAATTCGCCGGCGGTTGCGGATCGGGATCCTTCGTGGTCTCCTGACGGAAAATCGATCGCCTATTTTTCGGATGAATCGGGCGAGTACGCCTTGCACATCGCGCCGCAGAATGGTCTGGGCCCGGTGAAGAAGATCAACCTGGCGAATAAATCGGGCTACTACTACTCGCCGACTTGGTCGCCGGACAGCAAGAAAATTGCGTACGAAGATTTGGATTTGGGGCTGTGGTACGTGGACATTGAGAAGGGTACGCCGGTGCGCGTGGATACCGATCGGCTGGACCACGGGCCGTCATTTAATCAGACGTGGTCGCCGGATAGCCGCTGGCTCGCGTACATCAAGCCGCTTAAAAATAATTTGCATGCGGTCTACATTTATTCGATCGAGGCGGCCAAGGCCGAGCAGATTTCCGATGGCATGAGCGATACGGCCTCGCCGGCTTTCGACAAAAACGGCAAATATATTTATTTCACGGCGAGCACGGACGTGGCGCTGGCGAGCGAAGCGGGGATGACGTCGATTGGGCGGCCGGTGACGCGCAGCGTTTACGCCGCGGTGTTGAAGAAGGACGTGGCATCGCCGGTGGCGCCCGAAAGCGATGAGGAAAAGTCGAAGGAAGAGAAAGCCAAAGAAGAAAAAGAGAACGGCGGCAAATCCAAAGACGCATCGAGCAGCGACGCGGACAAGGACAAGAGCAAGGACGGCGACAAAGATAAAGACAAGAATAAAGACGCGGTGAAGCCGCCGCCGAAAGTTGACATTGATTTCGAGCGCATTGGCCAGCGCATCGTGGCTTTGCCGATTCCGGCGCGAAATTATTTTGGCATCGCGACGGGGAAAGAAGGCGAACTGTATCTTGCCGAGGGATCGCCGGTGCCCAATTTCGGCGGGCCTCCGTCGTTTACGTTGCAAAAGTTCGTTTTGAAAACGCGGAAGACCGAGAAATTTCTCGATGGGATTTCGTCGTCGTCAATTTCCGCGGATGGCGAAAAAATTCTCTACAAGACGGGCGAGCAGTGGTTCATCGCCGCGACGGCATCTGCGCCGAAATCCGGCGATGGCGTGCTGAAGCTGGGCGAAATGGAAGTTTACGTCGATCCACGGGCCGAGTGGCGGCAGATCTATCACGAGGTTTGGCGCATCGAACGCGATTTCTTGTATGACCCGCACGCGCACGGGTTCGATCTTGCGGCGGGCGAGAAATTCTTCGCGCCGTATCTTGACAATATCGCGTGCCGCTCGGATCTCAATTATCTTTTCCGCGAAATGCTCAGCAACATCAGCATCGGGCATATGTTCGTTGGCGGCGGAGACGCGCCGGAAGCGCGGCACGTGCGGACGGGGCTGCTTGGCGCGGATTACAAGATCGAAAATGGGCGTTACCGCTTCGCGCGGATATTCGACGGCGAAAATTGGAATCCTGGGCTGAATGCGCCGCTGACGCAGCCGGGCGTCAACGTCGCGGTGGGCGATTACTTGCTCGCCGTGAATGGGCGCGAACTGCATAGCTCCGACAATGTCTACAGCTTTTTCGAAGAGACGGCGGGGAAGCAAGTGGTTTTGAAAGTTGGGCCGAATGCGGATGGCAGCGGCTCGCGCGACGTCACTGTTGTGCCGGTGGACGATGAATTTCAGCTGCGCCATCTGAGTTGGGTGGAAGGCAATCGCCGCAAAGTGGATGAGATGACTGGCGGCCGCGTCGCTTACGTGCATGTGCCGGACACGGCGTACGACGGCTATACGAGCTTCAACCGCTATTTCTTTTCGCAGATCGATAAGCAGGGAGCGATTATCGACGAGCGCTACAATCACGGAGGATTCCTGGCCGATTACATTGTGGATTATTTGCACCGGCCGATTTTGAATCGGGTGATGACGCGCTTTGGCGACGATATTTCCGTGCCGACAGAGGCGATTTATGGGCCGAAAGTGATGCTCGTGAATCGGTATGCGGGATCGGGCGGCGATGCTTTGCCGTGGTATTTCCGCAAGCTGGATGTTGGCCCGCTTATCGGCACGCGAACTTGGGGCGGACTTGTCGGGATTGGCGGGTATCCGCAATTGATTGACGGCGGATATGTCACGGCGCCGCGCTGGGCGATTTATGGATTGAACGGAGAATGGGAAGTGGAAAATCACGGCATCATTCCGGATTACGAAGTGGAACTTGATCCGAAGGCGGCGCGCGAGGGACGCGATCCGCAACTGGAGAAGGCTGTTGAGGTGGTGCTGGAAGAGATGAAGAAAAATCCGCCGCCGGTTTACAAGCGGCCGGCTTATCCGGACTATCATCCGCAATTGCCGGCAACGCAATAGGCAACCGCTAGGCGGCGCCGGTTTTCACTAATTGACGCGAGACTCTCCGCGCCGTTTCTTTGAGCGCTTCGGCGACGCGGGGCATTTTTGCGGCGTCCATTTGCGTGAGCGTGCCGCTGACGCCCATTGCGGCGACTACGTTGCCGAGTGCGTCAAACACGGGCGCGCCGAAGCAGCGGGCGCCGAGGCTGTTTTCTTCATCATCGATCGCGTAGCCCTGCTCGTGAACATGCTCGAGTTCTGTTAGCAAGCGCGAGAGACTTGTGATTGTTTTCGGGGTGCGGCGCTTGAAATCGCAATTGTGGAGCAGCGCTTCGCGATCGGCTTTGGGCATCCAGGCGAGCAGCGCTTTTCCTACGCTGGTGGAATGTAAAAACATGCGGCGTCCCACCCAGGTGTTCACTTTGAAAAATCCGGGCGCTTCCACTTTTTCGATGTAGACCGCTTCGTTTTGATCGACTACCGCTAGATGGCAGGTCATGCCCAGTCGATCGACGAGCGCGCGCATGTGAGGCAGGGCAATTTCTGCGATGTCGAGGCCGGCTTGCGTTTCGCCGCCGAGGCTCAGCAGTTTCAGGCCAAGGCGATAGCGATTGCTTTCGAGATCGCGCCGCAGATAGCCGCGGCGCTCGAGAGTGCGCAGGATGTAGCTCGCGGAGCTTTTGGGAATGCCGAGGCGGCGGCTGATTTCGGAATTGGTGAGGCCTTCGCGGCGCTGCGAGGCGGCTTCGAGAATATTCAGAGCGCGCTCGACGGCTGTTGCTGGGCTGGATTCGATTTCTGTTGGTGCAGCGTTGTGCTTCATAGGCAGCTTTCCGTCTGGGCGGGATTCATCGATCCAAGTATAGAATAATTGTTCGCCCTATTGAACGGTGACTTGTGCGCGCGACGAGCTAAGTTGCCCTGGCGTCCCTGCCGGCATTTGTCGAGCGCGATTACCAAGCGGTTCGAGGATCGAAAAGAGCCGGCAGGGACGCCGGCGGCACGACGGCATTCTTGAATTTAGTGGATGGGGCCGGCCGTGAGGTTTGGCCTTGGCGGATTTTGTGGTCGTAAGATGCGGCAGGGACGCCGGCGCTACTTTACTTCGCGCCTTCGACGAGATAGAGATCCGACAAGTTGGGATAATAGGAATAGACGTAGGATTTTTCGTCGGCGCTGATGATGATTCCGCCGATGTGATCTACGCCCGCCGGATCGGGCGGCAATAATTGTTTCCAGAGCGATCGTTTTCCTGTGGCTAGATCGAGTTTGAATACTCGGGCGGGCATCTCTGCGTAGCGATAGACGAACAGGGAACGATCGTCGGTGGTGAAGCCGACGGGGCGCTCGCCGATTTCCACGCCGGGAACAGGGCGCGGGTCTCCACCGGCGATCGGATATAAGTACATCTTCTGGTCAGCGCCGAGCGCGGCGAAAACATCTCCGTTGTGCGACAGAGTGAACTGCGTGGGGTTCACGCCTTCGGCGGTGATCACCTTTGGTTTATCGGAATCGATCGCTTGCACGTAGAAGCGGATGCCGTGTCCGGGCTCGTTGCCTGCGAACAGAATTCGCTTGCCGTCCTGAAACCATTGGCCAGCGAGATGAGCGATGGAATCGTGTGTCAGCAGCCTGGCTTGTCCGGCGCCGGTGGGGACCAGCATGAGTTGTCCCGGCGGGTCGGGCGGAAACGTGATGGCCCATTTTTTGTCGGGAGAGAGCCCGGCGGCGATGCCATCTCCCAAGCGGATGGCCGGAGAGCCGTCGGTCTTGCGTAGATAAGTCGCGCCGGTGGTCCCGCCGCCTTCACCAGTTTCATCGAAGAGAATCACTTCGCCGTCGGGCGACATATCGCGGGCGACCGAGTAGTCGAGCCAGGAGAGATTCACTTCGCGAGCGCCGTGCGGCGGCAGCGCGGTAATCTCGGAAGTGGAATCGTCCTGCGCCAGAAGCATGCGTCCGTCGCGGGCGATATCGTGCACCGTCAAATATCCGGCGCTGCGCGTGACCAGGCGCTCGCTGCCGGTGCGAGTGACTGCGTAGACGGAGCGGGCGACGCCCACTTTCGTGCCGGCGAATAGAATTTCGTCGCCGCTTGGACTCCACGCTAATCCTTGCACGCTGATCCATCCCGTCGAAATTTTTTTCATGTTGCCCGAGAGATCCATCAGGCAAACCGAGCCAGCGTCATCGCCGCGCGCCGGATGCTCGAGGAAGGCGATCATGTCACCCTTGGGTGAAATCCGCGGACTGCCGATCCAGCCGATGGACTCATAGAGTTTTTTCCCAATAGGATATTCGATGCGCATGATGCCGTTTTCGCGGCGGACTACGAGCAGGTTCGCGCCATCCGGGGAATAGTCGGCCCATAGGACATCGTCCACCACTTCGCGTGGCGCGCCGCCGCCGGCCAGCGCGACTCGTCCCAGAGTTCCGATATACATCCACGGGCCGAGAAGATGGCTGCGGACCAGAACGGCCATTTCGCCGGTGGATGAAATGGCGAGAATCTCCGTGTCCTGAAGATTTAGGGTGCGCGATTCCGGGCTTTCGGGGCGCGCGGTAAAGATTTCGGGGAGACTGCCGTCCCACGCGCCGCTGTAAACGATGGTTTGACCGTCGGGGCCGAAGCGGGCGCTGCGGACGTAGCCGCGCCGGAAGGTGAGGCGATGGAATAGGGGCGGCGTGGACTGCGCCATGCGTTTGCCGACTTCCACGCCGGCTACGATTCCTGCGGCGAGCAAAACTACTCCTGCGAGCGCGAAAATCGCGGTGCGCGTTGCGCTTTTCTGGGCCGGCCGGGCTAGCGCGGAAGTCGTCGCCGGGGCAGCGGCGGCGATCGCTCCCGAGCCCGCCGCAGCGCTTGGGCGGCTTGAATCCAGATCGCGCTTCAGGCGTTTCAGTTCTGCGCGGATTTCGCCGGCACTTTGCGTGCGAAGCTCGCGATCTTTTTCGAGGGCGCGATTGATGACTTCTTCGAGTTTGGGTGGCAGCGAGGGATTCAGCTCGACTGGCGAGGGCGGAACTTTATTCAGGATTGCGTCGAAGACGATCGCCGACGTGTTTCCGGGAAAGGCTTGACGTCCGGTGGCCATTTCGTAGAGGACGACGCCGAACGAAAAAATATCCGTGCGCAAGTCGAGTTCTTCGCCGCGGGCTTGCTCGGGCGACATGTACGCGATGGTGCCCATGGCGGCGCCGGGAGTCGTAAGCGCCTCACGTGCGGCGCTTCCACCGGCATCTTGGGTGGCGGTGCCGTCGGCGAGTTCGCGGGCGGCATCGCGATTGATTTTGGCCAGACCGAAATCGAGCAGCTTGGCTTGGCCGCGCTTGGTGATGAAGATATTCGCGGGCTTGATATCCCGGTGTACGATGCCTTTGGAGTGCGCGGCTTCGAGCGCGTCAGCGATTTGGATGCCGAGATCGAGGAGCTGCTCGGTTTTGAACGCGCGGCCTTCGATGCGATGCTTGAGCGTTTCGCCTTCGAGCAGCTCCATGGCGATGAAAGGCTCGCCATTGTGCTCGCCAATTTCGTAAATCGTGCAGATGTTCGGATGATTCAGGCCGGAGGCGGCGCGCGCTTCGCGCTCGAATCGCTCGAGGGTCTGCTTATCCTCGGCCACTGCCTCCGGCAGAAATTTCAGCGCCACCATCCGCCGCAATTTCGTGTCTTCGGCCTTGTAGACCACACCCATCCCGCCGCCGCCGAGCTTTTCTATGATTCGATAGTGCGAGACTTCGGAGCCGGAGAGGGAATTGGCGTCAGGCATGGAGGTGCATATTAACGCGGCTGCGCGAGGCAGGCAACGCCGCGAAGCGATCGCTAATGGGCCGGTTTCGGATTTGCGCGGTTAAGGACCAGCGCTGAGCGACCGAGCCAGATTTCTAACCAGGTCAAGAGCTTTTGGCACGGTGACTATTCTGGGACAACGGCGATGGCTTCGACTTCCAGCAGCCACTCTTCGCGGACGAGGCGGCGGACTTCGACCGCGGTACTTACGGGAGGGCGGGCGGTGTTGACATACTTATCGCGGACCTCACGGAAGACCGGGGCTTGCTTGATGTCGACGAAATAGCAGTTCAGCTTGACGACGTTATCGAAACTCGCGCCGCTCGCCGCGAGTGCGGCTTTCAAATTCTCGAAGGTTTGTTCCGCTTGAGCACGGAAATCACCCGGCCCTACGAGTTTGCCGGCGGGATCCATGGCCACTTGCCCGGCGATGTAGACCAGGCGGCCGCTTTTAACCGTGGCTGCTTGCGAGTAGCCGACGGCGGGCGGCAACGTGTCGGATTTAATGAATTGCACGGATGTTTCGGGATGGCTCATCTTCTGATTCTCCTTTTGCTGATCGAGTTTCATTGTTAGCTGCATCGCGCCAAGGAATACGATACACACCACGATCGACAGTATCTTCATTGATCAGCCTCCTTTTACAATTCTCCGTTGTACGAACGCTGCCACACCGGACTACGCACCTGAGCTAAATCAGGATGTCATTGTCGGAGCTAAAGCACCGACCCCTAAAAGGCATTTATGAGATGAGTTGGCTCGGTTGCCATCGTGGTCATTTACGAGGCCGATCGGGCGCGGAGAGTGCCGGATCGCGCTACGAGGACGCAAATAGCCCACGTTTTCCCTGGCGTTACACGGGCGGGCGCAGCAAGCGGCGCCCCTACGGGGAGAAACGCGACGGCCTCGAAGGAAATCAACAGAGCGAAATGAGTTCATGTGTTTTGCTGCGCCCTCCGTGCCACACCGCGCGATCAGGTAACGGGAAATTGAATTTCAGTTAGCCAGCTGGCTTCGCCTTTATTTTCGGGCGCCGGCCAATAGACTTCCCGCTTCGCCGCGGCAAGTTGATAGTTTTGCGCCGCAATCCAAACGGTCATCGCCTGGTAGGAGGCGCCGATGGAATCTTCCGAGCCGTAGTGGTAGGTGAATGCGACGCGCGTGCGCTGGGATTCATATACGTTTAAGCCTCGAATCGGGGCTACGGGATGTTTCAGGAATCGAATGGCTTCGCAATCGATCTCGCCGTCTCCTTCGAGGCAGTGGTGAAAGATAGCTGCACGTTGATCGTGAAGCGCGCGGGGATCCAGGCGCCGTTCGAGCGTTGTGAACAGCTGATCGACCTGATCGTAGTTTTGCAGTTTTTCGCGAACAGAAACCACCGGCTGCTCCGGCGTGCTTCGCAACATAATGGCCAAGTGCGATCGTGAACCGTCCGCGGAAATGCCCTTCAACCGGGCTTCGATTCTTTCCAGTCGGCCGGTGTCCTCGCGTAGGCTCTTCTTGAGAACTTCGCGGCGCTCCTCCAAGAGTGAGCGTAATTCGTGAGGTGTGAGACGCCGTTGCAGGAGTTCACGAATCTCCTGAAGCGAAAATCCCATGTCCTTGAAGGTCTGGATTTGGTGCAACTGTGCGAATTGCGCGGGGGAATACCGGCGGTAACCGTTTTCTGGGACCACGTGCGCAGGGGAAAGCAGGCCAATTTCGTCATAGAATCGAAGCGCCCTGATGGTGACATTTCCGGCTCGCGCAAACTCGCTGATTAGAAGCATTTCGTCCTCCGGGCTAGCTTGTCTGAAGCAGGGTAAAGTCTGACGCCACGTGAGAGTCAAGCGGAAACTGCAAAGTTTTCCGGATTCCTGGCGAATTCTTCAACTCGCCGTCGGTCGTCAACAGCATAGTTCGTAATTAGGAATTGCGTGATGGTTCCGCATCGCTTTTCCGACTCGCAGATAGCCTAGCCACTCTTTCGCGTCGCCCCGGAAAACAACCTTTGCTTCACCGGAAAGCTCCTATACTGAGTGAGGCGCAGAACCGCCGAAAAAGGTCTGGCAAAGTGCGACGCATGTATTCGAGAAACTTAATGATCGGCGGAGCGCGAACGCTGGCGATTGCTTTGATACTGGCGGCTGGCGCGGTCCTTACTCTGCCGCTGGCTGCGCAGGAAACTGAGCCGCAGCCGCCGACTTCGCCGAAAGACGCCGGGGCGGCGACCTTGCCGGAAACAGCGGCGCCGAAGGCTCGCGTTTCGACTCAAACCGCCCCGGGAATTTCGTCGGACGCGCCCTCGATTCCGGTGGAGCAGATCGTTCAGCAATTTGCGAAGCGCGAGGCGGAGTTTAAGGCTGAGCGCGACAATTTTACTTACGTGCAGACTTTTGTGGTGCAGACGATCGATGACAATGGACGGCCGGACGGCGAGTATCGCATGACCAGCGATATCATCTTTACGACCTCCGGACAGCGTTATGAAAATATCACCAATGCGCCGGCGCCCACGCTCGAGCGCATTTCGCTGTCCGAGCAGGATCTCGATGATCTGCGAAACGTGCAGCCCTTCGTGCTTACGACCGGGGAGTTGCCGAAGTACGACGTTACCTATGTGGGGCGCGAACGATTGGATGAACTCGGCACCTACGTATTCGACGTCGCGCCGAAGAAGCTCGAGAAAAATCAGCGCTACTTTCAAGGGCGGGTGTGGGTGGATGACAAGGATCTGGAGATCGTCAAATCGGACGGGAAGGCCGTGCCGGACATTCGCAAGCATGGGGCTGAGAATGTGTTTCCGCGTTTTGCGACCTACCGCGAAAATATTGAAGGGCACTATTGGTTTCCGACCTACACTCGCTCGGACGATACTTTGCATTTCAGTTCGGGGGACGTTCACATACGCATGACCGTGCGCTATTCGGAATACCGGCGGTTTCGCGTGGGAGTGCGCTTAGTGCCGCCCGGGGAAGAGAAATAGCAGAATTCCTGCCCGTGCCATCGCCGTCGACCTGACGGCTTCACGAATCGGAGCGAGTAAGTTTCTCTGAGCGTTGTGAATTTTTCGCGGCGGTTACTGCGGTACGCTGCTGTCTTCGGACCGTTTCTTCAGTACCGGTCGGTTCGGATCAGCGTCCTCGCCGCTGGGTGCGTCCGCTGCGGCGACGTCGTAGACGTATCGTATGATCACCGGCCTGCCGGACCGGCCATTGTCGATATGCAGGGTTTCATACATCTTGTGGCCGTCTTGTGCCAGTTCGAAGGTGCGGCTCATTTTTCCGCCGAGCGGGCTTTTCTCATCTGTTGTGAGTTCGTTTCCATTCCAGTGCGCTAGAATTTCTTGCTGGTTGGCGTCCGTGGACTTCTGCAATTTCCGGCCGTCCGTGTAGAGCAGCAGCTTGTGAGATTGATCGTCGGTCACGTCGACTTCGGGGTTCTTCAGTTCGATGTTGAGCGACTGCGGGGGATAAACGATCTCCTGCAGCTTGGTGTTGTCTTCCAAGTCTTGCCCGGAATTTCGAGAGCCGCCGCTAGGTGATCCGCCTCCGCCTCCGGGCCAACCGCCCCGGCCGCCTCCTGGATAACCGCCCGGAGTTCCGCCGGGATAACCGCCGGGATTTCCGCGACCCGGATAATTGCCCGAGTTTCCGCCATTCGAACTTTCCGCAGAACGCACTTTCTGGCGGGGATCATCGCTTTCATCGCGATTCATTTTCCAAGGACCGGCGAGAGTCTTGCGGCCGGGCAGTTTGGGTGGCTCGGGTTTGGCTTCCGGCGGCGGGGAATCGTCCGGCGACGACTGCTGCGTTGGCGAGCGCAGAATCGGCCCGGGCGCGGCTTGCGCATTCAAGCGCTGTGGAGTTGCGAGCGCGCCTGCAACGAGAAATCCCCAAACAGAAACCATTACTGTGAATCGTGCTTTCACGTTTTTCCTCAGCTCCGATTTGACTACGCGCGTCGGCCCGCATTTAGTCGTGATGTGATTCTCGGCAATTCAGTTGCCTCTTGCTGTAGCCGACTCGGGCTTGGTTTCGATCTGGGACTCCGTACTTTCATTCCATGTAGACAGCGTACGCTCGCAGTAGCAAAATGTGGGCCGATCGAATTCATAGGCCCTACCGAGATTAAGCCGAATCGGAAAGAGGAATGGAATGAGGAAAATTATTTTGTTGTGCGCCGCTTTCGTCGTTTTGAGCGCCGGATCGGCTGTTGCGCGAGCGCAGTCTCAGCCGCAAAGCCAATCGGGCCAGGCGCCGGTAATTCAGATTAATGTCTCGCGCACGATCCAGGCCGTAAATTACATGGCTAAGGGTTCGACGCGCATCGATTTTCGCGGGACTGCGCTGATGCCGCAGGCCACCGGCCAGGCCAAGGTGGAAGCCAAGAACGGCGCGGTGTTGATCAGCGCGAATTTCGATAATCTCTCGCCCGCGGGGCAATTTGGCGGGGCTTATCTCACTTATGTGCTCTGGGCCATCACTCCGGAAGGCCGCGCGAATAATCTGGGCCAGCTTCTGCTCGATGGGGCCAAGAGCAAAGTGCAAGTGACCACCCGCCTGCAAACTTTCGGGCTGATGGTCACCGCCGAGCCGTATTACGCCGTGTCGTTTCCCAGCGAGGAAGTGGTGCTTGAAAATTTTGTGCGGCCGGATACGAAAGGGAACGTGGACGCCGTCGACGCGAAATACGATTTGTTGCAGCGCAGCCGTTACAAGGATCTGAATTTGGCACCGCTCGATGACGATCCCAATGTGCCGCTCGACTTGCTGCAGGCGCGCAACGCCAAGCGCATCGCGCAATCCCACGATGCCGCGAAATACGCGAGCGAATCGTGGGCGAAAGCTTCGGACTCGCTTACGCGCGCCGAGGATTATCAAACGCGCAAGCAGAAAAAATCTGTTCCCTCGGCGGCGCGCGAGGCAGTTCAAGCCTACGAGGATGCCATCACCATCAGCGTGAAGCGCCAGGACGACGAGCGCCAGGCGAACGAGCGGGCTTCCGCGGCTCAGCGCGAGGCTCAGGCCAAGGCTGATCAGGAAGCTGAGGCGCAGCGGCGCGTGCTTGCGGAGAAGCAGCAGGCCGAAGCCGAACGCCAGGCAGCGGAGTCCGATAAACAAAAGATGCAAGCCGATCTGGCGGCCGCGAAGGAAGCGCAGGCTCGCGCTGAGGCGCAACGAGCGCAGCTTGAGGCTGAAAAGGCTCAAGCCGAAGCGCAGGCCAAGCAGCAAGCCGCGCAAGAGCAAGCCGATCGCGAAAAAGCAGCTGCGGAACAAGCCGAGCGCGAGAAGCAGGAACTGCGCGCCAGTCTTCTCGCACAATTCAATAAAGTCCTGGAAACGCGCGACACTCCTCGCGGCCTGGTGGTCAATTTGGGTGACGTGCTCTTTGCCACCGCGAAATTCGATCTGCGCCCCGAAGCGCGCGAGCGCCTCGCGAAGCTTTCAGGAATTGTTCTGGCGCACCCGGGGCTGAATCTCGCTGTCGAAGGGCACACCGACAACGTCGGCGGCGATGCATTCAATCAAACGCTCTCCGAACAGCGCGCGCAATCCGTGCGGCAATATTTGATCGAGCAGGGCCTCGAGGCGTCCACCATCACCGCGAAGGGATTCGGTAAGACCATGCCGGTGGCGGATAACGGCACCGCGGAGGGCCGGCAGAAAAACCGCCGGGTGGAAATCATCATTTCGGGGGAAGTGATCGGCACGAAAATCGGGACGCCGCAAACGCCACCGGCGCAAACGCCGCCATCCCAACCCTAGAGACGCGCGGAGAAAATCGAGAGCGCCGTGTTGCGAAATGCGGCGCTCTCATAATTGATAGTTAGTGCTTGAACGAAACGTTGATCCCGGTTGTAAGGATGATGTCGTTCGACTTCGTTCCGGGAATGGGATTGCTCAAATAGCGATCGCTCACCGCCGTCTGCCAGCCCAGCCACGATTTGATCTTCGTCACCGTTCCCAAATCGAAAGCGATGCGATATTGCCCGCTCTCCGTCAAATCGGGATAAAAGAAGATTTGCTCGTTCACGACCGTCGACTTTCCCAGCTTGTGGAAGAGGGTCTGCCCGACGACGATGCCTCCGGTATTCCGTAACACGCCGGTGCTGTAACTTTCCCGCGTGTAATCACCGCCGGCAAGCAAATCAAGAACGGTCGAATCGCTTTTGATGGCGTGATAGCCAAGGCCGCCGGCCCAGATCGATCGCAGATTGAGATCCTGCGTTTCGTTGTATTCGAAATCGCCGCTGCCGAATGCGAAGATCTTGGGCACGATATTGCGGTCGAAGCGCGCGCCGCCGCGAATGTCGTTGGCTGTAACGCCCGACGAGCCCGCCGCATTATTGGACGCGTAAATCGACGCGACATAGGCGGTGAGCTTGTCAGTGTTCGTGGCGCGCACCGCGTTGAAAGCCACGGAAAGATTGGTGGTTTGGGTATTGCCGCGCGCCAATGCCAATCCGACATTGGCGCCGCCGTTCCAGTTTTCGAGCAGCCCGGGATGCTGGCTCTTGTCGAAAGCCGTCTGCTCATCGGCGTCGCGCAACACGGATACGTCGCTGAGCGGAACGCGAACCGGCGCCGCGCCGCTCGGCGTAATCACCAGCCCATCGCCCTCGGTGGTCACTTTGCCGCTGATCGTTTTCTTGTCCGGTGTAACGGCGAAGATGGGCTTGTCTGTCGTTACTTCCTTCACCGCCGACCACTGCAGATTGACGTCGCCGGCGTAATCCGTCTTCAACGTCAATTGCTTGCCGTCGGATTTCACCACGGTCCCGGTGAGCCGGTCGCCATTCTTCATCACTACGGTATCCGCGCTCGCTGCGAATGCAGCGCCTACAAATAGGATTATAGCCACTAGAAATTTCATCTCCGACCCCCGTCGAGTAGAAATATGTGGAAGGTAAACTTTAGCAGGCCCGGCGATAATCGCGCAGAGAAAGTATGCCAGTTTGAGATTTACGTTGCAGGCCCGCCGAACCGTGGAAATAGGAAGCCAGCGCTCCGTTGATACTGACGAAACCCGTCGCCAAACTTTGCCGCCAGCACGCGCTCCTCTTTGCGCGCCTTGAAAACGTACGAGCAAAACAAGAGCAAAAACGCGGCGATGCCGCGGACCATTCCGACAGCCAGCGCCGTCCCCGCCACTCCCAGCAACACTCCCGAGTAAATGGGATGACGGAAGTAAGTATAAGGCCCGCTGCGGATAAGCTGATGATCCACTTTCAGCTCGACTTTATCGCTCCAATTCGATCCCAGGTGCCGCCGCGCCGAGAACGCAAGAGCGATGCCCGCAAATGTTAGCGCGACTCCTACGCCGCGCACGATGAAATTAACGCTAACAAAACGCTCATTGAGCGATTCGAAGCCCAGCGATGGCGCCAACAGAAGAATAAATGTAGTGGCAAGAATCGTCAGCCGGAGAAAGCGGAATCGATTCGGCTCCGTGCTCGCCGATTTAGAACCGCGGCCCGCCTGCGCCGCCCAATAAATCCCAAACGCGCACCAAATCAAGCCGAGAAAATCCTGCAGCGAATAAACGGAAATCAAGGCGAGTGTTCTCACAACGCGGGACTAAAAGCGCGCCCCCACCAACGGCGCGCCAGTGCAACTGTCTACACTCTAAAAATTGAAGACCACTCCGGCGTGAACCTTCGGGCCAATCGTACTCTTGCTGGCGATAATGGATCCCAACGCATCGACTCCCGCACGAAACGAAAGTAGATGCGTAAAGCGGTAATCCACACCACCGCCGACTTGCCATCCGAATCCGCCTTGCCCGCCTTCGATCCCCACCGGGAAAAAGTGCGCCCGGCCGACCAGTGCATGCGCCCAGGGCTGCAGGCGGCTCGATTCGCCCAGCCGAAAATGCGGACCGATCCCAAGAAACGATTGCTTGGCGGTCTCGCCGGCAAAGGTGCTCAGCTCACCGCTCAGTTCGCCTTCGATCCCGATCCATTTGTAATAGCCGGTAAAATCAGCGGTAAAGCCGTTCATCTCGAGTGGATTATTCGGTATGCCGGTGAATCGTGTCCAGGCGTAGCCGATATAAGCTTGAAATTGCGGTAGGTCCTCGGTCGCTGGATCGTAGGAAGTGATCCCCGCGATCGGCGGCGCCAGACTTGGCGAAGAATTGACTAGCGAGGATGTCGCGGGATGAATCTGAGCGGCCGCCCCAGCCGAAACGCACAAACTAAGCGCGAAAGCTATGAGAATTCGGCGCATCGGTTTCCCCCCTTCAACCGTTGTATTATTCCTGACCCGCATCCATTTGACCCGATTTGGGATGGTAATGTCCACCCAAAATCGGAATCTATGCCGTAAAAATAATACTCATCGATTTACATGCGCAAGTGGAAATGGATTCAATGGCTTGCTGAGCGGTTGCTCGAAGCGACAAAATTTGTCAGCGCCGGGCGCTACGCGAAGACGAGAATGCGCGAGTTCGCCGCAAGTCAGTTGTGTCTCAAAAGTGTACACTTCCAGCCGGTCTCGCCCTCCAAGAGTGAAGAAATCATCAACTAGGGTTGCTTTTTCGGGCACTAAGCCCTTGCGCGAGATTACCTAGTAGCGCTATCTTTGTAGTGGGTATGGCCACGCCTATGAAAACTACAAAACTACGCGGCTACGTCCGCCGAAGCCGTCGATTTCCGCTGCATGTTCCCGTGGTTGTTTACGGGCGCTCCAACGACAATTTGCCCTTTCGCGACAAGACCCACACCCTCAATGTCGACGCGCATGGCGCCCGATTGGCCGTGAACGCCGATCTCGAGCGCGGCCAGACCATCCTGGTGGTGAATAGCTTCACCCAGGAAGAGCGCGAATGCCGAGTCGTCCACGTGGGCCCAAAGCAAAGCGGCAAGTGCAAGGTAGGCGTCGAGTTCGTAGATTCTAAGGGCAACTTCTGGCACATTTACGACGCGCAAGTCGAAGCCAGAATGCAGCCCAACGGCGCCGTCTAGTAGCACAGCTAGTCCTGGCTGTGTCCATTCAAATTTCATGAAGTTCGCAGAGGTTTGGCTAGCCTGCGGTTGTACTCGCCCGCGCCGTTTTTCCAATCACAAATTCGCCGATTTTCTCAATCGCCTGCTGCGCCTCGGGGAGATAGTCGGCGAAGACATGCCACACGTGCGGCATTCCCTCAAAAATCTCGAGAGTAACCGGCACGCCAGCCTCTTCAGCGCGCTTCGCGAGCCGGGTCGAATCGTCTAGCAGCGTCTCTTCAGTGCCCACTTGGATCAGCAACGGCGGCAAACCGTGCAAATCGGCATGAATCGGCGAAGCCAGCGGATCTCGAGCGGTATGTCCATTCAGATAGAGTCCCGCCTCGAGCAGCATCGAATCATGTTCGCAAAGCGGATCGACGTTCGCTTTAGTCTTCATGGTTTCGCCGGCGCATTCCAAATCCACCCAAGGCGAGATGCAAACCCCCGCGGCCGGCAACGGTACTTCGGACTCGCGGAGCGACAACAGCGTTGCCACCGTTAAATTTCCGCCGGCCGAATCGCCCGCAATCACGATGGACGACGGGGCCACGCCTTGCTTCACGATTCCGCGGTAAGCGCCGGCGGCATCTTGAATCGCGGCAGGGAAGGGAAACTCGGGCGCCAAGCGGTAGTCGACCGCAAATATGCGAGCTCGCGTGGCCTTGGCGAGTCGCGCGCACATCGAACGATATCCGCGAGGCGAGCCCAACACGAACGCGCCACCGTGAATATAAAGCACCACGCGCTTGGCATCCGCCCCCGGCATGGTCAGCCAGTCGCCGGGAATGCCTCCGACTTCAGCGTGCTCCACCTTCAGCTCCGGCGGCGCTGAATATTTCGCGAAGAAATCTTCGGCGTGTTGGCGCGATTCGGCCAGCGTGCCACGCGGGCCCGATACCAAGTCCCGCCATTCCTGAATCGCGCGCACTGCTTCTGCTTTTGGCATCGTCAGTCTCTTCTGATTAGTGTCCGCCCGGATTCACGGCCAGCGTCTTCGCCCGCGCCAACTCCGGACGCGACGAATTCACGCCTCCATCGCAAACCTTCAGCAATTGCGAATAGTAGGCCGTGGCTTGCTCGCTTTTTCCGGCCATTTCCGCCGCGCGTGCCGCTCCGTAAAGTCCGTCAAAGCGATTCGGTGACTCTTTAAGCAGAGTTTCATATTCGACCAACGCATCGGCCGGGCGATTCATCTCCAGCAACATGTCCGCAAGCATTTCGCGCGCGGGCATGTCGCCAGTTTCTGGCGCGCGGCGATCTTCGCGCTCCGCCGCCTCGCGCAGGGCCTTCAGCGCGTCATCTTTTTTCCCCTCGGCAAATGCCACCCAGCCGATCACTTCCTGCTTTTCGATCCAGGAGAGCGCGCTGTCGTCATCCGAGTACGCGCCTCCCGGCACAGGCTCGTTCAATTTTTCCAGATTCTTCCTGGCTTCCGCCGCATCGCCGCTGCGAGCTGCTCCGATCGCTCGCGTGCGGTAAGCTGATGCCTTCGCCTCGCGCGATCCAGGTTCCGGCACTTCCAATTTCGCCGCTTCACTCCATTGATGCAGCTCGAAATAATAGCGACCCGTAAAGTCGGTGCGCTCATCGGTCTTTCGCTCCGCGGATGCTCCCGGTACGGAATCGATTTCCTCGATCACATGCCAGGCGTCTTTTTCGCGCCCGCTCTGCAGATAGGCGTATTGCAGATAATCCATGGCATGAAATTCATAACTGTCATCACCGGTCCCTGCGCGCGTGGCTTTGTCCGCGGCGGCTGAAGCAGCCAGATTCGAATTGATGGAATCCTGCCACAGGCCCAGCCGCGAGAAGATGTGCGATGGCATGTGCAGCGCGTGGGATGACGACGGCGCGATTTGCGCATAACGCCGCGCCGCATTCAGACCCATCCCTGCCAACTGCGGGCGATCGGCGGCGTGAATTAAATAGTGCGCCGCGCCCGGGTGATCCGGATGTTGCGCGAAGAGCTTGTCGAGGATGGGAATCGCTTTGCGGCGATTCGCGAAATCTTTATTGTCCACCGGTGTCCACGAGAGCAGCGAGAGCGCGTAGAACGCTGCCGCTTCGGTGTCATCGGGATATTGCGCGTAGAGACGGCCCATGGCATCGGAATAATTCTGCGCGCGCGTGCGGTAGTCGAGCTTCTTGCCCTTGGCGTAGAAAAGCGCCACCGCGCCGATAAATTGCTGCTCGCGATCGGTCTGCGCGCCGATCTTCTGCGCCTGATGAATGTACTTTTGTCCCTCTTTGATCTTTTTGGCGTCCGGCTGATCCCAGAGTTGGCGCCAGATCACCAGCGCCTGGCCCCAGCGAGCCATGGCGCAGCGCTTATCTTTCGCGGCGACGTCGTCGAATCCTTCGCTGGCCTGCTGGTATTGGAAGGAATGCATCAGCGCGACGGCGCGCTCGAAGGATTTCTGGACGTCCGGCGAGCACGAAGTCGGGAAGGTCACCGAGCCAAGCTGTTCGTCATCCCCATGATGGTGATGCTCTTCTTCCTGAGCGGCCACTCGCGGCGCAATCAGCAAACACAGCAGCGCGGCCAATGCAATCGCACGTGTTTTCATCGCAGAAACCTCATGATTTGCCGAGTCTATCGAGCCGCGCGTGCGAGTGCAACCAGCCGCCGCGTGAGAGACATCCAATCCGCCGCGAGAGTTCCCGGCCAATTGCGGGCGCGCGATCTGCGGGGCCGTGTATAATCGCGTGTCGCATGCGATGGGCTTAGGCCGCAGCATCCCAGACGCGGGCGGGGTCCCGCTTCATCAGATTTGTCCGACGGAGGAGTATGCACTTTGATTTGAGCGGGAGAATTGCGGACCACCGCCTCCGCAGTATGAGGAATTCGGCTTCACCCATTCGCAAAATCCTGGTTCCACTGCTCTCCGCGCTCGTTGTACTTGCCGCCGTCGCTCCCGTGATCGCCCAAAAATCCGCGCCGAAGAAACACGCGCCGCATTCTGCCGGCATCGATCTCGCACACCGTCGCGCCGATTGGTTTTATCGCCAGCGCGCTTATCCCGCCGGGAAGATTCCCGCGGGCGCACGCGAGGCAGCCATCAAGGCTTTGCGCGCCATGCGCGAAAAGGCAACCGTTGCCAATCCGAATGTTTCTTCGCTCGCGTGGCAATCGATCGGCCCGGCTCCCACGAGCCAAACTCCTTTTGGCAATACTTCCGGGCGAGTGACCGCGCTCGCCGTCGATCCTACGGATTCCACCGGCAAGACCGTTTATCTCGGCGCCGCCGACGGCGGCGTGTGGAGAACCACCGATCTGCAAAATTGGACGCCGCTTACCGACGATCAGCCGACGCTTTCCATCGGCTCGCTCGCTCTCGACGCCACTACGAATCCGCCAACAATTTATGCCGGCACGGGCGAAGAAAATTTCGCGCGCGATTCCTTTTACGGCGATGGAATTCTGAAGTCGACAGATGGCGGGCAAACCTGGAGCTCGACCGGTGTAGGGGTCTTCGGCGGCGCCTCGTCTCCTCTGAATACGGTAACCGGCGGTCCGTTCATCGGCGCGCTGAGCGTCGATCCGATTTCCGCGCTGCATCAAGTTGTTCTTGCGGCCGTGAAGGGTGGCGATCCGTCCGTTCCGTCGGGCGTTTGGCGCTCGACGAACGGCGGGACGAGCTGGACCTCGGTCCTTTCTCCGTCGGCAAAAGTAGAAGCCACCGATGTGGTTTTCGATCCGAGTGATGCAACAGGCATGACCGCCTACGCAGCCTTGGGCCACCCGGGCGGCGATTCCGATGCGGGCGCACCGTGCAAATCCTCCGCGCCGTGCAACGGCGTCTTCGTCTCGACGAACGCGGGCGCATCTTGGACGCGATTGACCGGCCTCGATCAAGCCACCGATCAAACCGCGTTTGGCCGCATCACTCTCGGCGTCGGCCCGCAAGTCTCGGGCAAGACCGTGATTTACGCCGCCATCGCCAGCGGCGACGATTCATCGGCGAGCTTTTTCGGCATTTTCAAGAGCCTCGATGGCGGAACCACGTGGGCGCAAGTCACCGCGCCGCCGAATAATTTGTGCGATCCATCCTGCTTCTACGACATGGCCATTCGCGTCAGTCCCACGAATGCTTCGCTCGTTTTCGCCGGCGGCTCCGATGGCGGGGGCAGCGGTTCTACGCTGTACCGTTCTGTGGATGGCGGGAATTCCTGGCAGGATGTCACCGTCGACAAATCGAGCGCGGCGATTCATTCCGCGCAGCACGCGCTCGGTTTCAGCGCCGGCGGCAGCGCGCTTTTTGCGGGCAACGACGGCGGCATCTGGACTTCCGCAGACATCACCAACACCAGCATCGCCGCCGGTTCGCAAACCTGGAACAACCTTAATATCGGCTCGACCAATTCCGGCCTGAGCATCACGCAATTTTATCCCGGCCTCACCGTGCATCCGTCGTCCGACAGCGTCGCCTTCGGCGGCACGCAGGGAAATTCACCGCAGCTCTACAATACGAACGCATGGATCGGCACGAGCGCGGCGCAATGCGACGGCGGATTCACCGCGATCGACGCCACGTTCCCGAATACCGTCTTCACCACATGCGGAGATTTGCAGCAGCCCGCCTCGGTAGTTCCGTTTCTGTTCCGCTCGCTCAGCGGGGGATTCGCAAACGATTTCATCGTGGCCGAAAATGGAATTAATACTTCCGATCCGGCGTCGTATCTGCCGCCGCTGATCGGCGACGCCTCGCAAGCGCAAACTTTCTATCTGGCGACGAATCGCCTCTATCAAACGCTCGATAATGGCAACACTTGGACCGCGATCTCCACGGACTTGACCGGCAGCGTGGGGAATTTCCTGACTGCGGTGGCCATCGCGCCCAGCGATTCAAATACGATTTACGCCGGTTCCATCGATGGAATCGTGCAGGTTTCGCACAATGTGCTGAGCGGCTCAGTCGGTTTCGCCCGCGTGATCAACGGGCTTCCTGATCGTTCAGTCACGTCGCTCGCGATTGACGCCGCCGATTCGACTCTTGCCTATGCCGCTTTCTCCGGCTTCTCGGGATTCAATGGCGACACGCTCGGCCACGTCTTCATGACCACCAATGGCGGCGGCCAATGGAACGACATCTCCGGCAACCTTCCGAACATTCCGGTGAACGCCATCGTCGCCGATCCAAATATTTCCGGCTCGCTTTACATCGGCACCGACATCGGCGCTTTCATCACCACGGACAGCGGCACAAGCTGGCAACCGCTCGGCACCGGCCTGCCGAACGCAGTCGTGATGGCGCTGCATCTGCGCAACGCATCGCGCGTCCTAACCGCGGTAACTCACGGCCGCGGTGCGTGGGATATTTCTCTCGGCGGTCTGCCCGCGCTACAGCTCACCGATATTTCGCCGGTGGAATCGAATACCGCGCCACCGATCGCGATCACTGCGACCGGCGTCGGCTTCACGAGTCAATCTGTGATCCAGGTTTCCGGCACGCCGGTCACTCCGACAACGCTCAACAGCGATGGTTCGCTAAGCGCGTCAATTCCCGCGACGGCCCTGCAAAATTCCAGCGGCGTCTATGCCATCACCGTCGCGACGGGCCAGACCGTCTCGAACAGTCTGCCACTCAGCACCACCAATCCCGCGCCGACGATTACGTCGATCTCGCCAACGAGCGGCATCATCGGCGACGGCACGGTAATCCTGACAGTTACCGGGACTGGCTTCCTGCCCAACGCGATCATCAATTTCGGAAACACCAGCCTCACGCCAGGCACTGCCGGATCTTCCACGTCGCTAGTCGCCACGATCCCAACCGGCGCACTGGCAACCCCCGCCGCGGTCAACGTCACTGTTACAAATCCCTCCCCAGGCGGAGGCACCAGCAACGCCGAAGTATTCGACATTCAGGATTACACCTACGGTCCCGTATCGCCGCCAGTCGCCACAATTAAAGCGGGCGCCACGGCCAATTTCACAATCCCAGTCGTCGGTCTTTTTGGTTTCACCACGGAAATCACGCTCACCTGCGGGACAGGTCTTCCGGCCGACGCAACCTGCACCTTCAATCCGACCAACATCACTCCGACAGCGTCGGGAGCCAGCCAGCAGCTATCGATCTCCACGGTGCCGAACAACACCAGTCTGCCGCCGGGGACTCCGGCAAATCGCTGGCCGCCGCTCGCGCGAGGAATCTGGCTAGCATTCGCCGCGCTCCTGACGGTTTGGTTCGCGCTGCGAATTCGTCCGAGGTCGCAGTCGTCCGGGATGCTTGGCGTGCCGCTACGTCGCGCCGCTCTGGCAATTTCCATGGCAGCCCTGATGTTCGGCGCCGCACTCGCAGGATGCGGAGGCGGCCGCAGTTCGGGCACGCCGGTAGGCACCTACCAAATCACA
This sequence comes from Acidobacteriota bacterium, assembly GCA_013286465.1. GTDB lineage: Bacteria > Acidobacteriota > Terriglobia > Acidiferrales > UBA7541 > Palsa-147. The sequence continues at coordinate 5,870 of JABDFR010000024.1, read as the reverse complement.
ATCACAGCCAACGGTAATGCCGATGGCACCGAAACCGCCACGCACACCACTACAGTAACGATGATAGTCCAGTAGGGGAGGGTGCTTTCTTGTCCGCCAGCTTTTTGGAGGAAGCCCTCCCGCATTTCGGCCACCTTTTAGGTTTTCGTAGCGGGGGGCTTCAGCCTTGCATTTTCATCTGCAACTAAAGGCAAGCGGCAAACCGAAATTCGTTGAAATGCGGCGCAGAAGTCTGTAATCGTTCGCATGCTTGAGCGTTACATTCAGCCACTGGCCGAATTCCGACACAGCCAAGAGTGGCTGTGCTACTAAGTCGGCATCGCCGTCCTACAACATCTGCCGCAAAACAAACTGCAAAATCCCGCCATGCTGATAGTAACTAGCCTCGACGGGTGTATCCACGCGCGCCACAGCATCAAACGCGATTTCTTTCCCGTCGTCCCCATGCGCCCGCACGCGAATCATCTTCCGCGGCGCAAAGTCTTTAGCTAATCCCTCAATCTCGATCATTTCGCGGCCAGTCAGGCAAAGCGATTTCACATTTTGCCCGGGCTTAAATTCGAGCGGCATCACTCCCATGCCGATCAAATTGCTGCGATGAATGCGCTCGTAACTTTCCGCAATCACCGCACGCACGCCGAGCAAGTTAGTCCCCTTAGCAGCCCAGTCGCGCGAAGATCCCGACCCATATTCCTTGCCGGCCATCACCACTAGCGGCACGCCCTCAGTTTTATAGCGCATTGCCGCATCATAAATAGTCATCTGCTCGCCGCTCGGCTGATGAATCGTCCAACCACCCTCCGTCCCCGGCGCCAACTGATTCCGTAAGCGAATATTCGCAAATGTCCCGCGCGTCATCACTTCATCATTCCCGCGCCGCGCTCCATAGGAATTGAAATCCTTGGGCTGCACTCCGCGCGAAATTAAATATTTGCCCGCCGGCGAATCCGCGGGAATCGACCCGGCTGGTGAGATGTGATCGGTCGTTACGCTATCTCCCAAAATTGCCAGCGCCCGCGCCCCATGAATGTCGCCCACAGCCGCAGGCTTCACCGGCATGCCATCAAAGTAAGGCGGCAATTTGATGTAGGTCGATTTCGAATCCCACATATACAAATCGCCCTCAGGAATCTTCAATCCGCGCCAACTCGAATCGCCGGTAAACACATCGCCATACTGTTTCCGGAACATTTCGGTGGAAACGGAGGCACGCATTGCGTTTTCCACTTCGAGCGGCGAAGGCCACAAATCGCGCAGATAAACCGGCTTGCCGGCTTTGTCGTCGCCGAGCGATTCGTGGGCCATGTCGAAATCCATGCGGCCGGCGAGTGCATAGGCCACCACCAGCGGCGGCGAAGCCAGATAATTCGCGCGCACCAACGCGTTAATGCGGCCCTCGAAGTTCCGGTTGCCGCTTAAAACTGAAACGGCCACCAGATTATTTTCCTTGATCGCTTTTCCGATCGAATCCGGCAAAGGCCCGCTGTTCCCAATGCAGGTGGTGCATCCATAGCCCACGATGTGGAATTTCAACGCTTCTAGAAACGGCATCAAACCCGAAGTTGTCATGTAATCGCTGACGACTTTTGATCCGGGAGCGAAGCTAGTCTTTACCCAGGGCTTCGAAGTAAGCCCGCGCTCCACCGCTTTTTTTGCGAGCAATCCAGCGCCGAGCATCAACGATGGATTCGACGTGTTCGTGCAGCTGGTAATCGCGGCGATCACCACCGAACCATCGCGCAATTCAAATCGATCGCCGTTATTCTGCACGGCCACATGCTTGGCCGCCTCGGTGAGCGATTTCTCGAACGCCTGTTTCGAATCCCGCAGTGGCACGCTATCTTGCGGACGCTTCGGCCCAGCCATCGTCGGTACTACGCTCGCGAGATCCAGTTCGAGTCGATCGGAAAAAATCGGATCGGCCGTTGTGTCGGTGCGGAACAATCCCTGTTCCTTGGTATAAGCCTCGACCAGCGCAACCAAAGTTTCTTCGCGCCCCGTGAAGCGCAGATACTCGAGCGTTTCATCGTCAACAGGGAAGAAGCCCATCGTCGCGCCGTACTCCGGCGCCATATTGGCGAGCGTGGCGCGATCCGGCAGCGTCAGACTCGAAAGTCCGGTGCCGTAAAACTCGACGAATTTGCCGACGACGCCCTTCTTCCGCAAAATCTGCGTGATCGTAAGCACCAAATCGGTAGCCGTCGCGCCCTCAGGCAATCGCCCGTGCAATTTGAATCCGACCACTGCGGGAATCAGCATCGAAAATGGCTGGCCCAGCATGGCGGCTTCCGCTTCAATCCCGCCGACGCCCCATCCAAATACGCCCAGACCATTCACCATGGTCGTATGTGAATCCGTCCCGACCAAAGAATCCGGAAACGCGAACCACTTCCCGCCTTCTTCGCGGCTAAAAACCACTTTCGCCAAATATTCCAAATTCACCTGGTGGCAAATCCCGGTGTCCGGCGGCACTACGCTGAAATTTTCAAACGCTTTCTGTCCCCAGCGCAGAAATGCGTAGCGCTCGATATTGCGCATGAACTCGAGTTCCGAGTTAAATGCCAGCGCGCCTTCCACGCCAAATTTATCCACCTGCACGGAATGGTCGATCACCAGATCGGCCGGCAAAAGGGGATTGATCTTCTTGGGGTCGCCGCCCAATTTTCGCATCGCCTCGCGCATCGCAGCAAGGTCGACGACCGCTGGCACTCCGGTAAAATCCTGCAAAAGCACACGCGCCGGCATGAACGCGACTTCTTTCTGCGTCGCTGCATCAGGATTCCAGGTCACGAGCGCGCGCACATCATCCGCCGAAACAAACCGCCCATCCTCATGCCGCAATAGATTTTCGAGCAGAATCTTCAGGGAAAATGGCAGCTTCGAGGCTGCACCCACTCCCGCGCGCTCGAGCGCGTCCAGGCGGTAAATCTCAAACGAAGCATCGCCGACTTTCAGCGAAGTCCGCGCCGCAAAGGAATTCTTAGAAGCCACACTCATCAGGTCTAAATCTCCTCTCTGCAACCCTCTATAATAACGCATCCGCGAGTCGCCCGCGTCGCAACTCCCCGTAGCGCTGGCGTCCCGCCGGCTCTTACGACCGCAGCTCGAGCCAACTCGAAGAATCCCCGCCGTCGCAAGCAACCCCGCTCCACAACGCCGCCCAATATTTTCCTCAATTCCCCGCACATGCCATAATCAATTCCGCGATAAGCCCCATCAAAATTTCAAAATGAACGTCCTCCTAATCGCCACTTACGAACAAGGCCACCAACCCTTCGGCCTCGCCTCGCCAGCAGCATGGCTGCGTAACACCGGCGCCAAAGTAGCCTGCCTCGATATCTCCCGCGACCCTCTCGACGAAACAATGGTCCGCGAAGCCGAACTAATCGCCGTCCACATTCCCATGCACACGGCCACGCGCCTGGCGATTGAGCTGATCGCTCCCATTCGCGCGATCAATCCGACTGCGCATCTTTGCTTTTACGGCCTGTACGCCAGCGTCAACGCTGACTATCTCCGCAAACGAGGCGTGCAAACAATTCTCGGCGGGGAATTTGAAGCGGGGCTGTCCGCTTTGGCTGCGGGCCTGGCGAAGAATCGGGACGATCGTTCTGGGAACAAATCGCAACGCGAGCCGCTGATCTCACTTGAGCGCCAAAATTTTCTGGTTCCCGATCGCCAGGGCCTGCCGACACTCGATCGTTACGCCACAGTTCAACTACCGGACGGAACCACCCGCATCGCCGGCTACACCGAATCCTCTCGCGGCTGCAAACATCTCTGCCGCCATTGCCCGATCGTCCCCGTCTACAACGGCGCGTTCCGCATAGTCTCCCGCGAAACGGTGCTCGAAGACATTCGCCGCCAGGTGAACGCCGGCGCCAAACACATCACCTTTGGCGATCCGGATTTTTTTAATGGCGTAGGCCACGCCATTCCACTAATCGAATCGCTCCATCGCGAGTTTCCGAAGCTCAGCTATGACGCCACAATAAAAATCGAGCATCTGCGCAAGCACGAGGAACATATCGCCACGCTGCGCGACACCGGCTGCCTCTTCATCACCAGCGCAGTCGAATCGATTGATGACGCGGTACTGGAGAAGCTGGCGAAAAATCACACGCGCGCGGATTTCGAGCACTTGATTCGGATTTTCCGCGCGCACAATCTGCCGCTCCAACCAACGTTTGTTCCGTTCTCGCCGTGGACGACGCTCGATTCCTACTGCGAGCAACTCGATTTCCTGGCAGCAAACGATCTGATCGAGAACGTGGCCCCCATTCAGCTCGCAATCCGGTTGCTGATTCCGGCCGGCTCGCTTCTCCTCGATTTACCTGATATCCGGCAGCTAGCCGGCCCATTTGACGAGCAATCCCTCGTCCATCCGTGGAAGCATCCCGACACTGGCGTCGATCAACTCTGCGAAGAAGTTCAGCGCATCGTCCACAACGGCGAAAAACTAAATCGCACCCGCCCGCAGATTTTCCAGCGCATCCGCGAAGCAGCCCTCCGCGCCGCAGGAATCGAGCAGAGCGAGTCCGACGTGCTTCCGCTGTTGGCTGCGCGCGCGACGATTCCGTATCTCACCGAGCCTTGGTACTGTTGAGCCGAACCAACCGGGGACCAGTTGGCCCCCATCGCAAAAATGAGGAAGGCGATCCCGCACGCGTCCACGTTCGTATAAAAGTAGCGCCGGCGTCCCTGCTGGCATCTTACGAGCGCAAACGTAAGCTAGAATCGAGATGTCGGGCGGCGCACAGCGTTAAGACTCGGGCGATGATTTGGTTTCTTAGTCCGCGCGTGAGCAAAGCCCTTGCGACATAGGTGCTCGTAAGAGCCGGCGGGACGCCAGCGCTACGAAAGGCGGCGCTTCGTGACGCGCGTTGGCAAGTGAGATTCAGAGAATGCCTGGCAAAAACCAAGACTCGCCATTCCACGCCCGTCTCTACAAACTTGGCGTGAATCGCGCCGTAGATGTACCCGCGAAAATCTCGGAATCTTTCGGCGGCGGCGGATTCATTCCCGTACGAGGCTGGATCGAAGGAATTCCGATTACTTCAACGCTGGTGCCGCGCGGCAACGGCCGCCATCGCCTCTTTGTCCACAGCCGCATCTGGAATCGCCTGAAAATTGAAAAGGGCGATTTCGTGGAAGTGCTCCTAACCCGAGGCGAGCCACCCAAAGAGCCGCCAATTCCCGAAGACCTGGCGTCAGCATTACAATTGACGAAAGGCGCGGCCGAAGCATATCGGCAAGTAACCCCAGCCCTGCGCCGCGAATTCATAAACTGGATCCAGAACGCCAAGCAACCAGAAACCCGCGCTCACCGAATCCAAAAGGGCCTGCCAGTGCTAATCGCGCGCGCGAAAAAACGAGTGCAACGCCAAAATCAATCAGTCTCAGCGCCGAAAAAATAATCTGCTATGAATCCGCATACTTCCACCTCTCCCAAACGAATTCTAATTCTCGCCTCAAAACTCGGATACCAAACCCGCGCGTTCACCGACGCCGCAAAAAAACTAAATCTCGAAATTTCCTTCGGCACCGATCGCTGCCACAAGCTCGAAGATCCTTGGTCGGACGGCGCGCTAGCGCTGCATTTCGAAAATCCCGAATCCGCCGCCGCAGAAATCACAGCGCAAATGTCGACAAAACGTCCAGACGCCATCGTCGCTCTCGGGGATCGGCCCACTGCGACGGCCGCTTATGCGGCTCGCGCTCTCGGCCTGTTATCCAATTCACCCGAATGCATGGAAACCTGCCGGAACAAACTTCGCCAGCGCGAAGCTCTGCGCCGCGCCAATCTGCCAGTTCCCGAGTTTTTCGAATTCAGTACCGCCGAGAAAATCGATGCCGCCGTGGCTCGCGCG
>JABDFR010000023.1 GCA_013286465.1 Acidobacteriota bacterium | reverse complement strand
GGCGCGTGGGGGGAATCCGGTTTTGCCTGCGGAAGCGCGGCAGGGACTCGAGAAATTGAACAACGGCGATATGGACGGGGCCATTGCGGATTTTCGGGCGCTGCAGGCTGCGGCGCCGGATCAGCCGCTTGGTTATCTTCTGGAAGGCGGGGCGCGCTGGGCCAAAACTTATTGCGCGACGCTGGAAGTGAAATGGGGAATGGTGGTGACCGGCAAGCGTGAAAAGATTGCCAGCGATGATGAATATCTGGCGCTGGCCGAAAAAACGATTCGTCTGGCCACGGCGCAATTGGCGGTGAAAGATTCAGCGGAGATGCACCTTTATATTGGATTGGCGCTGGCGTTGGAGGCGCGTCTCTACGGCATGCGCAGCGAAAATCGAGCGACCGCCCGTGCCGGGGTGCGTGCGCGAGAAGAATTGTTGCGCGCCAAAGAGCTTGATCCGGAGATGACCGACGCAGATACGGGGCTTGGGCTCTACAACTATTACGTGGATACGCTCTCGGGGATCGTCAAGCTGCTGCGATTTTTTATGGGCATTCCTGGGGGGAACAAGGCGGAGGGAATTCGGCAACTGGAATCGGCTATGAATGGCGGGGGGATGACGGCGGTGGAAGCGCGATTTTATTTGGCCAAGAATTTGCGGACTTACGATCAGCAGTATGAGCGGGCTGCTGCGCTGATGGAACCGCTTACGCTGCAGTATCCGCGCAATGCGATATTCAAATTATTTTTGGGGAATTTTGATTTGGAATTGAATCGGCGGGAGAAGGCGGTGGTTGAGCTGCGGGCCGCTTCGGACCAAACTTGTTGCGAGATTAGTTGTACGAGCCATGTTCGGGCTGTGGCGGATTCGTTGTTGGCTGGCGTGAAGTGAACGACGAAGCGGGATGAATTGGGACACCGAGCATCGCCGTACAAAAACGCCGGCTGGCAGCCTGCGCTACGAGCGGGCGGCTTCTTCTTGTTCGAAGGCGTGATAGGAGCTGCGGACTAGCGGGCCTGCTTCTACGTGCTTCAGGCCCATTTTTTCGCCTTGCTGTTTGAATTCTGCAAATTCTTCTGGATGGACGTAGCGTTCGATAGGCAGGTGTTCGGGCGTTGGTTGCAGGTATTGGCCCAGCGTCAGGATGTGCGTGCCTTGCGCGGCTATATCTTGCATGGCGGATAGGACTTCTTCGCGCGTCTCTCCTAGGCCCAGCATCATTCCAGTTTTTGTTGCCATTTGCGGAGCTTGCTCGCGGACTCTGCGCAGCAGCTCGAGGGAGCGCTCGTAGTCGGCGCCTTTGCGGACGCGGCGGTAGAGGCGCGGGACTGTCTCCATGTTGTGATTGAGGACGTCGGGGTGGGCGGCGATTACGGTTTCTAGTGCGGACCAATCGCCGCGAAAATCCGGGATGAGCACTTCGATGCGGCATCCGGCTACGCGACGGCGAATTTCTTCGATGGTGCGGGCGAAAATCGTGGCGCCGCCATCCGTTTGATCGTCGCGATTCACCGAAGTGACTACTGCGTAGCGCAATCCCATTTTTTCTACCGCTTCGGCTACTCGCTCGGGCTCGTCTTCTTCCGGGGGGCCTAGAGGCTTGCCGGAGGGGACGGCGCAGAAGCCGCAGGCGCGCGTGCAGATATTGCCTAAGATCATGAAAGTCGCTGTGCGATGTTCCCAGCATTCGCCCATGTTGGGGCAGCGGGCGCTTTCGCAGACGGTGTGCAGATCGAGGGTGCGCATGATGCGCTTTAGATCTTGATAGTTGGGGCCACCGAAATATTTCACGCGCAGCCAGGCTGGGCGCGGATGGGCACTGGGAGGCGGGACAGCGGATGCGTTCGAGAGAATTGGGAAAGGTGAGGCCATTGGCGCGTGCCAGTCACTATTCTACGCAGTTCGAGCGTGGGCTACAACGGGGCTTGGTCATTCGCACGTTACCGTGCTTACACAGGCAGGAGTGCCTGTGCTACTGGGTGTGCCAAATTGAATTGGATTTTCTGCAAATTTTCGCTGGGGCTTAAAGTTGGCCACTTGCCTTGCCGATAGCCCAGTCAAATATGCCGCGTGGCGGCTTCCTTACTGGCCGCCCCGGGGAGGGTTTTCTTATGGCTTCTAGTCCAGTTGCAACGGCAGCGCAGGCAGTGGAGCAGGACGCAGCGGCGCAACCGGCCGCGCAAACCGCTGGCGCGAGTGCTAAGAACGTGCAGAGTTCTGCGGTTCAGGATACGGTGACGCTCTCGAACGGTGTTCCTCAGCAAACGCCCGCCGAAGAAGCGGGTCTGTTCCAGGTTACTGCGCCAACACTTAATTCGGCACCCGCGCGCGTTGACTTGAATGCCGCGAATGCGAATGCCGGAACTGCGGGAGCGCCGAACGCTAGCGAAGTCAAAGCCGCGGCCACCGCCGGTGCTCTCCAGGCAGGTGTTGCGTCGCCAGCGGTCCGTCCCGAACCCCGGGTTGCCTCTGCGGCTGCGGGCACGGCGCCCGCTGCCGCCGCGACGGCGCCCGCCCCTGCGGCTGCGAACACTTCTGCCCAAGCACCCGCCACCGCGCCGGCCAATCCTGCTGCTTCTGCCGCCGGGGCCCAGACCGCCGCGGCACCCACAAGCCAGAGCCAGACCGTGCTGGATCAATTTACGCAGTACCTGCAACAGCTTGGGCTTTCGCCTCAGGCTATGAATCAAATGCTGCAGGCGGCTCAGATCCTTAACAACCTCGATCCGCCCGCGATACAGCAGGCTATCGGGGAGCTTCGAGCGCAGGCTGCGAGCCTGGCGGCGCAGGCTACGGACGCGCCGCTTTCCTCGGCGCCGACTGTGCGGGCTGGGGTAAGCTCGGCGGCCTCTGGGTCCGCCGTGCAGCCGGGCGCGGCTGGCGAAGGTTCTGGCACGACGGCGAAATCGGCGTCAAACTGACCCAAGGTGGTACCATACCGTAGACGGTTGGCCACGGGGTTTGGGGCTGAAGTGTTGTATGTCTACAACACTATTTTGAAGTGCGCTGCAAAATCCTCTGTAAACCACTGATAACATTGCGGTAGAATACGAGTGGCGGGGTCGCAAAAGTGCTTGGCTACCTCGGCCCTCAATATGCCATTTCAATTCACGATAGGCCGACCTGTCGAGGCGGCTGGTGTCGGGCTGCATACTGCGGTGCAGTCGAAGTTGCGGTTGGTGCCGGCGCCGGCTGGGACTGGGATTGTCTTTCGGCGGACTGATCTAGATGGCTTCTGTGTTGAGGCGCATGTCCGCAATGTGGCGCGCGTCAGTTATGCCACCAGCCTGATGAAGCAGGGCGTGCTGCTTTCTACTACCGAGCATCTGCTTGCAGCGCTTTACTCCTGCGGGGTAGATAACGTCTTTATTGAGATTGATAACCTGGAAGTGCCCATTCTGGACGGATCGGCGCAGCCTTTTATTGAGATGTTGCAGCGGGCTGGGTTGCGGCGATTGCGGCGGCGGCGGACTTATTTGAAGGTGGTGCGGCCTCTTGAAGTTTCCGATGGCGACCGGCGGATCGGGATTTATCCGCATGAGGATTTTCTGGTGAGCTGCTTTGTGGATTATGCGCATCCCAAAGTGGGGCGGCAGGAAATTGAGATTCGCGTGAATCGCGATAGTTTTGGGCGTGAATTGGCTACGGCGCGGACTTTTGGATTTATGAGTGATTTTGAGGGGTTGCGGGCGATGGGGTTGATTCGCGGCGGGACGCTGGAAAATGCGATTGTGCTTTCGGCTGACGATATCTTGAATGGGCCGGTGCGGTTTCCGGATGAGTTTGTGCGGCATAAGGCGCTGGATTTGATTGGGGATTTGGCTTTGATAGGGCGGCCTTTAAAAGCGCGGGTCGTGGCTCATAAGGCTGGTCATGCGCTTCATACGCAATTAGTCACGCGATTGCTTGCCGATCCGACCCTTTGGACTGAAACTACTGCTGAGACTGAGCGCGAGGATGTTGGGGTTCCGGTGTTGCGCGCTGTGGTTCCAGCTCCCGCTGCTGACTAGTCCTCCGGCTTTTGGTTTTTCCTCAGCGTAGGGCACGCGTTTTATGACGGGCCTCTTCGTGCATAATTTTGTTAGTCCTCGTATCTTCTGCGGGCCGATCAATCTCATTCATGGGATTTCGCGAGAGGCCTCAATCGCGGCTTGAATTGGCATCTCGCCCGGCCCGCCATAAAGCGCGGGCCCTACGTTCGGAGGGCGCTTCGCGCTTTTTTTGCGGGGCACTGGCGTTTCTTGGCGGGCGATTCCACGATAGAATGTGCGGCCTATGGCTAAGCTGCTGGATGGGAAGACTGCGCTGATATTGGGTGTTGCGAATAAATGGAGTTTGGCTTACGCGATCGCTGCTGCTTATAGCCGTGAGGGCGCGAAGGTGGTGCTTACCTTTCAGGGCGAGCGGTTGAAGCAGACTGTTGAGGAATTGGGGCAGGAAATTGGCGCTAGCAAAGTCTTTCAGTGCGACGTAACGCAGCCGGCGGAGCTTGAGCGGATTTCGGCGGAGTTGAGCGGCGGGCTGGATGCGGTGGTGCATGCGATCGCGTTTGCTAATCGCGAGGACCTTAGCCGGCCGTTCGTCGAAACTTCGCGCGACGGGTATTTGTTGGCGCAGGAAGTTAGCAGCTATTCGCTGTTGGCGGTGGCGCGTGCTACCGCGCCTTTGATGCCTCAGGGAGGCTCGCTGCTTACCTTGACTTATTTGGGTTCGCAGCGCGTGGTGCCGAATTACAACGTGATGGGCGTGGCTAAGGCGGCGCTTGAGGCTACCGTGCGTTATCTGGCTAGCGATTTGGGGCCGAAGAATATTCGCGTGAATGCGATTTCTGCGGGGCCGGTGAAGACGGCTTCGGCTCGGGCGATTAAGGATTTTTCTTCGATTTTGGATGTGGTGGCGCAGCATGCGCCTTTGCGGCGGAATACGGATCCGGCGGAAGTTGCGGATACGGCTGTTTTTCTCGCTAGCGATTTGGGGCGCGGCGTTACTGGGAATACGATTTTTGTGGACGCTGGATTTCACATTATGGGGTTGTGAGTTGGACTTGCGGGGTGTGTGACCCTCGAAAACAGGACCTCAGCGGCTAAAGCCGTGTTTGTTTTGTTGCGGTTTCGGCATGACTGAAGTCATGCCCTGACAAAACATTCCCGCCGAAATATTTTCGATCTTAAATCCAGTCTGGTGATCCGCAAACGTCATCCCTAATTTTCTGATTGCCGATTTAGCACAAAAACGCCTGCAGGCTGCCGGCGCTACGGGGTGTGGCGTTATTCCAGCGGGGGGCTTTCTCTTCCGGCTTGGGTGGATCTTTCGAAGCGGATTACGTCGCTTTCGTCGGTGTGGAAATGGCGCGTGCCTGTGGCGCCTGGGGTGATTGGATCGGCGTTTATGTCGAAGCCGTCGAAGACGCTGTCGCCGCGCGAGCTTACTGGATGATATTCGAACATGTAGCCTTCTTTTGAGCCGTTCATTAGCAGGCCATCGATTAGATCGGCGCCGTCGGCATCCGGGCCGTGGCCTTGGAGCGGAGGGCCGAGGGCGGAGAGGCCGGAGGGATATTCATGATAGGTGTCCTGATACTGGATGGCGGCGCGGGAGATGTCGCGGAGGCTGGAGATGGCGCTGGCTTCGTTGGCAGCCATTTTGGCGCGCAAAAGATTGGGGATGGCGATTGCGGCGATGATCAGAATTATCGGGATGAAGGCGATGCCTACGTAGCCGAGAATCATTCCTGCGAGCGACATGCCAGCGCCCTTCAGACGGCCGGCGCTTTTGCGAATTTGCGAGCTGGAAATGTGGCCGAAGACTATGGCAAGCACTGCAGCGGGGAAGATGAAGAACAAGAACCCGCAGATTAGGCTGGCGATGGCTAGGCCGCTGGTTTCTTGCGGTCCGTATTGTGGAGCTGTCTGCGGCTGCCAGGAGGGTTGCGGCGGGGGAGCTTGTGGTGGGACGGATCCGGCGGCTGAAAATTGGGCGCCGCAATTGCTGCAGAACGCTGCCGCGTCGTCGTTTGGCTTCGTGCAGGCTGGACAGATCTTCATTAGTGCCTCCGAACTGTTGCGGCCGGGGGACGTACCGCCATCGTAACAGTGCTGTGGCTCGAACGGCGACCGGCGGGCGGTCTTTTGGCGAATGGTACACCCTTGCTTCTGGAACATTTGTGGGATTGACGGGTTTGCTAAACGGGGGCGGTGAGGCGAAAATAATCTTCGATGGCTGCTAAAGATACTGTCGCGTTGGTGCTGGCTGCCGGGAAAGGCACGCGGCTGAAATCCGATATGGCTAAGGTGCTGCACCGGGCGGGCGGACGCTCGCTGGTAGAGCATGTGGTGCGGGCTTGCCAGCCGCTGAAGCCGGCGGAGATTTTGGTGATTGTGGGGCATCAGGCGGAACAGGTTGCGGCGGCAGTTGAGCCGCTGGGCGCGAAGGCGGTGGTGCAGAATCCGCAGCGCGGGACTGGGCATGCGGTGCTGGTGGCGCGTAAGGCGATTCGGCGGAGCGCGAAATATTTGTTGGTGGTGCCTGGGGATGCGCCGCTTTTACGGGCTTCGACGCTGGCCGCGCTGGTGGAGACTCATCGTCGGGAAAACGCCGCGGCTACTTTGCTTACCGCGAATCTTGCTGATCCGACCGGATATGGCCGCGTGATTCGTAAGGAAGGCGATGGCAGCGTCGCGGCGGTGGTGGAAGATAGCGCGCTGGCACCGGAGCAACGCGCGATTAATGAAATTAATTCGAGCATTTATTGCTTCACGCTCGACAAACTTTGGCCGTGTCTGGCGGCACTGCGGCCGAACAATGTGCATCGTGAACTTTATTTGACTGATGCAATTGCGTTGCTGAATGCGCGGCAGGAACGCGTGATTGCCATGACGACCCCGGATTCGGACGAAATACTTGGCTGCAACACGCGGGCGCATTTGGCGGATGCCGATCGCGTTTTCCGGCAGCGCAAGGCTGCGGAATTGATGGATGCGGGCGTCACGATTTATTTGCCGGAGACGGTGGTGATTGATGCGGACGTGGACGTGGGCCGCGATACGATTATTGAGCCTGGAGTCGAATTGCTTGGTGCTACGCGTGTGGCTGAGCGCTGCGTGATTCGTACGGGGAGCGTTTTGACGAATTGCCGCGTGGATGAAGGGGCGTTGATTGAGCCGCATTGCGTGGCGATTGACAGCCGCATTGGGAAAAATTCGCGGCTGGGGCCGTTTGCGCGGTTGCGGCCTGGGGCGGATATGCGCGAGGGATCGCATGTCGGGAATTTTGTGGAGTTGAAGAAGACTGTGTTGGGAGAATTCGCGAAGGCCAATCATCTTGCTTATCTTGGCGATGCGACGATCGGCAGTGGATCGAACATCGGGGCTGGCACGATTACTTGCAACTACGATGGCGTGCATAAGTTTCCGACGAAAATCGGCAAGCGCGTTTTTATCGGCAGCGATACGGCGCTGGTTGCGCCGGTGCGCGTGGGAGATGGAGCTTACGTGGCCGCTGGCTCCGTAATTACGGAGAATGTCCCCGCCGATGCGCTGGCTATCGCTCGCGGGCGGCAAGCGAATAAGGCTGGTTGGGCTAAAGTTCGCCGTGCTGAATTGGCGCGCGAGGCAAAATCGAAAAAGAAGACCAAGCGCCGCAGGTAGCGCCGATTTTGTAGCGCTGGCGTCCCGCCGGCTCTTACGACGGATCTGTAAGTCACAGCTAAAAATCGATCGCGGCGCTACCGTCTGCCAACGCTGGATCCGAGCAACGCTTACCCTCAGAAGTAATGCACTTACCGGTCCGCGCGCCGGCGGGGCGCCAGCGCTACGAAACCTTGCGGCTCATCCGTGACTGTTTCATGGCTTCAAACGAATCCGGCTGTCTGTGTTAAAATCTCCGCGGGAGATTCCCCGGAATGAAATTTGGCGTGGTTGTGTTTCCTGGGTCGAATTGCGATGACGATGCGCACTATGCGATCGGCGGCGTGCTGCATCAGCCTGTAGAATTTCTCTGGCACCGCACCGAGGATCTTGGCGGCTGCGACGCGATCATCCTTCCTGGCGGATTTGCTTATGGCGATTATTTGCGCACTGGGGCGCTGGCGCGTTTTTCCCCGGTTATGAAATCGGTGGAGAAATTTGCGCGTCGGGGCGGATTGGTTCTCGGCATTTGCAATGGATTTCAGATTCTTTGCGAAGCTGGTCTTTTGCCCGGGGCGCTGATTCGGAATACCGGATTGCGATTTCTTTGCCAGCAGGTGCATGTGCGCGTGGAGAGCGTGCGCACGCCTTTTACCCTCGCTGCTTCGCGCGGGCAAATTCTGAAAATGCCCATCGCGCATATCGGGGGCAGTTATTTCTGCGATGAGTCCACGCTTGCTGATTTGGAGCGGCACGATCAGATTATTTTCCGTTACACCACGCCTGATGGCCGCGATGATGCTGCCGGAAATCCGAATGGTTCGCTCGCGAATATTGCCGGTCTCTGCAATCGCGAGCGCAATGTGATGGGATTGATGCCGCATCCAGAACGCGCGGTGGAAACTGCGCTTGGGTCCGCCGATGGTTTGGTTATTTTCCGTTCCATGGTAGAAAGCCTCGTGCAGCGCATTGCGGTGCCTGCTTAGTGCAATCCCAGCAATTTCGAAACATGGCCGAAATGCGGGAGGGTCTGAAGACCCTCCCCTACCAGAAGGATCAGGCTTGATCGCTACCGAAGCTAAAGTTACTGCTGCTGTTGCCGCCGAGCATGGTCTTACCGCCGACGAATATTCGCGCATTTTGAAAATTTTGGGGCGCGATCCTAGCATTACCGAGCTGGGGATTTTTTCGGTGATGTGGAGCGAGCACTGTTCTTATAAATCCAGCAAAGTGCATTTGAAGCGCTTGCCTACGCGTGGGGCGCAGGTTTTGCAGGGGCCTGGGGAAAACGCCGGTGTTGTGGATATTGGCGACGGGCTTTGCGCGGTTTTTAAAATTGAATCGCATAATCATCCCAGTTTTGTGGAGGCGTTTCAGGGGGCGGCTACCGGCGTCGGCGGAATTTTGCGCGATATTTTCACGATGGGAGCGCGGCCGATTGCGGTGCTCGACTCTTTGCGATTCGGATCGATCGCGCCCGGCAAGGACGCTGGGAACGCTACCGCTGAAGAGATCGCGCGAAATCGGCGGCTCGTGGACGGCGTGGTGCGCGGAATTGGGTTCTACGGAAATTGTTTTGGCGTGCCTACTGTGGGCGGCGAAGTGGTTTTCGAGCCGTGCTATTCAAATAATCCTCTGGTGAATGCGCTGGCGCTTGGAATTGCCAAGCGCGATGAACTTTTCTTTGCGAAGGCTCGCGGGGCTGGCAATCCTGTGATTTATGCCGGGGCGAAAACGGGGCGCGATGGAATTCATGGCGCGTCGTTGCTTGCTTCGGCGGAATTTAGCGAGGAGTCGCAGCAGAAGCGGCCGAATGTGCAAGTCGGCGATCCGTTCATGGAGAAATTGCTGCTCGAAGCGTGCCTTGAGGCGATGCGCACCGGGGCGGTCGTTGCGATTCAGGATATGGGTGCGGCTGGATTGACGAGCTCGAGTTCGGAAATGGCTTCGCGCGGGGGTATGGGTATCGAGATCGAATTAGCGCGGGTGCCGCAACGAGAGACCGGCATGACGCCTTACGAAATGATGCTCAGCGAATCGCAGGAACGCATGCTGCTGGTTGCTGAGCGTGGGCGCGAGGCGGAAGTTTTTCGCGTGTTTACGAAGTGGGGGCTGGACGCGGTGGAGATTGGGCGCGTCACCGATGATGGGATGCTGCGCATCTTGCATCACGGAAAAATTACTGCCGAGATTCCGGCGCATGCTATCGCCGAAGAAGGCCCGGTCTATCAACGGCCTCTCGCGCCGCCCGCAACGCGAGGCGAGGATTCGCGGCGCATCGAATTCGCTTCGTCTGGCGTCGATCTCACTAACAATTTCAAAAAACTGCTCGCTTCGCCCACCATCGCTTCGAAGCAATGGATTATTGGCCAGTACGATCATCAGGTGCGCACGAATACGCGCGTGAACCCCGGGGCGGGCGATGCGGCAGTGCTGCGGCTCAAAGAATCGCGGCGCGGGCTCGCGCTTTCCACCGATGGCAATGGCCGTTGGTGCTGGCTGAATCCGCGCTTGGGTGCGATGCATGCCGTTGCCGAAGCCGCGCGCAATGTGGCTTGCTCGGGCGCGCGTCCCGCGGCCGCAACAAATTGCCTCAATTTCGGCAATCCTGAAAAACCTGAAGTGATGTGGCAATTCAGCGAAGCGATTGATGGTATCGCCGAAGCTTGTAAGGTGCTTGGAGTGCCGATTACCGGCGGCAACGTAAGCTTTTACAACGAAACTCTGGGCAAGCCGATTTATCCGACGCCGGTTCTCGGAGTGCTTGGAATTCTGGACGATGCCGCGAATGCGCTCGGGCTGGCTTTTCGAAATAAAGGTGACGCGATTGTGCTGCTCGATGGCGCTGACGATGCCGCGTCGGCTCGCTCGCTTGAAACGCTGAGCCGGGAATTTTCTTCGTCGGAATATGCCAAGACGATTCACGGAATTGTGGCGGGCGCGCCGCCGGATATTGATCTGGCCGCGGAAAAGCGGCTGCAGGATTGTCTCGTGGCGCTGGCGGCGGATCGCGCCGTGGAATCCGCGCACGATTTAAGCGATGGCGGCCTCGCCGTAGCGATCGCCGAATCCGCGTTCGGCAGCGAAGACTTTACCGCGCGTATTGCGCTCGATTCCTTCGCGCCCGCGGAGTACGCGCTCTTCGGCGAAAGCGGGGCGCGTGCCATTGTCACCGCAAAGGTCACTTCGCTTGCCCGCGTGATGGAAATTGCGGCAAAATACAGTGTTGGTGCGCGACGGATTGGCGAAGTCGCGCGGGGCGATCTCCGCATCGAAATAAATGGAGTGGTTTACGCCAGCGCCGCAGTGTCGGCACTTCGCGAGATTTGGGCCACCGCGCTGGAAAAGGCACTACAGGCTTCGTAGCGCAATGTCGATGAACTCACGCTTCCATCTCGACGACGATCACTTTCACGACGAGTGTGGCGTCTTCGGCATTTTCGGCCGCGAAGAAGCGTCGAAACTCACCTATCTCGGACTCTACGCGCTGCAGCATCGCGGACAGGAATCGGCGGGCATCGCTTCGAGCGATGGCGCATCGCTTGAGTTTCACAAGTCGATGGGCCTGGTACAGGAAATTTTCACGCCGGCAGTACTTGCGCGTCTTCCTGGGACT
This sequence comes from Acidobacteriota bacterium, assembly GCA_013286465.1. Taxonomy (GTDB): domain Bacteria; phylum Acidobacteriota; class Terriglobia; order Acidiferrales; family UBA7541; genus Palsa-147. Next base: position 31,816 of record JABDFR010000023.1, on the reverse strand, counting down.
TCGGCAATCGGTCACACGCGTTATTCGACCGCCGGCGAAACTGCGCTGACTAACGCGCAGCCGGTGGTGATCGATTGCAATAAAGGCAAACTCGCTGTCGCGCACAATGGAAATCTGACTAACGCGCTGGAATTGCGCCGGCGGCTCGAACATGGCGGATCGATTTTCCAAACCACCAGCGACACGGAAGTGATTGTTCATTTAATCGCGCGAAGCAAATCCCGCAATCTAGTTGGCGCCATCGCGGACGCCGCACAGCAAGTCGAAGGGGCCTACTCGCTCGTTATTCTTACGCGCGATGAACTTTACGCCGTCCGCGATCCTCGCGGCTTCCGTCCGCTGAATCTTGGACGCCTTGATGACGGCTGGGTCGTTGCTTCCGAAACTTGTGCGTTCGATCTGATCGACGCTGAATATATTCGCGAAATTGAGCCGGGCGAAATGTTGCGGATCTCGCGCAGCGGAGTGGAATCGATCAAGTTCGCGCCGGAGAAGCCGCATCAGTTTTGTATTTTCGAGCACGTTTATTTTTCGCGGCCGGATAGCGTGATCTTTGGGCGTCCGGTAAATCAGAGCCGCGAGCGGCTTGGCCGGCTGCTGGCGAAAGAGCATCACGTCGACGCCGACGTGGTCGTGCCGGTGCCCGATTCCGGCGTTCCTGCGGCGGTTGGTTATGCGGCGGAATCTGGAATTCCGTTTCGGATGGGCTTGATTCGCAATCATTATATTGGCCGCACGTTCATCGAGCCGGTGCAGGCCATTCGCGATTTCGGCGTGAAGCTAAAGTTGAATCCCATACGTCGAATGATTGAGGGCCAGCGAGTGATTTTGGTGGACGACTCGATCGTGCGCGGAACTACCAGCCGCAAAATCGTGCGCATGGTGCGCGAAGCCGGCGCTACGGAAGTTCATGTGCGCATCAGTTGCCCGCCTACGATTTCGCCCTGCTTTTATGGCGTGGACACGCCGACGCGCAACGAGTTGATCGCCGCCAATAATTCTGTGGAAGAAATTCGCAAGTTTCTCGAAGCGGATACGCTTGGCTATCTTTCGCTCAACAGCCTCCGCGAAGCCGTGGACGATCGCGATGGGCAGTTCTGCACCGCCTGCTACACAGGCGTCTATCCTACTGATCTAGTGCAACTGGAAGTGGAGGCACAACGTGAAAGCTGACGCCGAAGCTCAATCGCAGGCACTGGCGCGCGAAGACGCCAGCGAAAAGCGCTCGTTCTGGAAGAGTCGCGCGATGCGCGAGGCGATTTCCTGGTTCTGGGTGATCCTTGCTTTTCTGTTCATCGAAGGCGGTATCGTGCAGGCACGCGTGATTCCCAGCGGCTCGATGGAAAAAACTGTGCTGATCGGCGATCACCTTATTGTTAGCCGCGTTGGCTATGATGTCGGTGTTCCGTTCACGCCTTGGCACCAAACTTTGTGGCGCGAACCGAAGCGGCAGCAAATTATTGTGTTTCGCGCGCCGCTGCCGGAGATGGGCTTTCCGGATTTTATTAAGCGCACCATCGGGCTTCCCGGCGATTTGCTGGAAGTGCGGCGGGGCATCGTTTATATAAATAACGAAGCGCTGGTTGAGCCGTATCGCATGGATCCGCCCAGTCCCGGCGATAATTTTGGGCCGGTGAAAATTCCGGCCGGAAATTATTTCATGATGGGCGACAATCGCAATAATTCCTACGATAGCCGCTTCTGGGGTTTCGTTCCGCGCGCGAATATCGTGGGCACTCCGCTGCTTATATATATGTCCATCGATGCGCCGGAAGAAGTTTGGGAGCCCGGTCACATCGAGCAGCGATTCGCCACTTATCTCAACGCTCTGATTCATCCTCACGAAGTGCGCTGGAAGCGTTTGTTCCATACGTTCTAGCGCCCGCTACCGGTTTCTGCCAATCGAGGGCCTGTTTTAATGCGCTACGCCGATGCTGGAGTGAATATCTCGGTCGCCGATGAGGCGAAGCGACGTATTCGCACCATGGCGGGGCGCACTTTTCGGCGTGGAGTGCTTTCTTCGATTGGCGGATTCGGGGCGCTCTTTGAAATTGATCGCAAGCGCTTCCGCGATCCGATTTTGGTGGCTAGCGCTGATGGCGTGGGCACGAAACTCAAAATTGCTTTTGCTACCGGAGTTCATTCCACTGTCGGCGCGGATATTTTGAATCATTGCGTGAACGATATTTTGACGCAGGGCGCTGAGCCTTTATTTTTTCTCGATTATTTGGCGATGGGAAAGCTTGATCCGCGCGTTGTGGAGCAGATCATCGAGGGCATGAGCCGGGCTGCCAAGCAGGCGGGCTGCTCATTGATCGGCGGCGAGACAGCCGAGATGCCGGATTTTTATTCGGCGGGGGAATACGATCTGGCGGGGTTCATCGTCGGCGCCGTGGAACGCAAGAAGCGTCTGGAGCCGCGCATGGTCCGCCCCGGCGATACGCTTCTCGCGCTTCCGTCGAGTGGTTTGCACACCAACGGGTATTCGCTGGCGCGCAAATTGGTTTTTCAAGTGGCGCGGCTGAAGGCTGATACCTACGTGGCGGCAATCGGCAATAAAATTGGCGCGGAACTTCTCAAGCCGCATCGCCCTTACTGGCCGCTGCTGAAAAATATTCTGGCGAAGGGCTGGCTTTCCGGAATGGCGCACATCACCGGCGGCGGAATTACCGGAAATCTGCCGCGCGTGCTGCCGCGCAATGTGCGAGCGGTGATCGAACTTGGATCTTGGCCGGTGCCGCCGGTCTTTCGTTATCTGGCAACCCTGGGAAAAATGGACGCGGGGGAACTGCTAAGCACATTCAATATGGGCGCGGGAATGATTCTGGTTGTGCCGCCGAAATATGTACGCAAGGTAGAATCTGAATTACGCCGCCGCCGCGAAAAATTCTACGCCATCGGCCACATCGAAACCGCCGCCGGGCCCGCTAAAGTAACCTACAACGGCAATCTCTCGATTTAGTTTTTGTGTTCGTATTTTGGCCGGCGTAGCTCAGTTCGCGCGAGAATCCTTATTGCCCTACGTTGTAAATATCCACGGCGACCTTCCACGATCCATCGACCTGCTTCTGCCAAACCTCTAGATATTTGCCGGCCTCGGTGGAAGTTTTTGCGGTCTTGTCCTTCGTCGTCAGTTGATACGTTCCCACATCCCAGGCCATATCGCCCGCCTGCGCCACGGTCACCTTCGTCGATTCGAATGTGAGGCTCACGTATTGCGGCCCGGTCACCATTCCGGTCCATGATTTGCGGAAAGCCTCCTTTCCCGAAGCGGCCGGCGAGCCTGGCTCGAGGAGCAAACCATCGTCGGCGTAATAGGAGATGCATTTATCGACGTCGCCGACGTTTGCCGCGTGGCTCCAATCCGCATCCATGGTCTGAATCTGCTTTGCAATTGCCGCCGGATCGACAGGGGGCGGCACTTGCGCAACAGGCTGCGGCGACGGCGACGAGCACGAAATCGCCGATGTGCACGCGAGCAGAACTAAGGGCAGTAGTCCAAGTTTCCAGAAATTTTTCATCGTCCCTCCGCCAATTCCAAGCATTGCCGAGCACGATGCCAACGCTGCGAAACGAAGTCAAGTCACAAACAAACGCGGGCAATCTATGCTAATTTTCTTGGGCTATGCCCAAGCGTATCGGCGTGCTTTTGTCCGGCCGCGGCTCGAATTTCGAGGCGCTGGCGGAGAGCATTCGAGCGGCGCGGCTGCCAAATGCTGAGATTGCGCTGGTGGTCGCGAATCGCGAGGGCGCGCCGGGAATTGAGAAAGCGCGGGCACGCGGAATTCCCACGCGCGTGATTGCATCTAAGGGGCTCGAGCGCGAAGCTTACGATCGCAAAGTGGCTGCAGCGCTGCAGGAAGCGAAAGTCGATCTCGTTTGCCTGGCTGGCTATATGCGGCTGCTCTCGCCTTATTTCATCGCCGCATTTCCGCAACGCATCCTTAATATTCATCCGTCGCTGCTGCCGTCCTTTCCTGGTCTTGAGGCGCAGCGCCAGGCATTCGAACACGGCGTGAAATTTGCCGGCTGCACCGTTCATTTCGTGGATGAGAATCTCGATGCTGGCCCGATCGTGCTGCAAGCTGCGGTGGCGATTCGCGACGACGATACCGTCGAATCGCTTTCTGAGCGCATCCTCGCAGAAGAGCATCGCATCTACACCGAAGCGGTGCGCATTATTCTCGAAGGGCGCTTTCGCATCGAAGGGCGGCGCGTTCTGATGACTCCGGAGAAAAAATAGCGATGGCGAATTTCAAGCCCGTCGAAGAACAGCTCGCTTATTTGCGCAAAGGCGTCGCTGAAATTATTCCGGAAGCGGAGTTCCGTACGAAGCTCGAGCAGTCGCTGAAAACCGGCAAGCCGTTGCGCGTGAAACTCGGTGTCGATCCCACCGCTCCCGATCTTCATCTTGGACACACGGTGGTGATGCGCAAGCTAAAGCATTTTCAGGATCTGGGCCATACCGCGATTTTTCTGATCGGTGGGTTCACCGCTATGGTCGGCGATCCCACCGGCCAATCCGAAACGCGGCCGCCGCTGACGCGCGAGCAAGTGGACGCCAACGCGAAAACTTATCTCGATCAAGCTTTTCGCATTCTCGATCGCGAAAAAACGGAAGTCGTAAACAATGCCGATTGGCTCGGCAAGCTCACCAGCATCGAAATGATTCAACTCGGAGCGAAATATCGCCTGGCGCGCATGCTGGAGCGCGAAGATTTCCGCTCGCGCCTCAGTGCGAATCAACCCATCTCGGTTCACGAGTTGTTTTATCCGCTGCTCGTGGCATACGACTCGGTCGAGGTCAACTCGGACGTTGAATTAGGTGCCACCGAACAAAAATTCAATCTGTTGATCGGGCGCGAAATCCAGCGCGAATACGGGAAGCCGCAGCAAGTCGCCATGACCATGCCCATACTGGTCGGCCTCGACGGCGAACGCAAAATGTCGAAGAGCCTCAACAACTACGTGGGCATCACCGAGGCGCCGCAAGAAATGTTCGGCAAGCTGATGTCCATTTCCGATGCGCAAATGTGGCTCTACTACGAATTGCTCACCGATTTTGACGAGCGCACCATTACGCGCCTGAAAGAAGAAGTCCGCAATGGCGACTTGCCGCCAATCGACGCGAAAATGCGGCTCGCTCACATCATCATCGCCGGATTCCACGGCGAAGCCGCAGCGAAAAAAGCCTCCGACGAATTCCAGCGAGTCTTCCGCGACCGTCAAGCTCCCGAAGACGCACCGGTAATTACGCAGGCGCTTTCGGAACCGAAGCGTCTCTCCGCGCTGCTCGCCGAATGGAAGTTGGCACCTTCGCGCAGCGAGGCTGAGCGGTTAATCAAGCAGGGCGGCGTAGAAATTGACAACGCTCGCGTTGATGATGTGCAGCGTCAAATCGATTTATCGAAGCCGTCTGAATTTCTGCTGCGCGCGGGGAAAAAGAAATTCGTCCGAGTCGTCGTGAAATAGCGATCGGAGGTTGCGGCCGTGATGGCTTCCAATGCTGCGCCCGCGTCCACTGGCGTGTATCGCGACGGGAAAAATTTAATCGTGATGCGGGGCGCAGAGCTGCCGCCCATTTGCATTCGCTGCGGGCAGGCCGCGACCGGCGGCTTCCTTCACAGGAAAGCCTACTGGCACGAACGCTGGCTTTACCTGCTGCTGATTCCCGGAGTGATCTGGTACGCGATCGCCGCGCTTTTCGTGAGAAAAAGAATGGATCTGGCCGTTCCACTGTGCGTCCAACACAGGTATCGCTATCTGCAGCTACGGCGGGCTGCCATAGCGATGATGATAGCCGGCGGTATCTTCGTGATTGTCTCGTTTTTCGTCTCGGCAGACGATCTCATCTATCCGATGCTCGCTTGCTTCGTGCTTTTGCTTGCCGGAGTTATCACCTGGCTTGTAGCCGGCCTGTTTCTGACACCTAAGTTTATCGACGCGGCGCTGGGCGTATTCAGCGGCCCCGGCGAGCAATTCCTCGCGCAGATCCCACTCAAGCCTGAATCGTTATTCGTGCCTTCCCGATCGTAAATGCCAAGCTTGCCGGCGAGCTAAACCCATGAATTTCTCTTTCGTGACGTGCTCGGGCTCCGGCGGCTTGACCACCTGTAAAGGCGCGACCTAACATTACCCGAATTGGACGATGCAAGCGCTTGACGACGTACGCTTCGGGCTACGCGCGCTCGACCACGAATAGTCCGCGCGAATTCGGAAATCCGCCGCTTGAAACCTGCAAGTTTTCCGCATCACTCCGTTCTAGAAAGATAGGCGCGTGCGAACCGCCAGCATCTGCTTCGCGAATGCAGCCTTCAGAAGCGGCGCTCGTAACGCGCGCCAACGGCTTAGCTCAGGAGGCACATATGACCCGGCTCGCTCTCTGCTCCACATTGCTGCTGGTATTCGCGCTGCCAGTTCACGCACAAAACACCGATGTGAAATTCATCGCCGATACGCTCGTTGTGCAAGCTGACGGAACGTATCAGGCCGACCCAGACTTGGCGACATTGACCTTCGACATTTCTTCGCAAGAAAAGGAATTGAAAACGGCCTACGAGAACGCCACGCAGGCCATGCAGAAAATCGTGGCCATTGCTGCGAAGAATGATCTGAAAAAGGAAGATGTATCGAGCGGAGTGCTGACGGTGCTGCCTTTCTATGAGGGCGACCGCAAGAAGCGCGCGAAATCGTTCCTTGTGCGGGGGCAGATCGTCCTCAAAGTGCGCGATTTTTCCAAGCTTGGCGCCATTCTCGAGGATTCCGTCACCAGCGATATTACCGATCTTCGATCGCTCACCTATTCGCTGGCCGATGAAGAAGCAGCGAAACAGCACGCCGTCGCCGAAGCGATGAAGCGCGCCGTGGGCCGCGCTACTGCAGCGCTTGACGAAAAGGGGCAGAAAGTCGGCGGACTGCGATTCGCCAATCTCGACGTAAAGCAAATCGTCGGAGTCTCGCGTATCGAAGTCGCGACGCTGAGCGTCATAGAGGTCGCAGCTGAAACCTACGATTCGCGTACGAAGAAGTCGCCGATCTCGCCGGCACCGCTGCCGCAGCCGGAAAAAATCACCGTTAGCGCGACGGTGCAGTGCGCATTTCAGATTCTGTAGAGTGAAAACGGAGGTTGCAAGGGAAGGGGGAGCGGCGCTAGCGCCGCTCAACCAGGCGCGCTAGACGTGTGAGCCAGCCGCGATCGCGGCGCGCGACGGCATGGCGTGTGATGAGCGCGTCGAAGATGCGCGCCGCGCGGCCGGGCATTTCGTATTCGTCGCGCATGTGCACGATCGTGGCTTCGTTTTGCGCCGCGATTTCCCACGATTGCTTGCCCTTCACTCCATACTGATCCTGGAATTGCCATTCCAGCGCGCGGCCGAAATCGTAACGAGTCACCACCGCCGTGATGCCAACTTCTTGCGCGCCCAGTCGGCCCGTGATGCGCACTTTTTGCCCTGCGGCAAAATCGGACGCGCCGCCCAAAATCTCGAATTCCGCCTTCATCTCGTAGCCGTACCAGTAAGGCATGCGCTGCGGCACAAAAAATGCCGACACCAGCGCCGCAGTGGCATCAATTCGTTGAGAAAATTCCAGGCGGGCCATTCAGCAGGCCTTCCAGGATTCAGGCAATCTCCACCAGCACCAGCGACATGTCATCGGCCGGCGGACCCGAACGGAACTGCGCGATGCCTTCGAGCATTTTGTCCTTCATCTCCGGCAAGGGCAGCGTGGAAGTGGTACGCACGATTTCGCTCAAGCCGTCGACGCCCAGCATTTCATTCTGGTCGTTGAAATTTTCGGTCAAGCCGTCGGTGTAAATCACCAATCGATCGCCCTTTTGCACGGGCAATTCCATGGTCGCTTCGCTGTCCACTGCATCAGGCAGAAATCCGAGGACCACGCTGCGCGATTCGAGCAGTTGCGGCACCTGGCCCGGGCGCACCAGCATGGCGGGTGGATGACCGGCGCCGGCAAATTCCAGCGAGCGGCCGTCACGGCTCAAGCGTGCCGCCGCCATGGTGAAATAAAAAACCGAGCTGCCCAGATTTTGGATCACGAAGCGATTTAAATGGCGCATCATTGGCGCCAGGCCCTCGCCGCGCTCGATTTGCGACATCGTTTCCGTGTAAATCCGGTTGGCCACCAGCGCCGAACTGATTCCATGGCCCGAAACGTCGCACACTAGCAAATCAAGCTGATCTTCGCTCGGGGTCACCAATCCAAAATCGCCGCCGATCGAACGTACCGGCTGATAGAAGGTTTCCACCGACGCCGTGCCCCAAACCAAACTTTTCGGCGCGAGGCTTTGCTGCACGCGTGAAGCGAGCGTGAGTTCCTCTTCGATTTCGCGGGCGCGGGCTTCGAGTAAAGTGTTGGCGTCGCGCAATTCAGTTTCTGCGCGCTTCTGCTCGGTGATGTCGGTGAAGGTCACCACCGCAAATTGGCGGCCGTCGGGATCTTCGAGCGTTTTGGCGGTGATCACCACCGGGAGCCGCGCTCCAGTCGGATGCGGCAGATAGAATTCGAAGCGGTTGCGACCCGCGGCTTGCCCGATTTCGATGTGGCGCGCGAGAATCGGTTGATCCTCCACAGCGAAAAAATCCTTGCCGCTGTTCCCGAGCATCTCTTCTCTGGCCCGACCCACCATTTCGAGGAAAAGCTCGTTGGCGTAAACGATTTTGTGGCAATCGTCGGTGATGATCACGCCCTGATTCAGCGTGTCGAGGACGCCTTCGACTTGTTCCAGCCACTCGAGCCGCTCGTTCTCCACTGCGTCGCTCCCCAAGGTTTATCTCCGCGTTCACAATCGGGTCGCCGCAAACTCAGCTTGCGGATATCTTAGGCCGACACTACCCCGCGTGCAAATCGCGCGCGCGGATCACGCTAGCCAGTGTCGCTGGCGTCAGTATCAATGGATGCGCCAGCGCGGCGACTGACTCCGCAGTCCGCGGCCAAATTGGATTCAGGCGGGAAGCGAATGGCGGCACCACTGCGTCAAACTAGGAAGCTGGCTGTGGGACAATTTCGCAGCTCCAAATCGAGGTGCATGATGCCGACGCGCGAAGAAAAATACAAAGCTTTCCGGACGTTGCATGAACGCGCGGGAATTTTTCTGATCCCGAATCCGTGGAATGCGGGCTCAGCGAAAATTCTCACCGCGCTCGGCTTCGAAGCGCTCGCCACCACCAGCGCCGGATATGCTTTCAACGCCGGACGCGTGGACTCCAACACTTCGATTACCCGTGATGGAGTGCTTGCCAACGCCAAGGAAATCGTCGAAGCCACGCATTTGCCGGTGTCCGCCGATTTGCAGGATGGCTTTGGGCGCTCGCCCGAATCGTGCGCCGAGACCATTCGTCTCGCCGCGCAAACTGGCCTGGTCGGCGGCTCGATTGAAGATGCTACCGGCGATGAACGCGAACCGATTTATGAAGTTGATTTGGCGGTCAAGCGTGTAGCGGCCGCCGCAAAAGCGGCACACGACTCGCACTTTGTGCTGACCGCGAGAGCAGAAAATTTTCTGCACGGACGCCCCGATCTGAAAGACACCATCCGCCGACTGCAATCTTTCGCCGATGCCGGCGCGGACGTCGTCTACGCTCCCGGGCTGCCAAGCCTAGAAGCCATCAAGGAAGTCTGCGCGTCAGTCTCGAAGCCGGTAAATGTGCTGATGGGCCTAAAAGGCGCCACGTATTCAGTGGATCAAATCGCCGCCGCCGGAGCGAAACGCATCAGCGTAGGTGGCGCGCTAGCTCGCGCCGCACTCGGCGCCTTCGTGCGAGCGGCCCGCGAAGTAAAAGAAAAAGGCACATTCACCTTCGCTGCCGACGCGATTCCGCACGCCGACCTGACGGCCTACATGGCTGATACCAAGCGCGGTTGAGCTCCTGAGCCGGATCCGATTCCTTCAGCTCGAGCCTTGACACCTGTCTTTTTGTTTTGTATATTTCCATACGGTTATGCAACCACAAGGTTATAGACAAGTGGCATCGAGGCAGCTGGACGCGGTCTTCGCGGCGCTGGCCGATAGCACTCGCCGGGCGATTCTTGCGCGACTGGCTTCGGGCGATGCTTCGGTGAACGAGTTGGCCGCGCCGTTCGCCATGAGCCAGCCGGCAATTTCGAAGCATCTCAAAGTTTTGGAGCGCGCCGGGCTGATCTCGCGCGGCCGCGACGCGCAGCGACGCCCCCGGCGTCTCGAAGCGCGGCGGCTGGCCGAAGCTAACCGGTGGCTCGAGCGCTATCGCCAATTCTGGGAAGGAAATTTCCAACGCTTGGATTCCCTGCTGGAAGAAATGAAAACGAAGGAGAAAAAACGTGGACGCAAAAAGCGCTAAACCTTCGATCGATTCCGCGAGACTAAAAGTAACCACGCCCAGCGACCGCGAAATCGCCATGGCGCGCACGTTCAACGCGCCGCGCGAGCTCGTTTTCAAAGCATGGACCACTCCTGATTTGCTCAAGCGCTGGCTTTATGGCCCCGAAGACTGGCGCCTGATGGACTGCGAGATCGATCTAAAAGTTGGCGGCGCAATTCGCTGGGTTTGGCGCCATCAAGATGGCGGAAGCATGGGACTGCGCGGCGTCTATCGCGAAATTATCCCGCCCGACAAGCTCGTGTTCACCGAAATCTTCGACGACAACTGGACCGGGGGCGAGACGTTCGTGACGATAACCTTTGTCGAAAGCGGCGGCAAAACCACGGTCACGCAATCGATCCTCTATGTTTCGAAAGCCGCCCGCGACGGCGCGCTCAAATCTGGAATGGAAGAGGGCATGGCCGTCGGTTACGACCGACTGGAAAAGTTGCTGATCCAATCAAACGGACAGGCTCGTGCCTAGAGCGGTGAAAGAACCCGATTTCGCAAAAACAAAAGGAGAAACAAATGCAGAAAATTAACACCTTCCTTTGGTTCGACGCTCAAGCCGAAGAAGCCGCCAATTTTTACGTTTCCATTTTCAAGAATTCGAAAATTCTGAACATGAGCCACTATGGCGAAGGCGGGCCGCGCCCGAAAGGATCTGTGCTCGTGGTGGAGTTTCAACTCGACGGACAAAAATTCCTGGCATTGAACGGCGGTCCGCACTTCAAATTCACCGAAGCGATCTCTCTGATGGTGAATTGCGAGACGCAGCAGGAAATCGATGACATGTGGGAGAAGCTATCCGCAGGCGGCGAAGAAAGCCAATGCGGCTGGCTGAAAGACAAGTATGGTTTGTCGTGGCAAGTTGTTCCGGCAATTCTGAATCAGCTGTTGGACAGCAAAACCCCTGAGAAAGCGAATCGTGTGTTCAAAGAAATTATGACGATGCACAAGCTCGATATTAAACGCATGCAGCAGGCCTACGATCGCGATTGACAATTTAGTTCAAGATCGGTTGGAGTAGCGTCGGCGCCCCGCTGGCGCTACTTGACCGCCCGTTCCTGCGCTAAACTCATACGCGGTAGTTCTCTCTTACTTCGGACACGATGGCTTCCACGCGAGCTACTCAGGCGATCCAGATTCCGGAAAGCGGCGAATTGCCGCCGGGGCCCAAAGGTCTGCCGCTTTTCGGCGTAGCACTTTCGCTGCGTCGCGACGTGCTCGGCGTGCTTACTCGCATCGCCCGCGAGTACGGCGACATCGCCTACGTGCCGCTGCTGATGCAAAGCCGCATTTTGGTCAGCTCGCCGGAGTGGATCGAAGACTTAATCGTCCGCCAGCCGCAGAAATTTGATAAAGGACCGGGACTAAAAGATGCTTCGCGGCGATTGCTTGGCGAGGGGCTGCTCACCAGCGATGGCGAGCTTTGGCGGCGGCAGCGGCGACTCGCGCAGCCTGCATTTCACCGCCAGCGTATCGGCGAATACGCGCAGGTGATGGTGGAGCAGGCTACGGCGCACACGTGCAACTGGCGCGATGGCGAAACGCGCGATATGGCCGAAGAAATGATGGCGCTCACGCTCATCATCGCCGTGAAAACTCTTTTCGGAATTGAATTCACGGATGAAGCCAAGCGCGTGGGCCCCGCAGTCACGCTGCTGATGCGCTACCAACTCGGCCGCTTGCGCTCGCCAATAAAAATTCCCATGCATTGGCCCACGCCTTCGAATTTGCGCGCCAATCGCGCCTATGAGTTCCTCGATTCGCTCGTTTACGGAATTATCGAAGAGCGGCGGCGCCGCCGCGACGCGGGTGAGCCCGAGGGCCACGACGTTCTCTCGCTTCTGATGAATGCCATGGATGAGGACGGAAGCCGCATGACCCCGAAGCAGCTCCGCGATGAAGTGATGACGCTTTTCATCGCGGGACACGAAACCACTGCTGTAACTCTCGGTTGGCTCTGGCATCTGCTCGCGCAAAATCCGCGCGTAGAACAACGCCTCGCCGAAGAATTGCATAGCGTGCTGGCAGGTCGCGCTCCCACGCCGGAAGATTTGCCGCGGCTACCGTATCTCGACGCGGTGATTAAAGAAGTGCTGCGCCTTTATCCGGCGGCTTACGTGCTGCAGCGCACCTCGCTCGAGCCATTCGCTCTCGCCGCCTACCAGTTTCCCGTGAATACGACGGTGATCATGTCGCAGTGGATCGTCCATCGCGATCCGCGCCTTTTTGATGCGCCCGATGAATTCCAACCCGAACGCTGGCTCGATGGACTCGAAAGCCGACTGCACCCCTACGCCTATTTCCCTTTCGGCGGAGGTCCGCGGCGATGCATCGGGCAGATTTTTGCCCTGATGGAAGCGGCACTAGTAGCCGCCACGCTGGCACAAAAATTCCGCTTCGCCGAACGCGAAGGAATGAAAGTCGTGCCCGAGCCGCTGGTGACGTTACGCGCAAAGGGCGGCGTCCCGATGACGGTAAGGATTCGTTCTTAGTACACGTGCGGCCGCTGTGTTCGGCGATTGCCGCGCAAACGCGGCAGAAGAGGCCCGGCATAAAGCGCGGGCCCTACGTCAACACACCTACTTCACAAACTCGCCCCACTCGCCTTTCGCCCACGGATCGTAGTGCAACGCGTACTGGATGCGATCCCCAATCCAGGGGTGATCCCAATACCAAAGAATTTCCAATCGCGTCGGCGATGGATCCTCCAAATCAATTTCGCCAAGAATCTGAAACGAGTCCGCGGCCACTTGCCCGGAATCCGGCGTAAGCCGGTGCGTCACTTCGAGTCCATATTGATCGGCCTGATGCTCGACGTAACGCGAGTAAACATTCGAGATTGGCGTGGCGACAAAACTTAGAAACAAAAACGGAATGGCATAAATCGGAAGCGTCGCCAAATCGCCCGACCCGCGAATTTTCCCTGCGGTGGAAGGCCGCTCGATCCACCACCGCGTAATCCAGGCGATCAGGATCACACCCGCGAGCAGTCCGAGCGCGGTAACTGCCATCCCTTTGTAAACATGATTCAAAACGTAGTGGCCCATTTCGTGGCCAAAGACGAACAGGATTTCCGGTCGCGTCATTTTTGCAATGGTGGTGTCCCACACCACCACGCGCTTTGACGCGCCGAGCCCGGTCACGTAGGCGTTCACCAAGTTCACTTTCGCGCTGGCCTTCATCAGAAACATGCGCTGTGGGGGAATTTCCAGGCCGCCGCGATTCACCACGCGCTCGAGATCGCTGACCAATTGCGGGTCGTGCGCGGATAGCGGCTCGAATTTGTTGAAGAGCGGGTCGATCACCAACGGTGTGAGAAAAATAATGAGAACGATAAACGGCAACATTCCGAGCCAGAACTGAATCCACCAGCGGCGTGGGCTGCGCCGGACCGTCGAAAAAAGCGCGGTGACCAAAATCGTTCCGACGAATATTGTGATCATGAGCTGCTTGCCGCTATCGGCGAGCCAAGAGGTCCATCCCTGCACGACCAGATCGTTCTTCACGTAGAGCCAATGGAACCACGCGCGAATCGGCAGTCTTGAGAGCGTATAAACGCTGAAGAAGCCCGTGCAATAAATGCCCGCCTGATAAAACGGCTGCGACGTGCGCGCTTCAGCCCAATCGCGAAATTTCGCGGACCAGCCCCAGCGCAGCATCAAATACAAAACTAAAATTGAGTACAGTGGAATCAGAATTCCCGCGACATAGCCGATGCGCGCCAGACCGCGCGCCTGCGCATATTTATCAGGTGGAAGCGTGTATGCGGTCACGTGCACGGCCGCCTGTCCGTTTGGATTGTCGACGGCCGGCGCGTCCGACGGCGCTGTGGTCGGCGCTTGGAAGCGAGAAGTAAAAGCGCAGGCTCGCGCGGATTTCGCAGCGAGGCCGGCGATGCCAATCAAAAATAGACAGAGCACTGCGTACGACGCAAATTTGCGCAAGACAAACTCCTGCAAAAAATGAATTGTCGGAGATCTCCCGATTTCGTGCCGGGCAGTATGCCTTTTGGCGGAATCGATTTCAAGGAAACGATACGTCTTGCACCGTCACTGGAATTCAGGATCGGATATCAGGCTGCGGTCACCAGAATGCGGCCGGTCTTTCGAGATTTTGGTCTTCGATGGACGATGATTTCCACATCGCGGCCGAGCGCGTTCAGAAAGCGCATCAGGCGCTCCACGGAGAAACCATCCAGCCGATAATTGGCAAGCGCGGAAATCTTTGGTTGATTGATTTCCAAAAGGTGTGCCGCACTCGCCTGTGAAAGCCGGCGATCTTTTATCGCCTGATTGATCGCCACCGCAAGCCGCACTTGCGTTTGTTTTTCCTCGGCGTGCGTTAGTCCGAGATCGGCGAAAACATTTCCGGAACTCCGCGTTATGCCAGGGTTAGTCTTTGCCATATCGCACCTCATAATCTTCGCGCGCCACAAGCAACCGTTGGGAGATTAGCCCGATGTCGCTCTGCGGAGTCTTTTTCCCCTGCCGCGATTTCTTCTGGAATACATGCAGCACATAAATGGCGAGTTCGAACCGGACCGTAAAGACCGCACCGAATGTATCTCCGCGATGATCCGACACAATTTCAAAAACTCCAGGTCTTTCGCCTTTCCACGGCTTTACACTCGGATGCCGTCCCCCAAACTGGGCGACGCTCAGAGCAATTCCGATGTGGTCTTGTACCGCCTCGGGCAGCGCCCTCAGATCGCGCTTGGAGGCACCGACCCAGAAAAGCGATTTCTCGCCGGGTGCTGCTTCGGTTCGAGTCGAGCAATTATCCCATTTGTAGGATATGCATGCAAGCGTCGATTCAATGCTGAAAACAGGGGCATTAAATCCTAGAAACGAGCACAATTCCATCGAACCAAACGGGAATACACCTAGGAGTGTGCGATCCAGCGAAATTCAATTTTCAGGGGGACTGATGGGTTTGGCAGATGCGCCCGTCGCAAAAAAGGGATTTTATGTTGCGCACTTTTTGACTGTGAAGGATCAGGCGCGATCGAGGGACTTCTACGTTCGCGTTTTTGGCGCAAAAGTGGTCTTGCCGCGAGATCCCGTCTATTTGAAATTGGCGAACTCGTGGCTGATCCTAAACGTGGGTGGCGGGCCCACGCCGGACAAGCCCAAAGTGATTCTCGAAACGCCGCCCAATCCAAACCGGCAAACTGCTTTCTTGAATTTGCGGGTGGCGGATATTTGGGCCTGTTACAAGAAATGGAAATCCAAGGGCGCGGAATTTTTGACCGATCCGCTCGACAATGATGGCGACGAATGGCGCTGTTACATTCGCGATCCCGATGGATACATCATCGAAGTCGGGCAATACCAGCCTGCGGCGCTGAAGCGGTTTGCGAAATTCAAGGGTTGAGCGGCGCGCAGCCGTACGGGGTGCTTCTTAGGGCGCGGCGGCGGACGCAAGTTGTCGGCGCGGCTCGCTGAGGCATACCATTGGTGGTGCGGGAGGGCCATATTTATGGTGAAGTCTATTGGTCGCTTCGGAGTCGTTCTACTGAGCGTAATGGCAGCGGCAGGGTTCGCCTCCGCGCGGCCACAAGCCGCCGATACGCAGCCGAGCCAAACGCCTGCCCAGGCAGCGCGCAAAGCCCGCGAGCAGAAGAAAACCGACACAAAAGCTGCGCACGTTTGGGATAACGATAATATTTCGGCGCCCGCAAGCGCAATTGAGGTGATTGGGCCAGATCCAAATGCGCCCGCTCCGGACGCAAACGCCGCCGCAGGCACCGATCAGAACGCAGCTGTCGCGCAAGCGGCGCCAGGCGCGCCCACTCTTTCGCCGGACGAAGTCGCCCACGTGCAGCAAGCCATCAAAGAAGCCGAGGAAAAAATCGAAGAGCTGAAGAGAGACGTCAATCTAACCCAGCGAACCTACGACCTCGACGCGCAAATGTTCTACGGCAAGCCGGATTTTAAAGCAGACAAGGACGGCCAGCGAGCGATTGATAGTGAAAAAGCCGCGCTCGAGGATAAAAAGCAGCAACTGCGCCTGACGCAACAAATGCTAGCCGAACTACAAGCAAAAATCGGCGCCCCGCCCGCAAAGGTCCCGGACGCAAAGCCAGCAACGCCGCCAAAACCAGTCCCACCAGGCGCCGTCCCAATCCCAGGCCCCCCATCGTAGAACCTCAGAGCGCCGAGGTGCTCCTCCGAACGTAGGGCCCGCGCTTCATGGCGGGCCTCTTCGTGCAAGATCGCGCCACAACCGGCTGTGCGCCCAATTCTGCAAAATACAATTCCCGTTTCGTTCCGAGGCATGCACCCTCGCCCAAACCCATCCCAAAATGAACTTTTCCCATTTCGGAACTGTACCACTACTAATAGTATTGATTTTGCTTGACACACAAGACCCTCGCGCTCACAATCCCTCATCCTTTCCGGAATTCGCGCGTCGCGACGGGGGCATTTGGGTTTCGCGGCGGCGCTAGCTCTGGAAACAAATCTGGGAGAGCGATGCAATATCTGCCGGGTTCGACGGTGCAGTGTTTGAGTCCGGGATGTCCCGCGCGCGGGCATTGGCTGCGCGTCGAGGGCACGCAACAGGAAATTTGCAGCAATTGTGGCGCGCCCTTGCATAACGTGCCGCCGCCGCTGCCGCCAAGATTTCGGATGAGGCCGCGTCCGCTGAGCGCTTACAGGCCCAGCTTCCGGCCAAGATAAGGCGCGGGAAGTTTTGTCAGGGCATGACTTTAGTCATGCCGCAGACGCTTCAATACTGGTTCGGCTTTAGCCGCTGAGGTCAGTTTTTGAAAGCAATCGTCGTCCCCGCGACGATCTTTCGAAAACCATTTAGCTCGCTCCGCTGTTCGATTCCACCCAACTAAAAAAACCAAAAACGCTTCTTCTTTTTCCGTGCCCCCGGCGCATGTCCGCGATCCTCGGGCAGTTCCAGCACAAACGGCAGCGCTTCCCCGTCAAACACTGCTCGCGGATTGTCGACGAAAAGCCCCTCAGCCACGTCCTTCCCATTTTTCGAAGCGACCTTCGCGTAAGCCTCCTTCAATTGCAAAGGCCGCGAAGTTACGTTGTGCGCGTCGCTGGCAAAAAAATGCACCGCGCCATCTTTCAGCCAGCTCTCCGCCATGGTCATCGCCTGCGCTCCGAATTTTCCGAGGATCGATTGTGCGGTGATCTGCACGTAGCATCCGGTGCGGATCCAGCGATAGAGCCGCTCGGTGTTGTTGCGAATCAGCGGATTGCGTTCCGGGTGAGTGATGATCGGCGTGGCGCCGTAGAGTTGCAAGTGATGCAGCGTCTGGTCCATCGCGGGCGGAATCGAGTAATCATTGAACTCCACCAGCAAATATCGTTTCTGATTCAACGTATATTTCGCGGGATACGGCCGCAAATCTTCGATGTTTTCAAAGCTCAAATGAAAATCGCAGCCGGTGGCCAGCTCGATCCGTCCTTCAAATCGCGCCTGCAATTCATCGCGCCGCCGGCGGATTAAATCCGGCTGAAAGGCATAGGAAGCATCCGCATGTGGCGTGGCGATGACGTGAGTGATGCCGTCCGCAATGGCCATCTCGCACATCGCGATGGACATTTCCAGAGATTCCGGCCCGTCATCCAGCCCAGGAAGCACGTGACAATGAATATCGACCATGTAGAGAGGAGAATATCTCACGCGAATGGCGATGACAACGCAAGTAGCGCCGGCGTCCCTGCCGGCATCTTACGACCGCAAAAATCGGCTGCGGCTATAGTCACCGCCGGCGCAAAGATCCAAAAAAATCGAAGTGGCTTGGGAGAGTAGTTCGCCCGTGATCGAAAATCTGGCACGATTTTTGCTCGTAAGATGCCGGCAGGGACGCCGGCGCTACTTTTAATGCCCCGAATGCGCCGCCCAGTGCACGAGCGGGTTGAAAAATTCGAACGCCCCTAGCACGAACAGAATCACGGCGAACACGCGCCGCATCTTTGCCGCCGGCAAGCCCACCGCGATTTTGCTGCCGATAAATCCGCCGATAATAATGCCCGGAATAATCAACAGGCCGGTGCGAATATCCACGGCGCCCGCGCGATAGTAAGCGAGGAACGCGAGCAGCCCGGTGGGAGGCACCATTGCGATCAAGCTCGTTCCCTGCGCGCGATGCTGACCGAAGAAATGAAGGAGCACCAGCAGGGGCACCAGCAGTACTCCGCCGCCGATTCCAAAAAGTCCGCTGGCAACTCCCACGACGCACGCGGTGAAAAAAATCCCGATCAAGCGTGCGCGCGATTCAGGCATTCCCCGAACCTCCAGCTGCCGGCGCGGTGGCTTGCGGTTTGCTTTTTCGCCAGAGCAGAACTGCGGAGAGCATCAGGAAGAGCCCAAAGAGGGCGCGCAGAACATTGGATGGCAAGTCAATCGCGATCAAGCCGCCGAAATAGCCGCCCAGCAGAATTCCCAGCGCGCACATCACTCCCGCAGGAACACTTACTTCGCCTTTTTTCCAGTAAACCATTACCGCGCCGAGCCCGATCGGCGGCAGTAGAATAAAAAGCGATGTGCCCTGCGCGAGATGCTGATCCATTCCGAAAATATGCACCAGCGCCGGCACCGCGATAATGCCGCCGCCGATCCCCAGCAGTCCGACCAGAACGCCGACGACCAGTCCCAAGGCTACGATCAGGAAAGTATGCACAACGCGACCTTTTTGCTTCGGACGCTGCTACGCTTCGAGCCGTTGATAACAATCTTCGGCGATGAATAAATCCTCTACGCCCAACCCGGTGAAATCCGCGACCACGATTCCATTGGCATCGAACGCCGGGTGGAATTCGCAGAATTTTCCGATCTCGATGGCCCGCCCGCGTGCAGACGGGGCGTGCTGCAATTCGCCTAGCTTCTCGCACTGCGCTAGCGAATCCACCAGCAATAGCGCGGCGCGATTTAGAATTTGCGGATGCAGTTCCTGTTTTCCGGGCGAATCCGAACCGACTGCCGAAATCAAGGTGCCCGGCGCAATATCTTCGAAGGACAAAATCGGCTCGCGCGCTCCGGTCACGGTGATTATGAGCTTCGAATGGCGGGCCACGTCCGCGGGGGAGACGGCCACGCGAACCTCGACGCCCGGCAAAAAAGCCGAGATCTCGCCGCAGCAACTCGCAACTTGGCCCGGCGTACGGCCCCAGATCCAGATTTCGCGCAGCGGCAAAACTTCGGCATGGGCGCGCGCCTGCCAACGCGCCTGCTGCCCGCTGCCGAGGATTCCGATCGTCGAATCTTTGCGCATCAATTCCTGCGCCACCATCGCCGAAACCGCTGCGGTGCGCGCGTGCGTCAGTTCCGCGCCGTCGCAGAGAAGCGCCACCGGATCTCCGGTTCGCGCCGAATTGAGCAAAATCAACCCATTGAACGTGGGCAGGCCGGTTCCTGCATTGCGTGGATAGCCGCCGGCAATTTTGACGGCAAAAAACTCGCCGCCGGCTCGATAGCTGGCTTTGAGATGCACCTCGGCATCCCGATCGCGCGGATACAGATGCATGGGCATGGGCGTTTCGCATTCGCCGCGTGATTGCGCCACCAGCGCGTCGCGCATCAGTGGGATCGCATCTTTTAGCGAAAGTACTTTCAGGATTTCTTCTCGTTGCGCGATTTTCATGGACATAGGATTTTCCGCACCGTTGCGCTGCTTACGTTGCGGCCGGAAATTACGACGACGGCCGGTGCTTGGAGCGGCGCAATTTTTCCCGAGAGGCAAGCCGCGAGAGTCGCGGCCGCCGTCGGCTCGATCAGGTATTGATGTTCCTCGACCATCCAGCGCACCGCGTCGCAAATCTCCGCGTCGTTCACGATCGGTGTATCGTCCACGCGCGTACGCAAAACGTCAAATGTCAGCGAGCCGATGCCGCCTTCAATTCCGGCGGCAATCGTTTCGCCCGAGGGCATCCGCGTCACTGCTGTACCGCGCTCGAGCGAAAGCCGCAATGCCGGCGTCACTTCATGCTGGCAGCCGATCACTCGCGATCCGCTCACTTTTTCTTTTACATATAGCGCCAACCCCGCGCTCAACCCACCACCACCTACCGGCACGATGAAATTTTTCACCTCCGGCAGATCCTCGACGATCTCCGCCGCCAGCGTTCCGCCATTCCCAGCCATCACGTCTACGTCGTCGAACGCCGAGACGAACGCACGCCCATTCTTCCGAGAATCCTCGAGCGCCAATTCTTCCGTCTGGTCATAGTCAGCGAATGGCGAGACAATCACATTCGCGCCATACGAGACCATGCCACGATATTTCGCCTCATCCACTCCCTTCGGCACAAAGATCGTGGCCTGCAATCCCAACTCGCGCGCGGCATACGCAACGGCCTTGCCGTGATTCCCGGCCGAGCACGTGACGATCCCGCCGCGGCGCTCCACCTCGGTCGCGCGCGAAAGCCGGAAGAATGCTCCGCGAATCTTGAACGAGCCGGTAATCTGCAGCGACTCGAGTTTTAACCAAGTAGAGACGCCTAGCTTCAAGGAGAGTCCGGGCGAAGCCTCCATTGGAGTCCGCCGAATGCGCGGGCGCAGAAACTCGCGGGCTTCATTAATCAACTCAAGACTAAGTTGTGGCATCGCGGAAGGCACCGGCATTAAATGAGAATCGTCAAGTTTTGTCAGGGCATGACTTCAGTCATGCCGCAAGCGCCGCAAGAGTGAAACGGCTTTAGCCGCTGAGGTCATGTTTGATGACCGCACGTACGCGGCGAAGATCCCCCAGTCGGCCGGGCACATATTCACCCAGAACCGCACTTCGAACAACCTGCAAAATGGTCCTCGCCAGATTGTTTGACGTCTAAGGCGCATTCTTGGCGATACGTTTCACGTGAAACCTTTTCTCGCAGCGAGGGCGACCGTGATTATCCCTACGTAGTACCCAAAATTGACACCTGCCATTCCGAGCCCGTAGTCTCAACGGGCTTTCCTCTCGGCTGATGGAAACTTGCCAATACCTAGGTTGGATTGCGCTCGCGCTCACGCCCGGCCTCGGCCCGCGTCTAGCCGGCAAGCTACTACGCGAGTTCGGCACGCCGGAAGCGATCTTCGAAGCCTCACTTACCAGCCTGGAAGCTCAGCACCTGCCTGCCGCGGTGGCCCAGGCGATCCATTCCCGGCAACCGCTCAGCGCTGCCGCCAAGGAAATCGCGCAAGCCGAGCAGTATGGCTGCAAGATGCTCACCTGGGACGAGCCCGAGTACCCTTCCCGGCTGCGCGAAATATTCGATCCCCCGCCCCTCCTCTATGTGCGCGGAAACATTGAACTTCTGAATCGTCACTCCATTTCTATTGTTGGTGCGCGTCGTCCGACACCTTACGGGAATCAAATGGCTGAACGGCTGGGCAGGGACTTGGCCGCCCGGGGCCTGGTGATCGTCAGTGGCCTGGCCCGGGGAATCGATGCCTGTGCGCACCATGGTGCACTTTCGACGCCCGCGGGAACTACGATCGCCGTCCTCGGCTGCGGCATAGACGTCGTCTATCCCAAAGAAAATAAGAAGCTTTTCGATGAAATTGCGACCCGCGGAGCGCTCATTAGCGAATTTTCGATGGGGACATTTCCAGGCTCGCAGAATTTCCCGATTCGGAACCGGGTTATTGCCGGGATGTCGCTCGGGGTTGTGTGCGTCGAGGGAGCGCAGTACTCTGGATCCTTAATAACCTCGCGCCTAGGCATGGAATTCGGCCGCGAGGTGTTTGGGGTGCCAGGCAACGTTACCCAGCCGATGAGCTTCGGACCTAATCAGCTGATCAAACAGGGCGCGAAACTGGTTACCGGCTGGGAAGACGTGGTCGAAGAGCTGCCCACGCCGATTCGCGCCGAGCTGCTGCCGGTGGATTCGCCGAGTTCCCAGGAACGCGAGCTGCTGGTTGAGGAATCGCTGGGGCCGAGCGAGCGCATCCTTTACGACCTGCTGGCAGTTGATGAAGCGCGGCCGGTGGATGATCTAGTGGAGCTATCTGGCCTGAGTTCCTCCGAAGTGCTGGCCACTCTCTTCGACCTGGAACTAAAGGGAATAGTACGGCAGTTGCCGGGTAAGCAATTCCTGAAAGTCCTGTTGTAATCAAACCAACGCTTTCAGGGGTAGGATGGTGGGCGGACCCTTCTGCCCTGTTCCGGCATCTATGGCAGTTCGGCGGAGTTCGAGAGTCAGGAGAATATGGGACGTTCATTAGTTATCGTGGAATCGCCGGCTAAGGCGAAAACCATCAATAAGTATCTGGGACGCGATTATGTGGTTAAGGCGTCCATTGGGCATGTGATGGACCTGCCCAAGAAGACGATTGGTATCCGTCTGCCCGGTGACGATGTCAACGGGCACAAGAAGCGCAAAAAGGCCAAAGGCAAGAAGAAGGCTGCGGCCGATGCCGCGCCCAAGACCCTGATTAGCCTGGATGACGCCAAGATTTTCGAGCCTACCCTGCAAATCATTTCCGGCAAGGGCAAGGTCATCAACGATCTCCGCAAAGCGGCTAGTACTGCCGATGCAGTTTACCTGGCGGGTGACCCGGACCGTGAAGGAGAGGCCATTTCAGCGCATCTGGCCATGGTGCTCTCGAAGCCCTCGCGCTATACCGAGGCGGAATCCTCCGATAAGCCTACGGCTAAAGAAGTAGCGGCTGAGAAAGCGGCTGCGGAACTGGAAGAGGCCGCGTCCAAGAACGGCAAGAAGTCCAAGTCCAAGCTCAAGGCTAAGGAACCGGAAGAAGAAATCACCATCCCGCCTACAGATCCGAAGAAGATTTTTCGCGTCACTTTCAATGAAATTACGCCGAAGGCGATTCGGGCGGCTTTTGAGAAACCGCGCCAAGTGGATACGAACTTGGTGGACGCGCAGCAAGCGCGGCGCGTGCTCGATCGCATCGTGGGCTACAAAATTTCGCCGCTGCTCTGGAATAAAGTGCGCCGCGGACTATCGGCCGGGCGCGTGCAGACTGTAGCGCTGCGTTTGATTGTGGAGCGCGAGCAGGAAATTCGCGCGTTTGTGCCGGTCGAGTATTGGTCGATTCACGCGATGCTGGATGCCGGCGCTCCACCGCTCTTCGAAGCGAAGCTGAGCCGCTACAAGGGCGAAGAAATCGCGGTTGGGACTAGGGAGGACGCGGACAAAATCGTCGCGGCGGTGACGAAGGCCAAATGGGAAGTGGCCAACGTCACGCAGAAAGAAAAGCGCCGCAATGCGCCTCCGCCTTTCACCACTTCGAAATTGCAGCAGGCTGCTTACAACCGGCTGCGTTATACGGCGAAGCGCACGATGGCGCTGTCGCAGCGGCTTTATGAAGGCGTTGAGCTGGGTAGCGAAGGTTCCGTCGCGCTGATTACCTACATGCGCACGGATTCCGTGCACGTCTCGAATGATGCGCTGGCGCAAGTTCGCGAATTTATTCCCTCGCGGTTCGGCTCTGACTATTTGCCGGAGAAACCGAATTTTTACAAATCGAAGAAGGACGCGCAGGAAGCTCACGAAGCTGTGCGGCCTACGGATGTTTCGCGCACGCCCGAAGACGTTCGCAAGTATCTGGACGATGACGTTTTCAAGCTTTATCAGCTGATCTGGCAGCGCTTCGTCGCCTCGCAAATGCTACCGGCGGTTTTCGATCAGACCACGATTGATATTACAGCCGGTGATTACACTTTCCGGGCTACCGGCTCGGTGCAGAAATTCGACGGATACTTGCGCGTCTATCAAATTCCCGCCGCGAATGCGGACCGCGACGACGATGAGAAGGAAGATGAGGGCGAGGGCAAGGCTCTTCCGCGCGTCACCGAAGGCCAGATTTTGCGTCTCGATCAAATTCGGCCCGATCAGCATTTCACTGAGCCGCCGCCGCGCTATACGGAAGCTACGCTGGTGAAGGAACTCGAAGAAAAGGGTATCGGTCGCCCGTCCACGTACGCGTCGATTATTTCGACCATCGTCGAGCGCGAATACGTGAACAAAACGCAGGGCCGCTTCACGCCGACGATGTTAGGCGAGCGCGTCAGCGTTTTGTTGGTGAAAAGTTTCGAAGACGTCTTCGACGTCACTTTCACCGCGCGGCTTGAAGAAGAGCTGGACGAAATCGAGGAAGGCAAACTACCCTGGCGCGATGCCGTCAAGGAATTCTGGGTAAAGTTCATCGTGGACCTCGATCGCGCAGACGATGAGATGCTTTCCTACAAGGCCGGCATTCCGACTGGCAAGAAATGTGAAAAGTGTGGCGAGGGCGAATTGCTGGAGCGCATCAGCCGGCACGGATTTTTCCTGGGCTGCTCGCGCTATCCCGATTGCGACTTCATTCAGGATTTATCGCCTGAGGTCACCAATGGCGATGTGGCCGGCGAGACGAAGACCGAATATTGCGACAACTGCGGCAAGGAAATGGCCCTGAAGCGTGGGCGCTTCGGAATGTTCCTGGCCTGCACCGGCTATCCGGATTGCAAGACG
This sequence comes from Acidobacteriota bacterium, assembly GCA_013286465.1. Taxonomy (GTDB): domain Bacteria; phylum Acidobacteriota; class Terriglobia; order Acidiferrales; family UBA7541; genus Palsa-147. The sequence continues at coordinate 7,032 of JABDFR010000023.1, read as the reverse complement.
ACGCGCCGCATCATCGAAGGCACACGCACCGCGCACGCGCCCGACGAGCAGCTCGAAGAAAAATGTACGCTCTGCAGCAAGAACCTGGTGAAAAAGCACGGGCGCTTCGGTCAATTCATCGGCTGTTCGGGCTATCCGAAGTGCAAGTACACGCGCCCGATCACTCTCGGCATTAAATGCCCGAAGTGCAACGAAGGCGAATTCGTGCGCCGCGGCACCGCGCGCGGTCGGGGGCGTGGCCGGATTTTCTACGGCTGCAGCCGTTATCCCGATTGCGATTTCACCTCGCCGCACGAGCCGATTAATGAGCCATGCCCGAAATGCGGCGCGCCGTTCATCGTCGAAAAACGCACCAAGCAGGGAAATTACCGCGCCTGCATCAAGGAAGGCTGCGATTGGGAAGCTGAAATTCAGGAAACGCCCGCTGCGATTAGCGCGCCGCCCGAGCCGGTTGGTGCCGGCGCGCCGTCGCTTGTAAAATGATCGAGGCCATCAAGAAATACCTGTACCACATGCGCTACGTGCGCAATTCCTCGCCTGAAACTTTGCGAAAATATGCCGGCGACCTACAGCAGTTTGTGCGATTCATCACGCCGCCAGGCGAACAGATCCTTCCCATCGATGAAATTGATCACCGCATCATTCGTGAATTTGTGTCGGACATGCACGACCGGCAACTGGAGCGCACCACCATTGCGCGCAAACTGGCGGCGCTGCGTTCTTTCTTCAAATTTTGCGTGGGGCAAAAGCTGATCAAACGCAATATGGCGCGGTTGGTCTCTTCGCCCAAACTTCCGAAACGCATTCCCGATATTCCGACGGCCGAGGAAATGGCACGCTTGCTCGATAACGTCGAGCCGGCCGGCGCGCGGCAAATCGCCAAGCTCCGCCGCGATCCGAGTTCGCCGCGCAGCCAGAGCGAACTGCTGATTCTGAAACGCGATCGTGCCATTCTCGAGCTGCTTTACGCCGCGGGCATTCGTGTGAGCGAGCTTACCGGGCTGAGTCTTGGCGATATTAACGAGCGCAGCCAGATTATTCGCGTACTCGGCAAGGGCCGAAAAGAACGTATCGTTCCTTTCGGTGATAAGGCGCTCGAGGCGTTGCGAGCGTACTGGCCGGTGCGCGATCAAATTCGCGCCGAGTGGCCGGAAGGCGGCGATCCCGAAGCCGTGTTCCTCGGCATGCGCGGCACGCGTCTCGAATCGCGGACCATCAGCACCATCGTGAAAAAATATTCGCGCATGGTGCAGATGAAATGGAATCTGCATCCACATTCGTTCCGCCATGCGTTCGCCACGCATTTGCTGGCTGATGGCGCCGATCTGCGCGCGATCCAGGAATTGCTCGGCCACGCTTCACTTTCGACGACGCAGCGCTACACGCAAGCCACCATCGATCAATTGATGACCATCTACGATAAGGCGCACCCGCACTCGTAGTTTCGTGCTGCCGGCGTTCGACCACCACACCTCTCGCCACAGGCAACACTCACGCGCAAACCTCACAACCGACTTCTTCGATTTAATTCGCCGTGCACAATTTCAGCGCCAGCCGCCAGCTGCGGTCGCAAAGAGCCGGCAGGGACGCCGGCGGAACCGGCGGACGCATTTGGCACGATTCGGAGATTGAATTACTCTGGTCATGCTGTCTGCGGGAAGAGAGCTGCGGCATTGGTTAGAGTTTTCATTGTTATCGCTGCGTTGACCTTTTGTACTTGGTTCGCGCCTTGTGCGCGGGCGCAGGACAATTACGAGATTCAGGTTTATGGCGCGGAGACGGTCGAGCCAGGGCACACGATGGTCGAGTTGCACAGTAATTTCACGATCGATGGCTCGAAGCAAGTTGTCGACGGCGTGTTGCCTACCAATCATGCCGAGCATGAAACCGTGGAAATCACGCATGGGTTCAATGACTGGTTCGAAGTAGGATTTTACGTTTTCACTTCGGCGAAAAATGGGCAGGGTTGGCAATGGGTGGGCGATCATATTCGTCCGCGGGTGCGCGTGCCGGAGAAGTGGCATTGGCCGGTGGGCGTGAGCATTTCCAATGAGCTTGGTTACCAGCGGCGCAAATATTCCGCGGATACCTGGACTTGGGAGATTCGTCCGATTGTGGATCAGAAAGTAGGGCGCTGGTATTGGTCGCTGAATCCCACGCTGGACCGCTCGTTCCATGGAGCGAGCGTGAATCAGGGTGTGGTCTTCTCGCCCAATTTTAAATTCAGCTACGATTTCACGCCGAAGATTGCCGGGGGACTCGAATATTATGGCTCCGTTGGTCCTGTGACGGGCTTAGATCCCGTCAGCCAGCAGCAGCACCAAATTTTTCCCGCCATCGATCTCAACTTGGCGCCGCAATGGGAAATCAATTTCGGACTTGGCGTTGGTCTTACCGGCTCGACCGATCACCTTATCGCCAAAATGATTCTGGGCTACCGCTTCAATTTTTGAGTGTGACGCCGACGGCGTCAGTCGGGCCCGTGAAATAATAAATGACAAGTCGGCTTGACATTCTCTGCGACGCCGTATATATTCGATTGGAAAGTTGGCTTTACATGGCGCCTGCGATACTCAATCGAGTTAAGGAGCTGCGCGTTGCGCGGGGATGGACGCAGGAGCAGCTCGCGCACGCGGTAGGGGTTTCGCGGCAGAGTATTAATTCGATTGAGCGGGACCGTTATGTGCCCAGTCTTTTGCTGGCGTTGTTGTTTGCGCGGGTTTTCGGATGTTCCACCGATCAGATTTTCACGTTGGAGCGGAAAAAATGAAAATTCCACTTGTGGGCGCCGTTGTCGATGAGCGGTTTTTGAATCACCGGCTGAAGTCCACCAGCTTGGCCGGGATCATTACCGGTGTCACTGCTACGCTGCTTTTCGCTTACCGCTACTACGTGAATCACGTGTGGAGCTGGGATCTTCTTTCAGTGGCGCTTACTTTTGTGGGCGTGAAGATGGCGTTGATGGCCTGGTATTTGATTACGGACTAAATTCAGAGGGGAGGCACCATGATTGTCTCGAATAAATGGAAGAACCCAAAAACGACGATGTTCGTGGGCATGGTTTTTCTGTCGCTGGCGCTGGTTTCTATAAGGCTCACGCACTTGAGCGCCGTGGTCGGAGAAGGTTGGGCGGACGGGTTACGCGGGATGCTTTTCGGGATGTCGATCGGATTTAATTTGTGGACGGTGAGGCTGGCGAAGCAGCAAAAAACTGGCGGCGGAAATTAAGCTCGGCGGCCAACCGCGGCGTTTTACTTAGCGGTGATCAGGGTACTCGTTGTCGCTACGTACCGCCAGTCGCCGTCGATTTTGATCCCCGCGTCGACGAATCGATCGCGGTGTTGGTCTAGTTTCCCTGATCTGTGCCTTTTACTCGGAATACTCCGACGCGCGATCCAGGAACTCCTCGGCCACGCCTCGCTCTCCACAATTCAACGCTACACGCAAGCCACCATCGATCAATTGACGACCATCTGCGATAAAGCGCATCCACATTCTTAATCCGATTTTCCCGAGCGGCTGCGAGTGTGAGGGCTCCGTAAGCGGAGCAACAAGCATTGCGCCGATCAGCCACCGCCGCTAAATCTTCACCTCCAACCATCCGAACTTGGCTCCGTCTCGATCCGCCGCATGATTCGCGCCTTGGTTGAGCAGAGTGTGCCATTTCGAACAGATTCTTAGACCGTTTTTTGGTTGAATTGTTATGACCTCTCAGAGTCCACGAAGCGTCGCTTAATAAGTGCAAGACAATTTGGAGCCGTTCAGGATTGCCATGAGTGGAAAAGACTTTCGAGTCGAACGGTCAGGCGACCGGACGGACATCGACGGAAAACCAATACGGAACAAGGTGCTGCTGACACTGCCTGATGATGAATATGAATTGATGCGTGCCGACTTGAGGTACATCGATCTGCCGAGTCATCTGAGCATTCATGAGCCGACACAAAATATCGAGTTCGTTTATTTCCCGAACCGAGGAATGGTTTCTCAGGTTGTGGTGACCAAGGACGGCCGAACCGTGGAAGTAGGCGTGGTAGGTAACGAGGGGTACGTTGGAGCAGGATTAGCGGCCGGCTTGAGCAGAAGTTCCGTGCGCGAAATTATGCAAGTTGCCGGCGACGCCTCGCGAATGATGGGTACTGCGCTGCAGCGGATTCTCCGGTCGGCGCCGCAGTTGCAGACCATACTGAACAGGCATACGGGGCTGCAGGGAATGCAAGTTGCGCAGACGGCGGCGTGCAACCGGCTGCACGATATCCAGCAGCGTCTCTCGAGGTGGCTGCTGATGACGCAGGATCGTGTGAATTCCGGATTGCTTCCAATCACCCACGATTTCATCGCGACCATGATGGGCACGGACCGATCCACGGTCAGCCTGGCAGCGGCCTTACTGCAAAAAAAGGGAATCCTGGAGTACGTACGAGGCGCGGTGAAGATCGTGAATCGCAGGAAGCTCGAAAAATCCGCCTGTGAGTGCTACGGCGTCATTCGGCAGTTCGAGGATGAGCTCGGATTGAGATAGCAATTCTCGCCAGTGTTGGATTCCCCACAGACACCAACCCATTTCTATCGTTAATCTCCGGGGCCATGGAGGAGACGCGCCGCAAGCTTGTCTGGGTGGAAAGCGAGAACTTTCAGGGCTGGGCTTGCAACGCATGTGCATGGGCTTTCAACCCTTTAGGGCCGCCCGTTGGCCAATCCCTTAGCGAGATGATGATTCACTACGAACGGCTGCGCGACTCGGAGTTTGCGTCGCATGTGTGTGCTGAGCACCCGAGAGGCAGCAAAAATCTGCGTTAGCCTATTCGCCGGAACCTCAGTTAACGGCGGTAATTACCGCGCGCGCTCTTTTTCGAGAGTGCGTTGATTAACCTTGATCTCGAATACCGTTGGCCACTGCTTCTCGGTAACAAAGAGCCGATCGTGCTGCGGATCGTAGGCGATTCCATTGAGGACTGATTCGGCATCGATCATTTCGTTGGACGGGAGCAGTCCAGTCAGGTCGATCCACGCGATTACGTGCCCATCCCGTGGCGAAATCCGCGCGATCATGTCCGAGTGCCAGATATTCGCGTAAATCTCGCCTTTGATGAATTCAAGTTCATTCAGTTGGTCGATTACCTTGCTCCCATCTTTTACGAGAATGTGGCGGGTTTCCCGAAAGGTATTGGGATCGCGAAAGCGCAGCGTGGCGCTGCCATCGCTGGTGATTAGCTCCTTTGCCGTCCGAGTCATGCCCCAGCCTTCTCCAGTGTAAGTGAACTGCTTCACTGGCTGCAGGCTGAAGCGGTCGTAGACGAAGCAGATATGCGAAGTCCATGTCCATTCGTAGATGTTCGGACCCCAGTCGACGATCCCCTCGCCGAAATATTCGGGCGGCAGACTTCGATGTTGCAGCGTCTTTCCTGTTTTCGGATCGATGACGAGCACTGCGGAACGTCCCTTGATGCCCGTCCCCTCGTAAAACATCCCGTCCAGGTAGAAGAACCCTTCGGTGTAGTTGTCCGTCGAGTGAGGGTATTTCGCGACCACCTTATAGCCGTAAATCGGAGCGGTGGTGGCATCGGCTCGAGCGAGCAGGCTGATAGCAAGCGTGAAGCTCAGCGAAAGTTTGAATAGCCTTGGAGTCAGACGGCGCATCGTCTCCAACAAGCGGGTGTCGCGGCCCCAATTCGCCGTCTTATTTCGCGGTGATCAGGGTACTCGTTGTCGCTACGCACTGCCAGTTGCCGTCGATTTTGATCCAAGTGTCGACGAATCGTTCGCGGTGCTGATAGGGCTTTCCCTTATCGCTGCCTTTTACCCGAAACACGCCGACAACGACTGCGGAATCTCCGTAAACTTGTACGCTGCTCTGCTCTGTCACGACTAGCGACGGTTGGTAGTCGGGCGCTTTGATGCTCGCCAGGAATTCGCTTTTGGACTGAACGCTTCCGTCGATATCAACGGATAAAAGTGTGTTCGCAAGTAACTGGGCCAAAGCCTGCGTGTCTTTTGCTTCCAAGGCGTGATTCCACGCGATTTCAAGCGCCTGGATGTGCCCGCCCTCATCGTTCGCGCTGTTCTTTTGCGCCGGTGCGAGCGCGGAGCTGAACAGCATTAACGCGACAGACAGAACAATCATTCTCATGGTCCTACCTCCGAACCGAGTCCCGAAACCCGTCGAGCATGTCTCAGCGTAGAACAGAAATGCGGCCCGGAGAGAACTTCGGCGACTGAGTTTCCGGTGTTGCACTTGCTGTACCACTACTTCCCGAGCGCCACCGATGGAGAAAGCGGACGAATAATCGGCCCGAACGCTCGTTGACGTTCGTGGCGATATCCCCTTATAATAAAAGGCTCGCAATTGCTTCGGGAGGCTGTATGTACGCGGTGATTCGTTGTGGGGGCAAGCAATATAAGGTCGCGCCGGGCGAGACCATTCAGGTGGAGAAGCTCGACGGCAAGGTCGGGGCTAAGGTCACCTTTGGCGACGTGGTCGCGGTACGCTCCGACGAGAAGAATTTTCTCACTGGCGACAAGGCATCGGGCGCCAAGATTACCGGCAAGATCGTCGGGCACGGGCGGGCTGCAAAGCGGCTCGTTTGCAAATATAAGACCGGCGGGCAATACAAGATTACGCGCGGACACCGGCAGTATTACACCGCCGTGCAGGTCAGCGACATTTCGCTCTCATAGGGGCACAGCATGGCGCACAAAAAAGGCGGCGGCTCATCAACAAACGGCCGCGATTCCCACGGACAGAGGCTCGGCGTCAAGCGCTTTGGCGGCCAGTTGGTCACCGGCGGCAGCATTTTGATTCGCCAGCGCGGCACTCGCTATAAGCCCGGACGCAATGTCGGTTTGGCTAAGGACGACAGCCTTTTCGCGATGATTACCGGCGTGGTGCTTTTTGAAGACAAGGGCCGCACCGGGCGTTTCATCAGCGTGTTGCCGGTCGAAGAAGCGAATGTTGGCGGAATGCCGATGACCGCCGACGAAAAACCTGCTGCAGCGGCGAATTAATCCCGCAGGCAGTCTCATTGTTCATTC
>JABDFR010000022.1 GCA_013286465.1 Acidobacteriota bacterium | reverse complement strand
GTACGAAAGCTTACGTGGACGCGACGGGTATCGGCGACCCGATTAGCGAAGCACTGGCCGCGGCCGGACTTGCTATCGAGCCATTCATTTTTACGCAGCCATCGCGAAAGTTGCTGCTCGAACAGCTCATCCTTGCCTGTGACAACTGCCAGATTTCGGTGCCGGCAACGGAAAAGTTTTTGGTGTATCGCCGCGAGTTGGAGAGCTTCGAATACCAGTTGGACGGAACAACCATCCGATACGCGGCTCCAAGCAATATGCACGACGATTGCGTGATGTCGCTCGCGCTTGCGGTCCACGGACTGAAAGCATCGGCTTTCGGTGTGTTCGGCGTGATCGAATTGATGAAACAAGGCTGGAATGGTTTCCTCAATTTCTTTCGCGGGCCGGCCTCTCCGCGCAATGAGCTAGTTGGAAAAACAGCGGCTATCGAATTCGAGAAGGAATTGCGCGGCCTTAAGACAACGCGGCCCGATGGAATTTGGATTCCGAAAGTTGAAGCGTGCCCGGAGTGCAACTCACGTTGCACGGTGCAGCTCGGCGCGCGCGTGCACTGCAATCAGTGCGGCACCGACTCGGGACCTGAGCCGAATGTAAATCGGGGACCGACGCGCGATCAGTGGCTTCGAACTCACTAAGGAGAAAACATGGACGCGATCAGCGATAAGCGGACGGCAGCCGAACGGACGAACGCACCGCCGGATTTTAAGGCTGAGGCCCGCGCGCAATTGAAAACTGCGGAGGCGCAACTCGCCATCGCGAGATCGGAACTCGCCGCGTTCGTGAGCCGCCACATGCGTTGGACGGACACGGGTCACATTTACGTTTCCGGCAAGGGGAGAGAGCAATTGGATGGAGAGCTGCGGTTGAAGGTGACCGAGTACGACGAACGGCTTAAAAAATTTCACGCCGCGCTCGCAAGTTGGGCACGGCAGCAGAAGTAAAGGAGCAAGAGAATGAGAGATTTTTTCGATCCGAATAAAGGACCAGTTTTCACGATCGCCGACATGATTGACGGTCTCGATGAGAGCGATCCAATCCTGGACGCGCGGACACGCGTTCTCTCAAGAGGCACAGTTAACCCGTGGGACCAGCTTCGCGAATTTCGCGCGCACCCCGCGGAAAAGCCGGACGACTCTCCGGACGCTTTCGCAAAGCGAGTCAACTCGATAGGCGGCCTTCACCGCCGAGCGACGCTTCGGGAATTTCTAAAGCGGCGGCTCGCGCTCGGCGAAACACTTGAAGAAATTATCGAATTTGCTCGGCAACACGACGCAGCGACCGCCGAAAGTTTGCGCGAAGCTGCCGCCGAAATTTGAAGGGAGAGAAAAACAACGACCGGAGTTTGGACTCCGAAGTAATTGTTAGCCCGGTCACAACTTTTGAACTGAGAGGAAAAAAAATGACGCTAAACGATTGTTTGAAAAGCAACGCTCTGAGTTGCGCGGAATTTCACAAAACGATGGCGCGCGCGCACGTGGACCGTGCGGCCGAGTGCGAGACAAGTAGCGGGAAAGATTTTCACAACGCCTGTGCCCGCAATCATGCCGATGAAGCCGAGCGGCAAATCGGGATGTTCAAAAGTCTCGGAGCCGTTCGAGGTGACGACATTGGCGACGTTCGCCCGTCAACGATTTCGAACCGCGGCAATTTGGATGCGATGCAAGCAACCGCGGCGATCGATGATCTTTCGAAAATCAGACCCGATGGCATCCACGCCGTTTTGCCGGACGCGCCTGGAAAGCTGCGCCTGATTGCGCGTGATGGCGGCGGCAACCCACCGATCGAGATCGACGAGATAGACGAGTCGCTGCGGGAACTCGTCAAGAATTCCTAAGAGTTTTGCGTGGCGACGGCGGCGCGCTCTCCGGAACATCTCCAGCGGCCGCGCGCGGCGGCGTCACACGCAAGAGCCGCACTCCTGCGGCGCAGTGCACGGGCGGGCGTTACGACTCTCCCGCCCGTGAAAATTTTGTGAAAGGACAAAAGAAAATGCCTAGCAATGGACCGTGGAATCCGCCAAACCGCGCCCTTACGAACAGTCCACCGGAGACGTATGCCGATGGCACTCCGATTCCCAGTCAATGGAGTCCGCTTCCGCCGCCGCCGGCGACACCCCCAGTCGGAGAAAACGGCGGGGTGTTACTTATCGATTTTTGCGGCGTCTCTCCGACCGGCCCAAAGCCGCCCGGATGGATCTTGGGCGGCGGCGGTTTAGCGAGGTGATTCTTGAGTGATGAGTGTCTATCGGGGGACTGCACAAGGTGCGATGACCCGGATTGCGAGTGCACGTGTCACGATGAAGATGAATCGGACTTTGACCACGAGAACAACGACTAGTGGCCGAGGGACTTTAGACCCGCTTCAATCATTTTGTAAATGTTGTGCATGTGTGGGCCAAGCTTCGCCGTTACGTCCGTTGCCTTTTCCGCAATCGCTGCCAACGCTTGCCAAACCACGAGAGTGGATTTCCAATCTTTTTTTTCTTCGGGCGTCTGCTCGGCTTTCGCGAGGTCTTCGATTGCCTTAAGCCCTTCGAGCTTCTGCCGGCCAGTAAGCTCCAAACTTTCATTCAACAAGGCCGCGATTTGCTTAAAACTCTCTCCGGAAGCATCGCCCATGCGCTCGATTGTTTGGATTGCTTGGTCGGTGGCAATGGCTTGGTGATGAATTACGACTGGGCCGTGAAAAGTCTGCTGAACTCTAGCCGCATCCGATGCTCTTGGATATTCGGCTTCGACGGTAGTATCGCTTTCCGTGAACGGTTCCAAATCTTCCAAATCGGAATCTACTCCGAAGATTTCGAGCTGCTTGATAGCAGCTTTTATAGATTCTTCAGCCTGAGCGCAATCGCGGTTGAACTTTTCGGACTGTTCTTCCGTGATAAAGCCGAAGGTAGCCGCGGAGTAGCCGCCGTACGGCCTGACCTGAAACCGTCCTGTGAACGTGAGAAGCGTGAACGTCTTGAAGTGAGGTGAGTCGCGGAGGAATTTCTGAAAATAAGCGTTAGTTGTGTCTCTCCAGCTCTTGAACTTTGGGTCGTCTGAACTTAGCTGCCTGACAACACCCAGTTCGAATAGCTGCTCTTTGAAGAGAGCGATCGCGGCTGAATGGTCCAGAATCACTGTCCCTCCGTTGTGCTCGCGAAGTAGACCCAGCCGCCGTCGCAAATGACAAAAACGGTGACATTCGCTTTGCGCAAAAAAGAAGGGCTTCCCGCGAGCGCCTGGAAGCCCTTCAATCGAAACAAGAAATTGGTTGCGGGGGTTGGATTTGAACCAACGACCTCCGGGTTATGAGCCCGACGAGCTACCAGGCTGCTCCACCCCGCGTTGGAATAATAGCGGAAGCGCATCGCAGCGTCAAACTCAGCAGCTGCGCAGCGCGAATGAACGCTCAACTCGCTCTAGTCTCGACTCACAGCCAGTGCGCGCTTAGCCTGTGTTTCAGGCCGCTTTGGCTGGGGATTCCTGGCCGGAATCAGACCGCCGGTAGAAGCGCCGGTCGCACGAATCGCAGCGGTACGGGCGCACACGGAATAGCGACAAGATATAGCGCTGGTAAAAACTTCGCCGATGCGACTTGGAGATCTTTCTGCTCCCGCAGCTCGGGCAGGAACGATCGCTGTGGACGTTGAAGCCAGGCAGTGGCAGCCCCTTTGCGACGCACTCAAACGCCGGAATCGGCTGCCGCCAGTCGGAGCTGAATGGGCTTGAAACGAGGAGGAGCAACTACGCCCAACGTACCGAATTTTCAAAACACGCGATTCTTCTTGCTCACGCGGTCATACGCATGGCAGCCCTGTGTGCCTGATCCCGTGTCGCGTTGATTAGAGTCATTTCAACGTCGGTCGGTTGTACAGGACAGCGGATTACCTCGAAAGCCCCCAGCCGCATGGCCTCGAGGTACTCGTCCCACTCGCCTGTCTGCAGCATTACCACCAGCCGCGAAGCTCGCCGCCGGGCATCGCCGGCTGATAGCAATTCACGGTACGAGCCGCCGGAGATCCGCTCGTCGCAGAAAACCAGCCCGAGTGGCTGCCGCCCAAGCACTTCCAGGGCCTGCTTGATCGTGCACGCCACGTAGACGTTTGTCAGCAACCCGTCCAAGATGCGGACCAGCGATTGCACATGCTCCATTTTATCCGAAACTACCAGGGCGTCGATTTGCTGCATTTGCGCTCTCCTTGGGCTACTGTCCAAGCCGTCTCGCCGGGCCTTTCCGCGCGGATGTTCATCGCCGCCCTCCGCGCGCTGGCTGGAAGCGCGCGGGGCGTACCGTATAAATCGTCCGCGAAGCAGCGTCAATCCGGGGTTTTACGTATGAAGATTTCTGGAAAAGTGCGGAAGTTACTAGTCCACTCAGTTTGGCGGATGCACCCAAAAGCTAGCGCGCTGGCCACACAGCCAGCGGCCCGATAACTAATTGAAACACGGGCAGGTACTATACCTTGACCGGACGATTAACCGTGGCATACTCCCCGCCAGATGTGGGGCATCACCGGGCCACGGAGCGAAGCGGACGAAGTTTGCAATAATTTACTAGGCGAAGTCGCGCGCCCGCGCGGGGCAGCGCGAGGGTTAGGCGTAACCTGAATTCTTGGATACCAAAGAAGAACGCTGTAATTTCCGGGACGATTTGCCCGTCCCGCCGGGGTGTCTCTGCTGGCCGAGAGCACTTCTCTTTTTTCATAGCGACACGCAACGCGCGGATCGGTTCGCGCTTGCGTCTCATCAACAACGTGGCGCGGGAGATTTGCACTCCAGGAGGAAGCGTATGAAGAAGTTGATTTCATTGCTTGGCATAATCGTATTCCTGCTTGTGGGAACTCGTGCGGCTCGCGCGCAAGGCGTAGGCGCGTCAGGAAATATCAGCGGAACGGTGACCGATCCGTCTGGCGGCGTGATTGCCAACGCCACCATCGTCGCTGAGGAATCAACCCGCGGCCTGAAATCCACGGCGGCGAGCGACACCACAGGCCAATATCGATTTTCAGGATTGGCGCCCGCGACTTATACACTGACAGCGCGCGTCTCCGGCTTCCAGACGCAAGTGCTGAAAGGCGTGACCGTGAACGTCGGCGAAACGACCATCGCCGATATTCGACTCGCGGTTGCTACCGCCGCAACGCAGGTCGAAGTGAACGCCGAGCCTCCCGTTGTTGAAACCGAGCGCGGCAGCCAGGCCAACACGCTCAACGAACAATACATCGAAGACTTGCCCATCGATCGCCGCGACTATCTCACCTTCACTCTGCTTCTTCCCGGCGTCTCCGATTCCACCCGGCTTGCAGATGACCAGGATTTTCGCGTGAAGCAAACGCCGCAGAGCGGCCTTTCCTTCTACGGCAGCAACGGCCGCGGCAACAGCATTACTGTCGATGGCGGCGAAGCTCAGGATGACGCCGGCGGCGTGCGACCCACCGTAGGCCAGGACGCAGTGCAGGAATTCCAAGTCAACCGCAGCAATTACACTGCGGAATTGGGCGGCGCGAGCGGCGCTTCCATCAACATCGCCACCAAGTCCGGCACGAATGATGTCCATGGCAGCATGTTCACATTCATCCGCAACGATGCGCTCGATTCGCGCGATCCTTTCGCCTTCAGTCAGGCGCTGGCTCCGGGACAGCCCTTTGATCCGCTTGCTCCCGATTCAGTGGGCCAACCAATCAAGAACTCTCTGCAGCGCTACCAATTCGGCGGCAACATCGGCATGCCCATCCAAAAGGACAAGACATTTTTCTTCGCCGATTTCGAGGGATTACTTCAAAATGCGCAGAATGCCGTTCCGTTGCTGACGGACACCAGCATTTTCCGTCCGTCCGTCGATCAGCAAGCGGCCATCGCAACTCTAGCGTCCGCCGGAGCTACTCCGGTCCCGTGCCTGAGCGGTCCCGTTGGCGCCGCGGTCGCCTTGCAACTCGGGTTGCCGGCGCCAGCTCCTGTCACGTTCGTGCCGGGCGCCGGCTGCGCGCAGATTCTCACGGGAGTACTCACGCAGAATCAGGCCACCAATCCCATCAGCAACTACTTCGTGAATCAGTTTGAATCCAACGGCGGCGTGTTCCCCTACAACACGCGCGAGTATCTCGCATCGTTCCGACTCGATCACCGCTTCAGCGACACCGATCAGCTGTTCCTTACCTACCGTTACGCTCATGACGTTGAAGAAAATCCCGACGTCCAATCGTTGACCGGTTTCTCGGCTGGGAGTTCGACACACGACTACGATAACAACCTCCAGGCGGCGTGGTTCCATCAATTGAGCCCGCGTACGCAGAACGAATTCCGCGCGCAATATGATTACAACAGCTTTAACGTGATTCCGAACGAGCCCGGCCAGATCGGCATCCAACTTTCGGGCTTCGCCAATAATCTCGGGACGAACATTTTCCTGCCGAACCTGACGATTCTCCGCCGTACGGAAATCGCCGACAACTTCACGATGATCCGCGGCAAGCACTCGATGAAGTTCGGCGTCTCCGAGCTGCTCCGCGGAAATCACTCCGAATCGCACACCTTCATGCCCGGACGATTCGTGTTCGGCGACCTGCCGGGCGACCTGCTCACCCCGGCGCTTGCATCGATCAATTCCCTACAGTCGGCGTCGTTCGGTCTGCCCCAGTTCTATCAGCAGAGCTTCGGCGATCCTGACTATCCGGCGTACACGCGTCCGCTTACCGGTTTCTACTGGCAGGATTCATGGAAGATGACTTCGAGCTTCACTCTGAATTTCGGGTTGCGCTATGAAATCGATTCGCAATTCAAGCCGCTGAACACCTACTACGGCGACTGGGGACCGCGCGTCTCGTTCGCCTGGGATCCCTTTAAGGATCACAAGACTGTGATCCGCGGCGGCTATGGAATTTTCTACGGCCCCGTAGACGCACAAATTCCACAAGTTGACTTGAGCTTGGGCGTGCTGAACAAGAACCGCAGCACCGTCGAGAATCAGCACAACACTTCTTCGGTGCCCGATCAAGTCAACAACGCCGTCGGTACGTGCGGCGTGGGCTTCCCTGGGTTCCCTATCTTCCCAGGCACTGGCAGCAGCCCATGCACTCGGTACATCTCTATTTATGCGGATTCCCTACTTCCCTCGGGTCTTCCGATCGCCACCGCCGACCAAGTTTTTACCGGCCTGTTCGGAGCAGGGGCGATCGGCTGCACAGTGCCTCCCCCGGGCCAATTGGCCTGCGTCACTCCGGCGCTCGTGGCTCCGTACGGAATCTTTCCGACGAACAGCGGCCCGATTTCGCCACTGACCGTTCTGTTCAGCAATCCGCCGAACTACAAGCCGCCCCAGTCTCAGCAGATTTCGATCGGCATCGAACGCGAGATTTCGAAGGGCTTCTCCGTCTCCGTCAGCGGAATTTACTCGCACACGCTACGTCTGCCGGTCGCCATCGACACAAACCTCCAGCCATCCACCCCGGTGAGCACCATCACGCTGGCTAACGGGCAATCGGTGTCATACAAAAACTGGAACGGCGGCGCCGGAACCGACCCGTACGCAGGACTCGAGACGTCAGGGCCTGGCGCTGGCGGCGTCTACCCGTGCGCCGTGACCACCCCGCCGCCCGGCCTGCCTGTATCGCCTTGTTTCGTCAATCCCCTCATCGTCCAAAATAACCAGTACACGTCAGCAGCTTCGGCGCTCTACGAGGGCGGGATCATCGAGGTGAAGAAGCGCTTCGGAAATAATTTCACGCTGTTCGGAAACTACACCTATAGCAAGGCCTACGACACTTCCACCGACTTCAACACCGACTATGGCCCGCAGGATCCGACGGATCTGAATGCGGATCGCGCCCTCTCGGAATTCGACGAGCGCCACAAGTTCGTGGTCGCCGGCATTTTCCAGAGTCCCTTCAAGAATTCGATCCTTGGAGGATTCCAGCTCGCGCCGATTTTCACCTATCACAGCGGCCATCCGTTTAATTTGCTCGCCGGCGGCCAAGTGAATGGAAACAATCACACCACCAACGAGCGTCCCGTTGGCGCGCCGCGCGACAGCGGTCTCGGTCCTGACTTCTATGATTTCGATATGCGCCTGAGCTGGGAACACAAGATTGCCGAGCGCCTCCGCCTGCAAATTACGGCGGAAGCATTCAACCTGTTCGATCGCACCAATTACGCCAGCGTGAACAACGAAGTCGGCCCGTTCTTCCCTCTCACGCCAGGCTTCACTACCTTCAAAGTAAAGGGCATCAAGCCCGGCACGGTTTTACCCGACGGCACCACCGCCGGGCCAAGCACGCCACTGGGCTTCACATCAGCGCTGCCGATGCGCGAATTCCAGCTAGGCGCACGCTTTACGTTCTAAGCAGCATCAGCAGAAGAGCGCGGCGCGCCCGAACCGGACGCGCCGCACCTCTCGCCGCTTGAAATTCCGTGCCGAAATTCTTAATATCCGTGCCGCAATTATTCTGAGGACGCCTCACTAGATGAACGTCAAACAGCTCTTCGACTTGACCGGACGTGTGGCCATAATCACCGGCGGCGCTGCAGGTCTGGGCTTGCAAATGGCCGAAGCGCTATCCGAAATGGGCGCTAATCTGGTCCTCTGCGCCCGCAAGAAGGACCGCTGCGAACAAGCCGCAAAGGATTTCGCGGCAAAGGGCGTAAAAACCTTAGCCCTCGCCTGTGACGTAAGAAATCAAGCCAGCATTCAAGAAACCGTCGACCGCACCGTTGCCGAATTCGGCCAGATCGATATCTTGATCAACAACGCCGGCGTCTCCTGGGGCGCCCCGGTGGAAGACATGCCGCTCGAAGCCTGGAACAAAGTAATCGAGACGAATCTCACCGGCACATTCCTCTTCTCGCAAGCCGCCGGCAAAATCATGCTCCGCCAAAAGCGTGGAAAAATTATCAATATCGCGAGTGTGGCCGGCCTACGCGGCGCCCCTCCGGAACTCCCCGCCATCGGCTACCACGCCAGTAAAGGCGGCGTGATCATCTTCACGAAGGACTTGGCATGCAAGTGGGCCGGGCATAATATCAACGTGAACGCCATAGCCCCAGGCTGGTTCCCCACGCACATGTCGGAAATCGTAATCGAACGCAACAAGGAAGCTTTTCTGAAACGCATTCCGCTGGGCAGATTCGGCTCGGACTACGATCTAAAGGGCGCCGCGGTATTTCTAGCCTCAGCGGCATCCGACTACGTTACCGGACATGTCCTGGTGGTAGACGGAGGCCAAACCGCCTAAGCAGGCGGGCGTCGCCAAATGAATATCCCACTGACCCCGGTTCGGTTTCTTCGCTACGCACAACAACAGTTTCCGCAAACCACCGCGATCGTCTGCAAAGGCGCGCGTTACACCTACGGCCAATTCGCCGATCGAGCAGCCCGGCTCGCTGGCGCATTGCGCAAAGCAGGAGTAAAGCCCGGCGATCGTGTCGCGTTCATGAGCCTCAATTGCCACCGCCTGCTCGAAGCCTATTATGGCGTGCTCGAAGCAGGCGCAGTATTGCTCCCGCTCAACATCCGCCTATCGCCGCAAGAGCAATCTTTTATTCTCAACGATTCCGGCGCCACCATTCTCTTCGTCGAAACCGAATTCCTCCCGATCGTGGATTCATTTCGCGCCAGCGTTCCGTCGCTAAAGAGCATCGTCCTTCTCGATGGCGAACCAAATCAAAATTGGCTCGCGCCGCAGAATTACGACGCAATGCTCGCAGCTGCCGAACCCTATCAACCGGACATCACCACTTTCGACGAAAACGCTCTCGCCGAGCTTTTCTATACCAGCGGAACCAGCGCCAATCCCAAAGGGGTGATGCTCTCGCATCGAAATATTTATTTGCACGCGCTTTACACCTGCCTCAGTTTCAATCCATCGATCGACATGGTGCATCTGCACACCATTCCTCTCTTTCACGCCAATGGCTGGGGTGCCGCGCATTTCGTAACGCAGTTGGGCGGAAAACACGTGATGCTGCAAAAGTTCGATGCGGCGGAGATCTTCCGGCTGATCGAGACAGAGCGCGTAACCGGACTGGGAGTCGTTCCGATTATGGCTCTCGCTTTGATTCATTGCCCTCAGCGCGAGAAGCACGATTTGAGCAGCCTCGACCGCATTAGCATCGGCGGCGCAGCTTCATCTCCCACGCTCGTCCGCGAGCTCGAACAGAAACTAGGCTGCCTATGTTTCTCCGGCTACGGCCTTACCGAAACTTCGCCGACACTCTCGACTTCCGTTTCCAAACCCGGCTCCGAATGGGAAGGCGAGCAGAAATTCAAGGGACAGGCGATGACCGGCTACGCTATTCCCGGGGCCGAGATGCGCGTCGTTGATGCCAACGATGTGGACGTGCCGCACGACGGCAAAACCATGGGCGAAATCATCGCCCGTAGCGATGGCGTAATGGCCGGCTATTGGAATCAACCCGAAGCCACCGCCGAAGTGATGCGCGGCGGCTGGTTTCATACCGGAGACATGGCCACCATCGATGAAAATGATTACTTGCTCGTGGTCGATCGCAAGAAAGACATTATCGTCAGCGGCGGCGAAAATGTTTCTTCGCTGGAAGTAGAAAAAGTGCTCGCCGCGCATCCGGCCATTTACGAGGTCGCCGTAATCCCGGTTCCAGATTCCAAGTGGGGCGAACTTCCTAAGGCGCTCGTAGTTTTAAAACCGGGCGCGCAGGCGACGGAAGCCGAAATCCTGGAATTCTGCCGCTCGCAAATCGCGCATTACAAGGCACCGCGCTCCGTAGAATTTTTCGAAAGCCTGCCCAAGACGGGCACGGGCAAAGTTTTGAAAAAAGAACTCCGCAAAAAATATTGGCACGGGCAAGATACCATCCGGCCGGAGCGTGTCGGCAATTAGCAGTGCGGGAGAATCGCTTAAATGGACTTAAATCTTTCAATTGACGAGCAGCAGTTCCAGGACGAACTTCGTTCCTGGCTTTCCACGAACGTGCCCCGCGAATGGGAGCACGCTCGCGAGCAATCGCTCGATGTCCGCTTCGAATTCCACCGCAAATGGCAGCGCCAACTTTTCGAGGGCGGCTGGGCCGGCATTTCCTGGCCGAAAGAATACGGCGGACGCGGCGCCAGCCTTATGCAGCAAGTAATTTTCTGGCAAGAAATGGCCCGCGCCGGCGCCCCGCAAATGGCCAATGTTCTAGGTCTTGGTCTAATCGGACCAACGATCATCGCCTTCGGCACCGAAGAACAAAAGAAGCGCTATCTCCGAAATATCTTGAACGCCGATGAAATCTGGTGCCAAGGCTTCTCAGAACCAAACGCAGGCTCCGATCTAGCCGGCCTCCAAACCGACGCCCGTCTCGACGGCGATCACTACGTAGTGAACGGCCAAAAAGTCTGGACCAGCTACGGCTGGCTAGCCGACTGGTGCGAGGTAGTAGTCCGCACCGACCCCGCCGCCCCAAAGCACAAAGGCCTGACGGTCATGCTCGTCGACATGAAATCCCCAGGCGTCGATGTCCGCCCGCTACGCCAAATGACCGGCGAAACCGAATTCAACGAAGTCTTCTTCCGCGATGTCCGCATTCCCGCAGCCAATGTAGTAGGCAAAGTAAATCAAGGCTGGGACGTGGCTATCGGCACGCTAATGCACGAACGCGGCTCGTTCGGCGCCGGTCTGCAAATTATTTACAAACGTAATATGGATCGGCTAACCGAGCTAGCTCACTCAACACAGCGCAACGGCGCCCCGGCCGCGAAAGACCCCATCATTCGCCAAAAGCTGGCCCAGTGTTACGCCGAAATCGAAATCATGCGCCTGAATCAAATGCGTGCCTTCAGCAGAATCAGCTCTACAGGCGTCCCGGGCCCAGAAGGCTCGATCCAGAAAATCTTCTGGAGCGAACTAAATCAGCGCTTCCAGCAGGTAGCCCAAGAACTCCTTGGCCCGTACGGCCAGCTAAGCTCCGAAGCCGACGAAGCCATCGACAACGGCACGTGGTCCTACGGCTATCTGCGCTCCCGCGGCAACACCATCGAAGCCGGCACTTCCGAAATTCAACGCAACATCATCGGCCATTTCGTGCTCGGCCTACCACGCAGTTACTGAGGAACGAAAATGCAATTTGGACTAACCGAAAGCCAAGAAATCCTGCGCGACTCCGCGAGAAAATTCTTCGCCGGCGAGTGCCCCATCGCAGAAGCTCGCCGCCTAATGGAAACGGACGCGGCCTATGACGCGAAGCTGTGGTCCAAGCTAGCCGAACAAGGCTACACCGGAATTATCTTCCCCGAAGAATACGGCGGCGTAGGCCTGGGAATCGTAGAACTGATTCTGCTACTGGAAGAATCCGGCCGCGCACTTTTGCCCGGTCCATTCTTCACCACGGTGGTTCAGGCCGGGAGTTTGATCGACGCAGCCGGCAGCCCCGAACAAAAGAAAAAATATCTCGCTCCAATCTGCCACGGCGAAACCCGCGCATCGGTCGCATTTCTAGAAGCCAACGCCAGTTGGGATCCAGCAGACATCCACCTCGAAGCCAGCGCGGACGGAAAGCTAACGGGCGAAAAGTTATTCGTTCCAGATGCAGCCGTAGCCGACACAATCCTAGTAGTCGCGCACAACGGAGTCTTCGCCGTCGATTCCAAAGCCCCTGGCCTTACGCTCAAACCAATGCCGGGAATGGATCTAACGCGCCGCCAGTACTCCCTAAAACTGAAGAACACGCCGGGAGAAAAACTGGCAAATCCCGCCGGCCTACCGCGCGCCCGTGGCATCGCCACCGCCGCGCTTGTAGCCGAAATGGTAGGCGGAATGCAGCGCGCGCTCGATCTAACCGTCGAATACGCGAAAACCCGCAAACAATTCGGCAAACCCATCGGTACATTCCAAGCCGTCCAACACCAATGCGCCGACATGTATCTAGAAACCGAAAGTTCCCGCTCAGCCGTCTACTACGCCGCCTGGGCGCTCGAGCAAAAAGCCCCAGACGCCGCTACCGCAGTTTCGATAGCCAAAATGTACGCCAGCGACGCCAGCCGCACGGTAGGCAATCGCGGCATCCAAATCCACGGCGGCATGGGCTTCACATGGGAAAACGATCTGCATCTTTACTATCGCCGCGCCAAAGCATCCGAAACCATGTTCGGCGACGCCACCTTCCATCGCGAGAGAATCGCCAGACAAGTAATCGACACATCGACATTCGTCGCAAAGACGGCTTAGCCAACTTTTCAAAATTGAGGAGTTCCCAAAAAATGAGCGACCTAGTCCAACTCACTACCGACAACGGCATCGCCATAATCACCATCAATAATCCGCCGGTGAATGCCCTAAGCCCAGGCGTCCCCGAAGGCATCGCCGAATCGATAGAAAAAATAAATCAGGATCCCAGCATCCAAGCCGCAGTCCTGATCGGCGGCGGACGCACCTTCATAGCCGGCGCCGACATTAAAGAATTCGGCAAAATCACCTCAGGCAAAAACGCCGGCACCCTCGACCTGCCCACAGTCCTGCTGCGAATCGAAGATTCCCGCAAGCCAGTAGTGATGGCCATTCACGGCACAGCCTTCGGTGGCGGCCTGGAAGTAGCAATGGCTGGACACTATCGCGTAGCAACCCCCGGCGCACAAGTAGGCCAACCCGAAGTAAAACTAGGAATCATCCCCGGCGCAGCTGGCACGCAGCGCCTACCGCGTCTAGCAGGCATCGCCGCAGCAGTAGAAATGTGCGCCGGCGGCAATCCGATCAAAACCGAAGAAGCCGCAAAGCTAGGCATAGTCGATCGCCTGATCGAAGGCGATCTCCTAAAAGGCGCAATAGCCTTCGCCCGCGAAATCGCAGGAAAGTCTGCGCCAAAAACGCGCGACCGCAACGAAAAGCTAGGCACGCCCGAACAAAACGCCCCCATCTTCGCAGCCGCACGCGACGCCGCCCGAAAAAAACAGCGCGGCATGATGGCCCCGCAAGCCGCCATCGAAGCCGTAGAAGCCGCCACCAAGCAATCCTTCGAAGAAGGCTGCAAAACCGAGCGCGAACTTTTCATGGATTGCCTCTTCTCCGATCAATCGAAAGCCATGATCCACGTTTTTTTCGGCGATCGCGAAGTAGCCAAAATCCCCGACATCCCCAAAGAAACCCAGCTAATTCCGGTAAATCGCGCCGCCGTAGTTGGCGCAGGCACAATGGGCGGCGGCATCACCATGGTTTTCGCCAACGCCGGCATTCCAGTGCTAATGAAAGAAACCGATCAAGCCGCTCTCGATCGCGGCATGAACAATATCCGCAAGAATTACGAGACCTCGGTAAAGCGCGGCCGCTTCACACAACAGTTCGTAGACGAACGCCTAAAACTAATCACTCCCACGCTCACCTACGACGGCTTCGAAAACGCCGACATGGTCACCGAAGCCGCCTTCGAAGGCATGGCCCTAAAAAAACAAATTTTCGGCGAACTCGACCGCGTCTGCAAACCCGGGGCAATCCTAGCCAGCAACACATCCACTCTGAATATCGACGAAATCGCCAGCGCCACCTCGCGCCCGCAAAACGTAATCGGCACGCACTATTTCAGCCCCGCCAACGTAATGCGCCTGCTAGAAATCGTCCGCGGCAAAGCCACCAGCAAAGAAGTAATCGCCACCTGCATGAATCTTTCGAAGAAACTCGGCAAGGTAGGCGTGCTCGTTGGCAATTGCCGAGGCTTCGTAGGCAATCGCATGTTCCATCCCTACGTTCGCGAATCCGTTTTCCTCGTCGAGGAAGGCGCGAGCGTTGAAGCCGTCGATAGCGCCCTCTACGATTTCGGCATGGCCATGGGCCCGTTAGCTGTGGGCGATCTGGCTGGACTCGACGTCGGCTGGCGCATTCGCAAAGAATATCGGCATCTAGAAAAGCCGGGAATCCGCGTGGCCATGGCCGGAGACAATCTCTGCGAAATGGGCCGCTACGGCCAAAAAACCGGCGCCGGCTGGTACAAATACGACGAAAATCGCCGAGCCACCAACGATCCAGAAGTAGCAACGTTGGTGAAAAAGTGGGCAACAGAAGCCGGAATCAAGCAACGGCAGATTTCTCCAGAAGAAATCGTAGATCGCTGCGTCTACGCACTAGTGAATGAGGGCGCCCGAATCCTGGAAGAAGGTTACGCGTTGCGCGCCGTAGATATAGACATCATCTATATCAACGGCTACGGCTTCCCCGTCTATCGCGGCGGCCCGATGTGGTACGCCGACGCAGTCGGCCTAAAAAAAGTCTACGACCGAGTCCGCGAATTCGAGCAACAACACGGCGAACTCTGGGAGCCGGCACCGCTACTGAAGCAATTGGCCGAGCAGGGAAAAACGTTCGCAGATTTCAATAAGCAACATACCGCGACGGCCTAAAGACTATTTGCCGGTAAAAGCCGCGGGGCGCTTGGCCATAAAATGCGCCACGCCTTCCTTGAAGTCATCGCACTGAAGGCTGGCCAGCATTTCGCGCTCCGAAACCTTAAACGCCTCCGCCAGCGTCTGAAACATTCCTTCATACACTTGCCGTTTCATCACGCGCGTCGAACGAGGACTCACGTTGGCTGCCACATCGCGCGCATACTCGCGCACTTTCGTCGCAAACATGTCCGCGGGAAAAACTGCGTTCGCCAAACCCATCCGCTGCGCCTCAGCGGCGTCGACCATGCGCGCCGAAAAAAGCAAATCGAGGGCATTCGGCAAACCCACAATGCGCGGCAACAACCAAGCCAACCCATATTCCGCAATTAATCCACGCCGCGAAAACGCTGTCCCAAACTTCGCCGCATCCGAAGCAAAACGAATATCGCAATAAAGGGAGATCACCAACCCCAAACCGACCACCGGCCCATTAATCGCCGCGATCACCGGCTTCGTCACGGCCGGAAAATACGAATATTTCTTCTGAAAATCCGCGCGCACTCCTTCGCGCGCCCCGCCAGCCCGCGTGGCCTGCTCGCGCACGCGGTCATCCACGCCGCCCGCGACCACCGCGCTCAACAACGACATATCCGCCCCGGCGCAAAATCCCCGGCCAGCGCCAGTGAGCACGATCACGCGCACCGCATCATCGCCCTCGGCCGCCTCCATCGCGGCCCGAACCTCGCGCTCCATCGTCGCCGTCCAGGCATTCAACTTGTCCGGCCGGTTCAAGGTAATCGTCGCGATGCGGTCAGATACTTCGTAGAGAATCTCAGTAGTTGTCATGGCGAGCGCGATTATATCCCCACACGTGGGCGCCTTCGAGGAGATTAGAAATTTCTAACGCCGCCGCCCGATGTACCCGCAAATCTCCACTTCGCGCGGTCGACTGCCCATAAGATCAAGAAAATTCCGATTGGCCGCAGACATGCTTAAAGTCTACGGGCCTTCAGTCGAAAACTTGTCTGAGCACTCGTCGTGGGCGCGGATGCGGGTGCCCTCCGCCTAGGCGGACCGAACTTGCGCATGGGGTTCGTGGAAACGACAGGCTCGATGCCGCCCAAAAAGACCGTTGTAACTGAGCGCGAAAACGAATTTATGCCCAACGAAAAAGTAGCAGTAATCGGCGCAGCAGGGCACGTAGGCCTCGGCCTAACCTTAAGCATCGCCGACGCCGGCCATCAAGTCTTCGGCATCGACATCAACCAATCCGCCATCGACACGGTAAATCGCGGCGAAATCCCCTTCGTCGAAGAAGGCGCAGCCCAAATGCTCGCCCGCGTCCTCGCCAACGGCCGCCTAACCATGACCGCCGATTTCTCCGTCATCGCCAACTGCAGCGTAATCATCGTGATTCTCGGCACGCCCATCGACGAAAATCTAAATCCCGTGGTCGCGCCGCTCCACAATTTATTTCGCTCGATCCGCCCGCACCTGCGCAACGGCCAAATGATTGTTCTGCGCAGCACCGTTTCTTCAGGAACCACAGACAGCATCCGCGGAACCCTCGAGCGCGAAACGCAATGGCGCGTAGGCGCAAATCTATTTCTCGTGTACGCGCCGGAACGCGTAGTGCAAGGAAAAAGCCTCGTCGAAATCCGCTCCCTCCCGCAAATTATCGGCGCCTACGATCGCCTAAGCTTCCACACCGCCGAAAAGTTCTTCTCCACCTTTGTGGAAAATCGCTGCCTGCACGTAACTCCCTGCGAAGCCGAACTAGCCAAGCTCATGTGCAACATGGCGCGTTACACGGCTTTCGCGGTAGCCAACGAGTTCTACTTAATCGCCGATCAATATCAAGCCAACGTCCACCGCATCTTCGACGCCTGCGGCTACGACTACCCGCGCTTCACCGTGCCCAGCCCGGGTGCCAACGTCTCTGGCCCCTGCCTTTTCAAAGACGGCTTTTTCCTGGCCCAAGGGTTTCCCTTCCCCGAGCTAATTCTCAATTCCTTCAAAATCAATGAAAGCATGCCCGTCCACATCTTCAGAAAAATCCAACTCCACCGCGAAATTCGAAAAGTAGGAGTGCTGGGCCTAACTTTCAAATCCGGCAGCGACGACACCCGCTATTCGCTAAGTTTCAAGCTCAAAAAGCTAATCGAAGCGGCCGGCTGCGACGCCGCCTGCATCGATCCATACCTCCCCAAGTACAAAGATTTCTCGCAACTACGCGGCTGCGACGCGGTAGTCTTAATGACCCCGCACGCTGAATTCGCCAATCTAAATTCCCTGGCAGAAATCGTCGACAACGGCCGCTGCCTCTACGTCGACATCTGGGGTTTCTGGCCAGCCATGCGCGGAAAATCCGCCAACGGCTGCTTCTACGGCGGCGAAATCCCGCAGCACTCCGCAACCGCCGAACCACATGCAGCAACGGAAGTCGTCGCGGTCTCCACAAGATGAAGCTCCTCCTCTGCGGCAGCGAAGGCACCATCCTCTCTCAAGCGATCCCGCATCTTCTCGCCGCGGGACACGAGGTCACCGGCATCGACACCTGCAAAAAATGGGGCCAGCGTCCCAAGCGCCGCGACTACCGCCTCTACATCGGCGATTGCACCGATCCAAATGTTCTACGGTCCCTGATGCACGGCATAGAAGGCGTAATCCAGGGCGTCGCCACGCTCTACGGCGTAGTCGGTTACCACGAGCACGCCGCCGAAATTCTCACCAACGATATCGCCGCCCATCAAACCACGCTGCGCCTAGCCGCAGACGCCGGCGTAGCACGCGTAGTCTTTCTGTCTTCCTCGGTCGTGTACGAGCAATCCCGCCACGAGCCGCACCGCGAAGAAGAAGTCGAATTCGCCGGCATTCCCCGCACCGATTACGGCATCTCGAAAATCGTGAATGAGCGCCTCTCCCGCGCCTACGGACGCCAACGCAACCTGCCCTTCACCATCTGGCGCCCCTTCAACGTAATCAACCCAGCCGAAGAAGGCGAAGAATCCCCGGGCTACAGCCACGTATTCGCCGATATGCTTCACCGTCTCGTAGTGATGCGCCAGAATCCACTGCAAATCCTAGGCGACGGACGCCAAGTCCGCAGCTTTCTGCATGTCCGAGAAGCCGCCGAAGCCATCGCCCGCTTCTCCTTCGATGAACGCACCAATAACGAAATCTTCAATCTCGGCCGCGACGAGCCCGTCACCATGAAAAGCCTGGCCACGCGCCTCTATCGCAAAGCCGTCGAGCGCGGCTTGATTCCCGAAGCAGGCTCTCTCGCCATCCGCTCCGTTTCGGTCGTCGACACGGACGTCAAGCGCCGCATCGGCAGCTTCGAAAAAATGACTCGCGAACTAAATTGGACCTCGTGCATCTCTCTCGATGAATCCCTCGACGACTGCCTCGACGCGCTCGAAGCCCGCCAACACTCGATCGCAGCCCTCGCGCGATGAGCCGCTCATCAGCCACTGTCGTCCCTCCAACGAAACTTCGCGAAACCACCAGCGCGGCCAACGCGACGCAATCAGCACGCTCCCGCAAATCGCCACCATCACCGCGCGCCACGCAAAAACCGCTCCCCGGCATTCTCTACGAAGGCTTCATCTTCGATGGCAGCGGCTATTCCGAAGAGACCTGGGTTGAAGCCCTCGGCCTCGACGCCGCTGGCATTCATCTCCAACTCCAAACTCTCCGCATGGAGCACGACACAAAAAAACTCCTCCCGCGCAACGCCCGCCGCCGCCTGGAAGAACTAAAACACCAGAGAGTAGATCTAAGCCAAGGCGTCTTCTACATGTGCGCCCCGCCCGATCTCTACGATCTAACTCTCTCCGGCATCTACCGCATCGGCCGCACCATGTTCGAAACCGATCGTATCCCCGACGGCTGGCCCGAACTCTGCCAAACCATGGATGAAATCTGGGTTCCTTGCCAATTCAATATCGAAACGTTTTCCGGCGCTGGCGTAGACCTGAAACGCCTCCGCGTAGTACATCCCGGCGTGGACACAAAATTATTTCGCCCCGGCGCCACGCCACTCAAAATTCCAAAAACGCGCGCCTTCAATTTCGTCTCCGTCTTCGATTGGCACGAACGAAAAGGCTATGACGTTCTCCTGCGCGCCTATCTAAGCGAATTTCGCGCCGATGAAGACGTAGCCCTGATCCTGAAGGTCTATCAAATCAACGATCCGACTTCCGATCTCGAAGCCAAGCTCACGCACTTCATCGAGCGCTGCATCGGCATGCGCCTAGAAGACGGCCCGCCGGTAATTCTCCTAAATGGCTATCTCCCGCAATCCCAAATGCCGCAGCTTTACAGCGCCGCTCAAGCGTTCGTCCTACCAAGCCGCGGCGAAGGCTACGGACGCCCCTACATGGAAGCCATGTCCTGCGCGTTACCGGTGATCGCCTCGCGCTGGTCCGGCCAAATGGAATTTCTAAATGATGAAAATGGCTACCTGGTTGAACTCGAAGGCGTAGTCGAAGCCCCGGCCAACGTGGACATGGAGTATTACGCCGAGCATCGCTGGGCCGAGCCAAGCGTAGACGACCTGCGCCAAAAAATGCGCCGCGTGATGACTCATAGCGAAGAAGCCCAAGCCCGCGCGCAACGCGGCCGCGAAACCATGCTCCGCAGCTTCGATTGGGATGTGGTAATCCCGCAATGGGTAAACGAATTCCGGCGCCTGCTCAGCTAACCAGCGCGCCACGGAGAAAACAGTGGGCCTCTACGTAGTCTCAGTACCCGATGGCCAGCTCACCGAAACGTACGAGCGGAGCGCCCGCATAGCGCTAATCACCAGCGCGACGTCAGAAGAATCCATTTCCGAAGAAGTAACCGCCGCCTCAGACTCCCTAATCCTAGAAAATTCACAAATCTTCTCCATGCAAAAGCCGCCCGAAAACACCGACGGCACAATCGGCTGGCTAGCCGGCGAGCGCCTGCTACAAGGCGACACCGCAGCCATCCGCCGCGCTCTAGTCGGCAAACCCAGCCGCAATTTCACCCCGGTACATCACCGCTGCCTAGACGAACTCGATCTAATCGCACTAGAGCCGCGCCTGGTGATGTCGCAAGGCGCGACCGACCGCGTCTGCACCAACATCCGCATCGCCGCCGCACCAACAGTAGACCCGCAAGTCCGCGATGCCATCCGCGCCCGCCAGGAACCCTGGGCCAAACATTCCGCCGCGTTACTAACAGAAATCGAATCCCCAGGCCGCGGCATCGACGCGCTAGCTCGCCTGTGGCTCGAAGAGCGCTGGCATCCCATCCTCGCCTCGCTACTTCTCCGCAATCTAGTAGTGCTAATGATCCGTCACGATCGCTTCAAAGAAGCGCTCGACTTAGCCCGCCAAGGCGGCCGCGCCTACCCGCGCAACGCAGAATTTTCCTACATCCAAGCGTTACTCGCAGCCGGCGCAAAATCCCCAGGAGAATCCGTCGATTTTCTAAAGCGCGCCACCAAGCGTTCCGATTCCACTTTCATAGGCAGCGGCGGTGAACGCAGCTACCGCGCCCACTGGCTAATGGGCCAAGTCTTCGAGCCCACAGGAAAACAAGGCACTACCGTCGATCATTTCCGCGCCGGCTTCTACGCACGCCCAGCCTTCGAACCAGCCATAGCCGGAATGTTGCGCCAAAGAATGCCCACCGCCAGCGCCTATCGCCTGCGACTAGATCTCTGCCCGCTAGCCCGCCGCGAGCCAAAGTATTTCGAGCCTATATTTTATTTTCTGTTACTCCATCGCCAAATCGAAGCCGCCGGACGTCTGCTAAGACTCGCCCCGATCAGCGCCACGGATCGCAAAAAATACGGCTACGTTTTCGATTCCGTAGCGGCTACATATTCCCCTCAGCAATTACCAGCCGAGCGCCGCGGAATTTTTATCACCGGCCCGTTCCTGATGATCTCAAGCCTAGCCCGCGCCAATCGCGAATTAGCAGCTCACCTGACGAAAGATCCGAGCCTCGACGTAGCCCTCGAGCCGCACGCCATGGGCGCGTTACCCACCGCCCACTTCCCAGGCGGCACGCAATTGCTACAAGGACTTTTCCGCCGCCCCGCGCACTGCGATCTGACCATCCGCCATCACTGGCCCCCGGATTTCCGCCCGCCACCGTGCGGCAAGCTCGTGAACCTCATTCCCTGGGAATACGGCGCCGCCCCGATCCGCTGGGTCCGCGAAATTAATCGCCACGTCGACGAGCTCTGGGTGCCCTCGGAATTCGTCCGTGAAGTTTTCATCAAAGGAGGAGTAGCGCCGGAAGAGCTGCAGGTAATTCCCTACGGCCTCGATCCAGAAATATTTCGCCCCGAAGGAGAAACCTGCCGCCCAGAAGGCTGCCGCAAATTCGCCTTCCTGTTCGTAGGAGGAGTGATCGAACGAAAAGGCCTCGATCTGCTAGCCGAAGCCTATCAAGCCGCATTCCGGCCCAGCGACGAAGTCAGCCTGATCATCAAAGACCAAGGCTCAACCACTTTTTACAGTCATTCAAAATTACTGCGCCGCTTCCAACGCCTGGCCACCAATCGCAGCGCTCCGCACGTAATCGTCCTGACCAAAGAACTCGACGACCAAAAACTAGCCGCCCTCTACCGCGGCTGCGACGCCTTCGTACTTCCCTATCGCGGCGAAGGGTTTGGCATGCCGCTAGCCGAAGCTCTGGCGTGCGGAAAGCCGGTTATCACCACGAGCCTGGGCCCGGCAAAAGAATTCTGCCCGCCCGCAGCAACCTATTTCATCAATGCCGCCGCAGAAATAATGAAGGACGCACCACACCATCTAGGTCCGCTAGCAAACGAATGTGAATGGTTCCAACCCGACGCAACTCATCTAGCCCAGCAAATGCGCTACGTCTACGAACATCGCGAAGAAGCCGCCGAGCGTGCCGCTCCCGCGGCAGCCCAAATCCGCGTCTCTCATTCCTGGCAAGCCATAGCCGCGCTCTGCCGCAAGCGCATCGAGTCATTACTCTCGATGACGGCGCCGCAGCCAGCCAAATCCTAATTTGTGTGTGGAAGTACCGCGTGACCAGCCAATTCAAGCTCCACGTTGACCGCCGGGCCAACGTGCAAAAACATGTTGCTCGGATCTTTCATTCCCCACTGCACGTAAGGAACATCGAACGCAGCCTTCGCCGTCCAGCGCTCCGCTGAAAAATTCACTTCCGCCGGCACCGTCAATTCGTGCTTCGCCCCGTGAATTTCGAAGGTCCCATGAACCTGAACTTTCGATGCACCCTGCAACGCGACTTTTCCATCCACGCGATCCGGCAAGAATCTAACTTCCTGATACTTCTCGCTCTCCAAAACTTTCTGATGCATATTTTTGTCGCGCCCCGGATCACCGCTCTCCCCGCTGCGCGCATTCGCAACAATTTCGCCGCTGGCCTTCCCCGTAGCCGGATCAAATTGAATCGCGCCCTTCGTGCACGCAAACGTCCCATGCACCGTGTGAAAAGTAGCGCTCAATGTCCAATTGATTTTCGATTGCGCAGGATCAAGCTCAAGTGAGACGAGCGGCGCGGCGCTCTGCGCGCGCATCGCAGAAAGTGAGCACACCAGCGCCAGGCCCGGACCGAGCAGGCAAGTTGTCAATCGAAACTGGATGGCGCGTCGAGTCGGCATCAAGCTGTCTCAGGCAGACAGCATGTGCCAACCAACCAGCAACGTAGAAGCCGCCAGACTCGGATCGGAAGCCATGCCCACATGCGCGGCAAGAAATCGCTCAAACACCTCGGGCCTCTCCGCAAAAATTCGAATGGTCTGTCGCCGCAATCGCGGACTCCGCCCAATCCAAAGCATCAATTGCGACATGACCGTAGGCCGCCGCAAAATTCTACGATGCGCCACTTGATAGCGAGAGAGATCCCCGCAAGCCAACGCATCTGCCAGCGCCGGCGCCTGCCGGAACGCCAGACTCAACCCCTCGCCGGTAATCGCGTCCACGCCGCCAGAAGCGTCGCCGATCAGCGCCACGCGCCCGCTCCAAACGCGCCCCAGCCGCCGCGTCGAAGTAAATGATCCGCGCTCGGTCGTCAAAGCTTCGGCCCCAGCCAATCGCGATGCCAGCGCCGGAAATTCTTCAATCGCGCTATCCAAGCGCAATTTCGGATCGCCGCTCACCACCGCCACACAAACTTCCGCGTCGCTAATCGGCGTCATGTAGCACTGCCCCGCGCGTCCCCAGTAAATTTCCAGCGACCGCGACCACGGCCGCACGCGATAATGCCGCCGGAAACCAATCCGCGTGCTCCCACGCATCCCGCGATTCAGCCCCGCCCACTGCCGCACTCGCGACTCCCCTCCGTCCGCTCCAATCACCCAAGCCGCGCGAAATAGCCGGTCCTCCAAAAACACCCCGCCAGCCGACAAATTCGACACCCGCGTCCGCCAAAGAAATTTCACCCCGCAAGCTTCCGCGCGACCCAGCATGGTCTCATGCAACCGAGTCCGCCGCACTCCCCGCCCGCGCCGCCCAGGAAATTTAGCTTCCGCCATCGTCCCCATGTTGAAGAAGCGCGCGCCTTCCACTTCGCAGCCCCCTAGCGAATCCGCGGGAATTCCCATCCGCTCGAGCGCCTCCATTCCGTCGGGCATCAATCCCTCGGCGCACGGCTTATCGATCGGAGGCTCGCCCACATCCGCAACGGTAACGCTCAGTCCCCGCTGCCGCGCGCATATCGCCGCCGCCAATCCAGCCGGGCCGCCCCCAATCACAAAAACATCGCACGAATCCGCCAAAGTTTCCTCCAAGCAACGAGACCCAATTTCGGAAGACGAAGTGGAAAAGCCAAGAACTGCCGGCTCTCTCCTGATAAATCGCTACCTATGTTGATGCCGTTCCGCGCAACGAAGATGCCATTTTTGATTTCGAGAAAGATTTCGTAGCGGTGGCCTTCAGGGCAGCGTCTTAGAGCGCAACAGAAATCTCATATTTCACAGTGCCGATGAATTGTGGAAGTCCCCGATTCTACAACTCATTTAGCAATACGATCTTTTGAAAGTATGACGCGGCAGCGTCTCCTCCGAACGTAGGGCCCGCGCTTTATGCCGGGCCGGGCAAATAGTAAATTCACGGTAAGCTTTCGGCATCGCAGGACTTCTCATTAGCAAGCCCCGCCGACATTCCCAAATCCAACTTCGAGCGAACTCGTGCGCGACACCCGCAACGAAAACACTATGCAAAATCTTGCGCAATTTAGGTACTCCGTGGCCACAGTGCCTCAATCTCCCAACAATCGTGGTTCTAGAACCATTACGCCTGATACCGCGAAATATCGACGCCCCACAATGCAGACTTTACCGCCTCCGGTCGCCCGCCCCGGGCTTTCCACAGCCCCGCCAATTCCTCGTTTGTTATCGCCCTATTTTTGTGTATTCTTCACCCCGGGGGAAGCCAGTTCGCAGCAGATTTACCCGCCCGCTCAACGCTGGCTTTATCCAATCTCTGCACTGCTCTTGGCATCAGCAATGCATGGTATTCCCCTAAGCGGGTCTTCTCGGCGATCCTTCCGGGACTTGGGACCCTAGCAAACTTTTGCACACATGCGACCTTTTTCCAAGCGCGCACGCTCGAAGATTCCGCGGTCCTCTCCCCGCGTAGTACGCGAATTCGCCCGCGATCTCCGCTTGGTCGAGATTTTAGGATTCGTGCTGCTGGCCGTGGGCGTTTGCGGCATGGTGGTAATTTCCGCCGCGTCTTCCCGAAAAAGCTCTGGCGAACCGCTGCCGCTCTTCGCCACCCCGGAGCCTCCACTGCCGGCAAATGAAGCGATCGCCGTCAGCACCGCAGCGAGGCTTCGCCTCTATTACCAGTATTCCGTAATTCCCGGCGGCATCGGCTCGCCGGAAGAATTGCGCGAAGCTGTAGCAGAAGATTCAGTGGTGGCAAACCACTACGCCGATTTCGGCCTGAAGCGCGCAAACTTCGTCACGCTAGGACGAGATCAAGCCTTCTACGTTTCGTATCGCCTGCCCTCGGGAGTCTACTGGACGTCGCGGCCAATGCTGCTGCACCGTGGCGAAAAATTAGTGACCGATGGATTCAATCTAGCCAGAGTCCGCTGCGGAAACCGCCTATCAGAAGTCCCTCTGTTACCGGTGAGCCCAGCCCAACCAACCCCCGCAGAAATGAACGTAGCAACGGTGGTACGCCCACCGACCGGAATTCTCCACGTAGCCCATTTCCTTCGCCGTCCCCCAGTCTTCTTCCCCATATTTCCGTTCTTCGTTCCTCCAGGAGGAGGCGTGCCGCCGGGTCCGCCGATCGCGTTCGCGCCGCTGCCCGCCGCCAACGCATTCGTTTCGATCATAATCGCGTCGCTAATGCTGTTACTAAGGTTCGCGCTCCGACGAATCCGGTAGGGGCGGGTCCGCCTAGGCGGACGCCCAGGTTGGAATTGGGTGTTCGGACCCGCCGCTATGCGAACGATCTAATGCCCCCCAATCGAATCCCGCACCACCCCATACTTCCCGCCCCAAGCATCCGTCATCTGACTACGAATCTCCCAAAGCTCAGGAAAAAATTTCACGCGTTGCCCCTCATTCAAGAGATCCACACCGCGCCCCTTCAAAGATTTCGCTCCTAGTCCAATCGTCCGCTGAATCAATTGAATATGGCAAAACCGAAACCGCTGAAACAATTCATCAAATTCCGCCAAAGCCTCCGCCACCACATAAGCATCCGAATGCGAATACTCCGAATCGTAAATCTTTTCGACCGTCAAACCATGCTTCTCCAAATAAACCGACTTGAACGATTGCCACAGAGGCTGGTGCATCTTCAAAATCGTCCGAAACCCAGGCGATTCCTGCCCGCTGCCATTCCCCAACTGCAACCGTATCTCCTGATATTCCTTAGGCGACATAGTCTCCAGCAAATCCAACTGCGCAATCATCAAACGCAAAGCGGAATGCACCCGCCGGAAAAGCGTAACCACCCGATTGGTATTCTCCGCCTGCATGAAATCATCAATGTCCAAGAGCGTATAACCAATCAATTTCATCCAAAGCTCTTCCACCTGGTGAACAATCTGAAACTGCAATTCGTCGCCGTTACAAAAATCCTTGAAATCCTTCTGGCAACTAAGCAGCGCCTTCGTATTCAGGTACACCTCATAGTCCAAGGTGCCCTCGCCATTCATAGTTGCGTAAAAATGGTCACGGTCCATTAGCTTCCCCTCACAAGTCGCGTGCAAATCGCGAAAATCGTCGAGTTCCAGCTTTCAATTCATAATATAGCAATTCGAGCAGCTAGTCCTCGATTCTGCCCGCGGATTCCGCTACCGTATCCAATCCAAGAGCGCACATGCCCACCACCTCACTCGCCACCTGGCTGCTCTTCAGCGCCGTCATTCTGGCCCTGCTCTTCATCGATCTTTTCGTTCTGCATCGCAAGCCCCACGAAGTGAAGTTACGCGAAGCCCTCCTGCTAAGCGGCGGCTGGATCGCCATCTCGCTGCTTTTCAATTTGTGGATTTATATCAGCCGGGGACACACAGCAGGCCTGGACTTCCTAACCGCCTACTTCGTAGAAAAATCCCTAAGTGTCGACAACATCTTCCTATTCATAGTCATCTTCCGCGCCTTCCAAATCAAACCCGAGGCCCAGCACAGAGTCTTGTACTACGGCGTAGCAGGCGCCCTAATCCTACGCGCCGCCTTCGTGTTCGGCGGCGTGGCGCTACTCACCCGCTTCCATTACGTGGAATACATCTTCGGCGCCTTCCTGATCCTCGTAGCCGCGAGAATGATTTTCGAAAAAGTAGAAATCGACGACTCCAGGCGCAACTGGCAAGTTCGCATGGCTCGCAAATGGCTACGCGTCTCACTAGAAGACGACGGAACAAGAATGCTAGTCCAGCGCGATGGAAAAATTCACGCCACGCCGCTGCTACTAGCACTAATCGCAGTAGAACTAAGCGACATAGTCTTCGCAGTAGATTCCGTCCCAGCAGTGCTGGCGATCACCCGCGATCCGTTCATAGCCTATTCTTCAAACGCCTTCGCCATCCTCGGCCTGCGCAGCCTCTATTTCGCCCTGGCCCACATCCTCCCGCGCTTCCGCTACATCCACCAGGGCCTGGCCGCAGTCCTGGCCTTCGTAGGCACAAAAATGATCCTCTCCGAAAACATCACAATCCCAAACGGAATCTCGCTAGCGGTAATCTGCGGAATCCTAGCTATAGCAGCAATAGCCTCGCGGAAATCCCCACGGGCGAAATCAGAAGGGGAGTAATTGCAGCTCAGGAGAGTTTTGTCAGGGCACGACTTCAGTCGTGCCGTAACCACCGCAAAATAAACCCGGCTTCAGCCGCTGAGGTACGTCTTGGAACTCAGACGTGGCGCGGCTCCGCGTGCGTCCGAGCCTCACTCACAGAGGCAATCGCAGCCTGTAAGACATCCAAGCCCTCTTCAAATTGCCCATCCGGAATCATCAGCGGCACCAACACGCGTATCACATTCCCGTAGGTCCCAGCCGAAATGGCCAGCAACCCATGCTCGTAACAATAACGCATAATCTGCTCAGTCTCCGCCTTTGCCGGCTCGCGAGTCTCCCGCGAACGCACCAGTTCCAGCGCCTGCATGGCCCCCAACCCGCGCACCTCGCCAATCAACGGCCACCGCCGCGCCCATTCCCGCGCCCGCGCGGCAAATTTCTCGCCCAACAATTCTGCCCGCGCGCTCAGATTTTCCTTCTCCATAGTCTCAATCACAGCCAAAGCCGCCGCACAAGAAACCGGATTCCCGCCAAATGTGCCGCCAAGTCCGCCAGGCCCTGGCGCATCCATGATCTCGGCCCGTCCCGTGACCGCCGCGAGTGGCATCCCGCCGCCAAGCGATTTAGCGCTCACCAAAATATCCGGCACGATCCCATATTTCTCGCAAGCAAAAAGCCGCCCCGTACGCCCAAATCCCGTCTGCACTTCGTCCGCAATAAAAAGGATCCCATGTTTCTGACAAATTTCCTGCAACACCGAAAAAAACTCCGGCGGCGGAGCCACAAATCCACCCTCGCCCAAAACCGGCTCCACGACAACCGCCGCCACAGCCTCAGCCGCCACCACGCGCTTAAAAGTATCCTCCAGATGATGCGCGCAGAACATCGCGCACGAAGGATAAGTCAGCGAATAAGAGCACCGGTAACAATAAGCATAAGGCACGCGATAAATATCCGCAGCAAAAGGCTCAAATCCAGCCTTATAAGGATGCGTCTTGCTAGTCATGGACATCGTCAACATCGTCCGACCATGAAACGCATCCTCAAAACAAAGTATCGCCGGCCGCCGCGTATAGCACCGCGCAATCTTCACCGCATTCTCAATCGCCTCGGCCCCGCTGTTCACCAAAATCGTCTTCTTGGCAAAATCCCCGGGCGCCAAAGAATTCAATTTCTCAGCCAGCGTCACGTAATCGCCATACGGCGCCACCGGAAAACAAGTATGCAGAAATCGATCCACCTGCGCCCGAATTGCCGCCACCACGCGGTCCGCCCGATGCCCCACATTCGAACAGCCAATTCCGCCAGCAAAATCGATAAATCGATTCCCATCGACATCTTCGACAATCGCGCCCTCAGCCCGCGCCGCAAACACCGGCGTAGCATGCGAAACGCCACGAGCCACCGCCGCCGCCCGCCGCCGCATCAATTCCAAAGATTTCGGACCAGGAACCGCTGTACGCAATTGAATCGCGCCCATCTCAGTACCATCCAATCGGCTGTTCATTCAAATTGATGTGCACCTGCTTAGTCTCAAGATACTCGTCAATCCCAAAAGGCCCTAGCTCGCGGCCAAATCCCGATTGCTTATATCCGCCCCAGGGCGCCTCCACATAAGTTGGCTGCATGTGATTCACCCAAACAATCCCAGCCCGCAGCGCCTTCACCACGCGAAAGGCCTTAAAAATATCGCGCGACCAAACCGCAGCCGCCAAGCCATAAGGCGTAGCGTTCGCAATCTTGATCGCGTCAGCCTCGTTCGCAAATGGAATCACGGCCGCCACAGGCCCGAAAATTTCCTCCTGCGCAATCCGCGCCGAATTGTCGACGTCGTAGAACACCGTAGGCGCAACATAAAATCCCTTGGCAAATTTTGCAGGCCGCTCCCCGCCAGCCGCAATCTTCGCCTCCGTCTTACCAAGCGCCACATAAGAATTCACCCGCTCATACTGATCGCGGCTAACCAACGGCCCCATTTTCGTCTCGCGATCAAGCGGCGCTCCCAACCGAATCGTCTTCGCCTTAGCCGCCATAGCCTCCACAAATTTCGAATAAATCGACTGCTCCACCAAAATCCGGCTACCAGCCGAACAAACTTCCCCTTGATTGATAAACACGCCAAAAAGCGCCCCATCAATCGCTGCCTCAAAATCCGCATCCGCAAAGAAAATATTCGGCGATTTCCCGCCAAGTTCAAGCGTCACGCGCTTGACGGTATCCGCAGCCATTTTCACAATCTGCTTCCCCACCGAAGCGCTACCAGTAAACGCAATCTTATTCACATCCGGATGCCGCACCAAAGGCGCCCCAGCCGTCTCGCCAAATCCAGTAACGATATTCACCACGCCCGGTGGCAATCCGGCCTCAGCTAAAAATCCAGCAAACACCAGCGCCGTAAGCGGCGTCTGCTCCGCCGGCTTCAAAACGCAAGTACAGCCAGCCGCGATCGCCGGCGCCAATTTCCAAGCCGCCATCAAAAGCGGATAATTCCAAGGAATAATCTGCGCCGCCACCCCAATCGGTTCTTTCAAAGAAAGGCTAATCGCGTTATCCGGCACCGGATTCACAAATCCCAAGACCTTAGTGGCCAACCCGCCATAATATTCAAAGCAGGTAGCGCAATCCGCGATGTCATACTCCGCCTCAACAATCGGCTTCCCGGAATTCCGCGCCTCAAGCTCGGCCAGCGACGCAGCCTCCTTGCGGATCCGCTCCGCCAAACGAAAAAGAATGCGCCCGCGTTCCTGCGCGGTCGTCTGCGGCCAAGCCCCTGAATCAAACGCCGCCCGCGCCGCCGCCACCGCCCGATTCACATCCGCTTCGCCGGCCTCAGGCACCTCGGCGATAATTTCCTCAGTAGAAGGATCAATCACCGGAAAATACTTCCCGCTAGCACTAGCGCAAAATTCCCCATTGATATAATTCTCATACCGCCGCACGCCCACCTTAGCCTCGCTGGCCATCTCAACCTCCGCAAACTCGCGCGCTAGATCCCGGCCGCAGCCGCCGCCTTCCTCCGCCCATAAATAAAAAAGAAAAACGCCGCCAACCCAATAAACAAAACCGTTCCGCCAATCATCCAAACCTCATACCAAACCACCGAAGTAATCTGCTGCGCAGGGAAAAAAGCCACAATGATCGCCAAAATCGTAGTAATGAGTCCGCTGGCACCCGACGCCATCAAAACACCCTTGCTGTACCGCCCCTTCCCGTCGTCCTGACCCGTGGCCAATTTCAGCAAAGCCGCAAACATATAAAGAAAAGGCACCAATTGCAGCACCACCGCCAAAGAGAGCAATTTCTGAAAAGTCTCCTGCACTCCACCGCCTAAAAAATTCAATCCCACCAAAAGCACCGAAACCACCGCATGCAAAATCAAAGCTGCATAAGGCGTCCCATATTTCGGATGAATCCGCCCCAACCACGCCGGCAGATAAGAATCGAGCCCAGCCACAAAAGGAATCCGCGCCGACCCCGCCAACCAAGCCGATCCAATCCCCGCAATCGAAATGCTAAGCATCAAAGCAAAGGGCGCCACAATCCAAGCCACTCCAATGCGCCCAGCCATGTGCCCAACCGCCTGCACAATTCCTTGCAGCACGCTGATCTGGTCCTTACTAACCGCAATCAGCAACGTCAAAGTGGTCAAAATATAAAGCACGCCCGACAAAACCCCGCCCCAAGCCACCGCCCCAGGCAAATTTTTCTCCGGCTCGCGAATCTCATCGCCCATGACCGAAGCCAACTCCAGCCCCACCAACCCAAAACAAATCACGCCAAACGAATTCAAAACAAATCGAGGATTAGCAGGAATCCGGAAATCCGCCCCAGTAACCGAAGTTCCAAAGCGCAGCCACATCACAATCCCAAGCCCGACTAAAACCGCCGCCGCAATCCCGGTTCCGATCCCGCCAAGATTATTCACCCACTTCCCAACGCCCAACCCGCGAATATTCAGCCACACCAGCAACACGAACAACAAAAGCGAAGCGCTTACGGTAAAAAGTTTATTGTCCGCCAGTGATTCATGCCCCGGCCCCAACACAAACACCGACACTCCCACGAAATAAAGCATCACAGTAGGAACGTACATCATGTTGTTCGTCCAATAGCACCAGCCGGAAAGAAATCCATGAAAATCGCCGAAGACTTCCTTGGCCCACAAATAAACCCCGCCCTCGCCAGGGTAACGATGCGCCAATTCCAAAACAGCGATCCCCTGCGGCCAAAAGAAGAAAACCAGCGAAATCAACCAAAGCCAAAGAGTTACGCCGCCATTCGCAGCAATGCTCGGCACCACATTCAAATTGAAGATCGCCACAACAAACAACGCAACAAGATCCCAGCGCCCCAAAGCCCGCTTCAGATGAGGTCCGCTAGACTCCCGTCCGTTGTCAGACAATGCGATTCCCTTTTACCAGCGACCGCCGCAATCCTCGCAACGGCGTCATTCCGAGCGAAGCGAGGAAACCCTCTCGATTTTTCGCACCACTACCGCGCCGCAGCCACCGACCGTTCCCTCTGCGCTGCAGCCACCGCCGGCGCCACTTCCGCGAACACCTCCAAATGCTTCTCAATATCCGCATCCGTATGCGCCACAGAAATAGTCCACTGCTCATCCCACCAATAAGGCTGCGGCATCACCCCACGATTCGTCATAGCAAACCAATAATGCCGCCAAATATCGCTATCAATCGTTAACCAATCGCGATATGTGCGGATCGGCTTCGGGAAAAACATCAGAGCTCCATTTGCCCCCGCCGAAGCCATGTAAGCAGTCATCCCGGTCTTATGAATCTGTTTCTCGTAGCCTTCCACTAGTTTCTTGTTCAACGCGGTCACGTGCTCGTAAGCCTTAGGAGTTAAAACTTCCCGAAAAGTAGCCAACCCCGCCGCCATGGCCACAGGATTCGTGTTGTAAGTCCCTCCATGGAAAACACGATGATCGGTAATCAAATTCATAATCTCGCGCCGCGCCGCAAACGCCGCCAACGAAAACCCGCCGCCAATCGATTTCGCCAAGCAAACAATGTCCGGCTTAATCCCAAAAAATTCGCAAGCCCCGCCGCGCGCCAATTTCGCGCCAGTCTTCACTTCATCAAAAATCAAAAGCGCCCCATTCTTATGCGCAATCTCGAGCAAGCCCTGGTGATACCCAGGCTCCGGCATCAAAATCCCAACATTCATCATGATCGGCTCAACAATAATCGCCGCAATCTCCCCAGGATATTTCGCGAACAGCCGCTCCACTGCTTTCAGATCGTTGAACTGCGCGATCACCGTATTCGCCAAAGTAGCCTTAGTAATTCCTTCGCCGCCCGGCACAGCATTCGGCGCGCCAGGATCTCCCACCTCGTTAATCTTCGGCTTCACGGAAACCAGCGCCGAATCATGCAATCCGTGATAACCGCCCTCCATCTTAATTATCCGGTCGCGCCCTGTCGCCGCCCGCGCCAAACGCACGGCGTGCATCGTGCATTCCGTGCCGCTATTGCTGAAGCGCACCATATCCACAGGAAATCGCGAGCAAATTTCCTCCGCCAGCGCATTCTCCGCATCATGCGGCATCCCAAACATCGTGCCGGTATGCAATTTCTCCGACACCGCCTTGATCACTGCGGGATGGCAATGCCCCGCCATCAAAGCCCCAAAGCACAAATTGAAATCGATATATTCGTTCCCATCGATGTCGTGAATGTGCCCGCCCTTGCCGTCACGCACAAATAACGGATAGGGATCGTAAGCCCGGTAATTGCTGGCCACGCCCAACGGAATTCGCGCCGTAGCCTTCTTATGCGCCTCGCGCGATTTCGGCGTGCGCTTCTCGTAGGCCTCGATCTCCTTCTTCAATCCCTCGTGCATCGGTCCTTCGCTTACTGCTGCCATGTGACTCTCCTTAGTTTGTAACCCGAGGCAAATTCCTCACACGCACCGGCATATTCCGCGCCGCCAACTCCCGGAAGAAAGGCTCCGGCGGCACAACATTTTCCGGCGCCTGCACGCCGAGACCCGAATACTGCCCGCGCCCGAGCATCAACGCTCCGATCGCCGCCGGGAATCCCGTATCGCGAGCCACGGCCGAAAATGCCGGCGCGCTTGTATACTTCGCCGTAGATTCCGCCGAAGCCGCCACTCGCCGCCCGCCGCGCCGTCCCTTTACAACCACGCGAATCGTCTCAATATCGCGAGCCGCTTGCTTCGGCGCATTCCGATTCAAAAGCGCCAACAAAACATCCCGAGGCGCCACCCGCGACCCATTCACTCCTACCAACTCGCGGCTAGTGAATCCCACCTCAGTCAAATTCCGCACCAGCCCAACCAATTCCGGCGGATAATTAATTTTGAAATAAACGTCCTTCACGCCCTTCCCACGAAAACTATCCGGCAAAGTCCCCAATTCCGAATGTATCGAATTCCGCAAAGTAACTTTCCCAATCGGCGCAGGAAATCGCCCCTCGACCGGATCCGAAAGCAAAGGGCGCTCCACAAATCGCCCGCCACGAAAAGCCACAGGCGCCAGAGTCAATTCATCCAAAATCGTAGCAATCGAAAAGGTATAAGCGATCGGACTCTCGTAATGCCGCAAATCAGTCGACGCGTTGTAAACCACAATCGAATCCACGCGCCCCATCCGGTCGCAAAGATGCCGCGCCATGATATTCGTAGTCCCCGGCGCCCCGCCCATCCCAGCAATCGCGATTTTCCCAACGCGCCGAAAATCCGCATCCATCGAAAACTGCCGCCGCGTCATGTGATAAAGCCCGCCCAAATCCAAATAATTCACGCGAGCCGCCAGCGCCGCCTTCATCACCTCCAAATTCCAATTGTACTGCGTGCAATTCACTACCGCCGTAGCCCCGCGCAAAAGCCGCGCCAACTTCGAAGTCTCGCGCACATCCGCAAACGCCGCCCGCGCCTTCGCCCTCCCAAATTTCCCGGCCACCTCGCGTGCCCGCCCCAGATCAAAATCCGCCACAATCAACCGCCGCACATCCCGCGCCCGCGCAAGGTCGTACACCACCGCCCGCCCCATCATCCCCGCGCCCAAAACCACAAAGTCCATGAAGCTCCTAAGCCCGCACAAATCCCGCGATCGCAATCGGAAGGAGAGTAAGCTGCGGGACGCCTGGTCGTCGCACTCAACCAACAAGGGCGAAGGGCCGGCATCCCGGCCCTCCCGAACAGCAATCCCTCGCCGTCGTTCGAGTCTAGAACAGCAACTTCAATCCAAACTGGATCACACGCGGATCCTCGCGCGTCTTCAATATCTGCCCATACGTTCCGCCGTCCTGCGGCATCCCGTCCGTGAAGTTTCCGTCCGGATTCGCAAACTGCGTATGATTGAACGCATTGAAGAATTCCGCC
This sequence comes from Acidobacteriota bacterium, assembly GCA_013286465.1. Lineage (GTDB taxonomy): Bacteria > Acidobacteriota > Terriglobia > Acidiferrales > UBA7541 > Palsa-147. The sequence continues at coordinate 9,337 of JABDFR010000022.1, read as the reverse complement.
CGGAACTCCGTCTTAAATCGCTCGTTGATCGCCGTCTGTTTTTCGATCGCGATATCCGAATTGCTGATCGCCGGCCCGCAGCAAAGCGAATGCGGCATATTTCCAAACTGCCCCAGCGCCGGATCCGCCATATTCGACGAATTGAACCACACATTGTCGTTCTTCTTCGGATTCAAGAACTGCACCGGCCCGGTAACCTGCGGCGTATTCGCGGACTCAAAGAAAATGCTGCTCTCCAATTCCGAGTCATCCTGAGTATTGATGCGAATCGGGAAGCCGCTCTGATACGTTACGATGCCCGACACCGCCCATCCGTTGATAAACTTCCCGACAATTCCATCGTGCTTCGGAATCGGCAGGATCCAGTACGGGCTGAACACGAACCGGTTCCGCGCGTCCACCAACGACAATCCGCGCGTAGCCTTGAAGTTCAACGGGTTCAACTCATTCTCAAACGAAGCTCCCTGGTCGATCGCCTTGCTAAAAGTGTACGCGAACGAGAAATACAATCCGTGCGAAAAGTGTTTCTCGAGCTGCACCTGCAAAGCGTTGTAAACCGAATTCGCGATCGTATCTTCAGCAAAAATGTTGCTAAACACCGGCACGCCATCCGCCGGACATCCATTGCCAGTAAGCGGCTGGCATTCGGGAGATGAGTACGGCCGCAATCCCACCAGCGTAACTCCTGCTGGACCGAGCTTTGTCCCCGCCGGAATCGTCAGCCCGCCCGTGCCGGCGTTGTAAGGCAACGGTAATGCCACCGGCAATGTTGTGTTGCCCGGAATAGTATATTCAGAGTCCGAGCCAAACGGTCCGCAAGTTCCATCACCCAAAATCGAATTCAACGCCAAGCAAGTCGACGCATTCCCGATATTCAAATCATGCGACGCCAACAACCGGTGCGCCTGCGTTCCCACATAACCGACGCGCAAAATCAAATCTTGCGCCAGTTGCCGCTCTAGTGTCAGGTTGTACTGGTCCGCATACTGCGTCCGCAAATGCGGTTGGAATTCTCCGAACAGCAGCATCGGCCGGAAGCTCGCAAAATCCACGCATCCAGGCTTTCCCGCGGAGCTGAAGCAAGGCGTATTCGGCTTCTGATTGATAATTCCGCTAAACGGATTCGGCGCATATCCGCCCGCCTGAAATTCGAACGGCGTATTGAACAAAGTATTCGAGAGGAACGTACTGCCGCCAAACGGCGGCTCCGCGCTGAACTGCTCGAGCACCAACTGCTCGATCGGGTTGTAGAACATTCCCCAACCCATGCGCACGCTCGATTTCCCCGGACCGCCCGTCAACTTCGCCAGCCAGCCTTCCGTCCATCCAGGACTCCAAGCCAAACCCACCCGCGGCGCAAATGCCTTGTAATAAGTCTGCGTCAATCCTCGCGGCACGCCCGGATCTCCGGGAAATTCCAGTCCTAGCGGATACACGGCATTCGCCGGCCCATTTGGCCCGCAGTCCGTGCTCCCATAAGTGGCGATCAATTGCGCGCTAGTGAAGTTCGTCGGATTCAGCGTGCAAGAATATTTGGTCGACACAGTCCCCGGCCGGAAAGTCTGCAACCGGTTCCCTTCATCGTAGTAGTCGGTGTTCAATTCCCAGCGCAATCCATAATTCAGCGTCAAAGAAGGCTTGATCTTCCAGCTATCCTGCGCAAACAAATAGAACGCCGAATTCCGCACGTCCTCCGCCTGCGCCGCCCCCTGAATGTATTCGTCCGGCGTCCCGATGAAGTAATTCGGATAGGAAGTTCCAAATCCTACGTCATTCGTAAACGGCGAATCGCAATTCGTCTGCGAAGCCGATGTGCACAACGACGAATCGCTGGTGTACTCATACTCGCCGTTGATGTCGAAGTAGAGGAACTGGTCGAAAATCTGCCGCCGCACGTCCACACCGAACTTCAAACTGTGCTTCCCAATAATCTTGCTGTAGTTGTCCGTCCACTGATACGTCTGCCCCGTCTGCGGCAATTCGCCCTCGAAGTTGTTCCCAATCGCAAATCCGCCCGGCACAGTTACGTAAGGCAATCCCTCGCGGCCGGGAATATTCGTGGTGATCCCCGCCTGCGGATTCGGGTTCGTCGGATCCTGGAAGCAAAACGCTGTCGGAATCGACTTGCACGAGGCATGAACATCCTGAACGTTAACCGGATGGCTCAACTTCCCCTGACCCTCGCGGAAGTAATTGAAGTGGAATTCATTCACAGCCGTAGTACCGATCGTCCAGGTATGCCCAACGTTGATCTGCTGTACCCGGGTAGCAAAAATCGAGCCGAATCCCGGCACATCCGAGCCCGCCCCCTGAAACGTAGCAAACGGCTCCGTGCGCGCATCATCATCAAAGTAGTAGTAAACGGTAAGTTGCTGCGTGTCCGTAAGCTTGTGATCCAGCCGCAAAGTAAATTGATCGTCGCGCGTAGGCCGCGTAGGCACAAAACTCACCGTAGAAGTTCCTAGCGGCGCCACATAATTCTGATACAGCGCATACGAGGTAGCATCGAAGCAAGGAATTGGTATCTGGTTGTTCGGAAAGATCTGCGAGAAAAGTTCCCCCGAAGCGATCGGCGGCCCGCCCGAAGCAGTAACCGCCTGTTGGCAAGTCTGCCCGCTCGGCCCGGTCGCCCGATTCGCCAGCACCGAGGCAAAGTTGTCGTCCGTTAATGTCCCCACGAACGGAGCTCCCGTCCCGCCCTCAGAAAAATTCCCCATCGCTTCCGCCGCCGTCGGCAAAATCACCGCTCCCGACGAAATTCCTTGCCGGAGCCGGTCGCCCTCATACGATCCAAAAATAAATGTCTTGTCCTTCTTAATTGGCCCGCCCAAAGTCCCGCCGAACTGATTCTGCTTGTAATCCGGCACCGAAGGGTCGAAGTACCCGCGCGTATTCAAAACATTGTTTCGGAAAAACTCATACAAATCCCCATGCACTTGGTTCGTCCCCGACTTGGTCACCACGTTCACGATCGACCCAGAATTCCGCCCATACTCCGCATCAAACGTATTCGTCAAAACGCGAAATTCCTCAATCGCATCCGGCGAAGGCTGAATCGCCGGCAAGTTCACGAAAATGTCGTTCCCATCGCCGCCATTCACCATGTAATTGTTCGAGCGCCCGCGCCCGCCATTCACCGAAACCACGCCAGGCGAATCCGACCCATAAAACAAATCCGCGCCCACCTGCGATTGCACGCCAGGCTGCAACTGCAAAAGCTGGTAAGTATTTCGAGTGCTCAAAGGCAGTTCAGTCACCGCCAAATCATTCATCACCCCGCCAAGCTGCGTGCTGGTTGTCTCCACCTGCGCCGCCGAGCTCTCCACGGTCACCGTCTGCGCTGAAGCCCCCACTTGCAAAGTCGCACTCACCGCCGCCACGTGTCCGATGTCCACCTCCACCGCCGTCACCACAAACTTCTTAAATCCCGGCGCCTCCACGGTCACGTCGTACTTTCCCACCGCCAAATCCACACTCTCAAACGATCCATCCTTGTCCGAAGTAACAAATCGCGAAGTGTCCGTCCCGGTCAAAGTAATCGTAACCTGCGCCCCGGGAATCACCGCTCCAGACTGATCCTTCACATTCCCGCGAATCGATCCCGTCTGCCCCCATGCCGGCGAGCCAATCGCAAATAACCCCAGTAACGCAAAAAGGCACACACCCAGAGCTAATCTCGTCTTCATCGCCGCTCCTTTAAGAGTTATGCGCGATTGCCGGACACTCCCCCAAAAACTCTCCAAAATTCCATTGCACCCGGGGAAAAAACCTTACTATAATCCGCGAACCTTAGTGCAAGCCCTAGGGCGTGTCAAGGGAATTCGATTGCCCCAAGCCCGCCACAACGCGCAAAAAACAAATCGGTCGCATGGCTATTTACGCATCGGCGACGTAGCCCGTTTAGTTGGCGTTTCCCCATCGTCGTTACGCACCTGGGAGAGCGTAGGCCTGATCTCCCCGACGCGCACCGCAAGCCAATATCGCCTGTTCACCCCGCGCGATGTCCGCCTCCTAAAGCGCGCCCAATTCCTTCGCCGCGCACGCGGCATGAACGCGCCGGCCATCATGCACCTGCTCCGCTCCGAAGGCCTGCTAGAAAATGGCAACAATCGTAAACCAAGCCCGGTAGGCCAACGCCTCAGAAAACTCCGCCTGAAAAAGCGCGCCTCCCTCTCGCAAGTAGCAAAATCCACCGGCGTCTCGGTAGGTTTCCTAAGCGCCCTAGAACGCGGCCAAATGAGCGCCTCAATTTCCACGCTCTCCCGCATAGCGCGTTTCTATCACATCAATATCCTCTCCCTCTTCGACGCCTCCGAATCCAATCCCCGCCACGTCCGCCCCAACGAAAGAAAAATCCTGGAAGCCGGCCCAGGCGTCCGAATGGAACTATTAGCCTGGGGCGACGCCGTAATGGAGCCGCACCTATTTCGAGTCGCCCCAGGAGCAGGCAGCGGCGATTCCTACGCCCACGAAGGCGAAGAATTCCTATACATCCTAAAAGGCAGTCTAGAAATTGCGTTAGAAGGCGGCGAGCCAGCCCATTTGCGCGAAGGCGACAGCTTCTATTTCGCCAGCAACATGAAACACAACTGGAGCAACCCAGGCAAACAAGAAGCCTGCGTCCTATGGGTCAACACGCCGCCGACATTTTGACAAAGCCCGGGGCAACACCGTTATAAGTGCATCTGAATTTCGGCTCGTAGGGGCACCGGCTTGCTGCTCCCGGTTTTTGATTTTCGGTCGTAGTGGCTCTGGCTTGCTGCGCCCGTCCGTGTGCGGCGTAACCTAAATGCAACCACGGGCACGCGCGCCGGCAATGCGCATTCGATTTTGATTCGCGCAACGGGAGAAAAACGAAAATGCGTCAACGCCTTCCGATCCTAATCACCGCCGCCCTAATCCTACTCGCCGCCACATCCTGTAAAAAAGAAGTGTCCACCCTAAGCCTCCTCGTCTGGGAAGGCTACGCCGACCCCATCTTCATCCAAGATTTCGAATCCTCCCACAACTGCAAAATCTCCGCCTCCTACATGGGCTCCAGCGACGAGCTCGTGGCCAAACTCCGCGGCGGCAGCGCCAGCAACTACGACGTAATCAGCCCCTCCAGCGACGTAGCCACAATGATCACCCAAGCCAACCTAGCCGCCCCGCTAGACCTAACCAAAATCCCCTCCTACCAACAAACCTCCGGCCGGCTAAGAAACATGCCCCTAGTCCGCAACAACGACAAAGTCTACGGCGTCCCATTCACTTGGGGCCCGAATCCTCTACTCTATGACACGACGATTTTCTCAAAAGCCCCAGAGAGCTGGGCAATCTTTTGGGATCCAAAATACAAAGGAAAAATCTCCGTCTGGGATGAACTCTCCACTCTCTACATGGCCGCCCAAATCCTAGGCTACGACAAGCCCGACCCCAGCCACCTCTACAACCTAACGGACGAAGAACTAGAAAATGTAAAAAAGAAACTCCTCGAACTAAAACCCAACATCAGAAAATTCTGGTCCACAGGCGGCGAACTTACGAGCCTGTTCCAAAATCACGAAGTGGTAGCCGCGATGGGCTGGCCGCTAATGACCAACCAACTCCGCGCCGCCAAGTTCCCCATCGGCGAAACCATCCCCAAGGAAAACACGACGGGATGGATCGATCACCTAATGATCACCGCCGCAAGCGAACACAAAGATCTAGCGACAGATTTCCTCGAGTACATGATCCAAGCCCAAACGCAAAAAAAAGTGACGGATGTAACCGGCTACGATCCAGCAAATGCCAGCGCCGCCCAATACATGACCGAAGATCAAAAAAAGAGCCTGCATCTGGACGACGTGGACAACTACATGACCAGAATCTATTTCTGGCAACAAGTCCCCCGCCGCGCCAAGTACACCGAAATCTGGAACGAGGTCAAAGCCGCCCAGTGAGCGCGCTCCTCTCCATACGAAACGTAGTAAAAGGTTTCGGCAATCGCGCCGTACTACGCGGCATCACGCTAGGCATCGACAGCGGCGAATTTCTAACCATCCTCGGCGAAAGCGGCAGCGGCAAAACCACTCTGCTACGCCTGATCGCCGGCTTCGAGCGCCCCGACAGCGGCGAAATCTGGATGGCAGATGAGCGCATAGACGAACTAGCCCCCTACAATCGCCACGTAAACACCGTATTCCAAAGCTACGCCCTATTCCCCCATCTCTCGGTCTTCGAAAACATAGCCTACGGCCTAAGAGTCCAAAGCACCCCAAAACTAGAAATCCCCAAGCGAGTAGAACAAGCCCTCGCAATGGTAAAAATGAGCGATTACGCGCAATCAAGCCCATCGCGCCTAAGCGGCGGCCAACAACAACGAGTAGCCCTGGCCCGCGCCCTGGTTAATCGCCCCAAAGTCCTGCTGCTAGACGAACCCCTCTCCGCGCTCGACGCGAATCTACGCCGCCAAATGCAAACCGAACTGAAATCGCTTCAGCGAGAAGTAGGCATTACGTTCATCTTCGTAACCCACGATCAAGAAGAAGCCATGGCCCTATCCGATCGCATTGCCTTACTAAGAGCCGGCACGCTAGAGCAAGTAGCCAGCCCAAGAGAAATCTACGCCACCCCAGCCACAGCCTACACAGCCCAATTCATAGGCCAAACAAATCTACTAAAAGCCCAAATCCGCAATGGTTTCGCAAGTTCGAGCGGCATGACCTGGCAAGCAGCAGCGTCCCAAGTAGCGCCGGCGTCCCTGCCGGCATCCGACGACGGACCAGCAAAATCAAATCCTCAATCACGGACGGAAGCAAACTCCCCATCCAATGCAACGTTCTCTCTCCGCCCCGAATGTATCCATCTTGCAGATACGTCATCGAACGCCGCCAACAACGCAGTCCGCTTCGCCGCCCGAGTAACAAACCAAACCTTCGGCGGCGCAACGGATCTTCTAGAACTAACCCTATCCGACGGCCGCACCCTAAGAGCGCGAATCCCCAGCCGAGGTACAATCGAAGGCCCTACTCAATTCGAATTCTCGCCGCAAGACGCCACGCAAGTAAAAGACTCGGAGCCAAACTAAGATGTACACCCGCGCCTACAAATCCGCCGTCGCCATCCCGCCACTCCTCTGGGTAACAATATTCCTGCTAATCCCCTACGCCATCCTCTTCTGCTACAGCTTCTGGCAAGTCTCGCCGTTACAAATAATCATCCACTCGTGGTCGCTCGATAACTATCGCGAACTCCTCCGCAATCACATCTACTTAGAAGTCCTATTCCGCTCCATGCGCATCGCAGGAGCCGTCACAGCGCTCGCGTTGTTACTCGGCTACCCGCTAGCCTATTTCCTCTCTTTCCGCGCCACAAAACGCAAAGACCTCCTCTATCAATTAGTGATAATCCCGCTCTGGGTGAGCTACTTGGTGAGAGGCTACGCCTGGAAAACCATCCTAGGCAGCGACGGCGTCCTAAACGGCTTCCTACAATATCTACACCTCACCAACCACCCAGTAGAATTTTTCCTCTATAGCCCATTCGCCGTGATCCTGACGCTGACGCACATCTACACCCCCTTCACGTTCCTCCCGATTTACGCGTCGCTAGAACACATCCCCAGAAATCTAATCGAAGCCTCGCAAGATCTCGGCGCCTCACCAGCCCGCACGTTCTGGCGCGTAATCCTCCCGCTCTCGCTACCGGGCGTCCTGGCAGGCGCCACATTCGCCTTCGTCCTGACGCTAGGCGATTTCCTAGCCCCACTCCTAGTAGGCGGCCCAAGCGGCATCATGATTTCCAATATCGTAGTAAGCCTGTTCGGCGCTGCCTACAACTGGCCGCTAGGGGCAGCCATCAGCCTCTGCATGTTAATCCTGGTAGTAACGCTGCTATTCCTAGTCGAGCGCCTAGAAAAAAAGCTAAGCTTCCAATGAGCGCAAACTCCAATTCGCCCGCGTCTCCAAAATCGCTCTGGCTAACCATCTACGCCACGTGCGTCTACGCCTTCCTCTATCTACCAATCGCAGTCCTGGCGATCTATTCCTTCAACGGCACCGGCGTAGGCGGCTTCCCCCCAAAAAATTGGACGCTAAGCTGGTATCGCATCCTATTCAAAGACGATGCCATCTGGAACACAGTCCTAAACAGCGCCATCGTAGCCGCCATCGCGGTAGCCATAGCGATCACTCTAGGCTTGCTAGCGGCATTAGCGTTAGATCGCGCCAATTTCCCAGGCAAAGCCCTATTCCGCCGCCTCGTACTGTTGCCGCTAATCCTCCCTGGAATAATCACCGGGCTGTCGCTACTGATGCTTTTCGTTGCTGCAACAATGAAGCTAAGCCTGCTAACCATCACGCTAGGCCACGGCACAGCTCTAATCTCGGTAGCCACCACAGAAATTTTCGCCGGCCTGCAGAAACTAGATCGCGCCCAGGAAGAGGCTTCTCTCGATCTAGGCGCCAATCACTGGATCACTTTCTGGCGCGTCACATTACCCAATCTAAAAGTCTCCATGATCGCCGCCGCCCTACTAGTCTTCACTCTCTCGCTAGACGAAATCGCCGTCAGCTTCTTCCTAATCGGCCGCAGCAACACGCTCCCGCTCGAAATCTGGTCGCGCCTACGCCGCGGCATCACCCCAGAAATTAACGCGATCTCCACAATCATTCTTCTATTTTCAATCGCGTTGATCCTAGTCTGGTATCGCCTCCGCACGCGCACAAGCAACGAAGCCGCCGCGGTTCTGCCGTCCACAATTCAAGGAGAACAAGCATGACCGAGTCGCGCCGCGACTTCCTACGCTTCGTCCTAGCAGGCTCGGTAGCCGCGGGCTGCCCGATCGATCTGAAGCTACTAGCTGCAGCCCCCGAAACTCCCACCCCGCAAGTAGACGGCGACCACTACGAAATCTGCCACAAAATCCGCGACGGCCAAAAATTCATCCCGCCCGCAGTAAGCAAGCGTTACGACATAGTGATCGTAGGCGGCGGTATCGCAGGCCTAAGCAGCGCCTATTTCCTACGCGATAAGAATTTCCTGCTGCTGGAAAAAGAACCGCACTGGGGAGGCAACGCCTACAAAGAAACCTACGAAGGCCAAGGCTTCGCCACCGGCTCAGCCTACGATTTCGTAGACTCCGACAGCGCCCACCTGGCAAAAGAACTAGGCCTCGAGCAATTGCCGGTCAACGCCCCGGATCCGACCATAGTCGCAGGCAAATGGATCCCCGACATGTGGCGCGCTGGCATCGACGAACTACCCTACCCGCAAAAAACCCGCGAAGCCTTCAAACAATTCCGCAAAAAAATGCTAGCCATCGATTACGAAAAAAACGTAAAGCAGCTAGACAACGAGCCGCTCAGCAAATATC
>JABDFR010000021.1 GCA_013286465.1 Acidobacteriota bacterium | reverse complement strand
GTACGCAGGCCGCCGGCCAACTTTTTCGCACTCGGCGCCGACTGGGCATCGGCAAAATCAAAGAATTGCAGGAGCCGGAATCCGGCTCTTTTGAGATCGCGGACAATTTCTCCGTGCGGCCAGAAGATCTCCTCGACTCGTTCCCCGTGCCGTTCCCAAAGTCCTCCAGCTCGTTCAACGAACACAGTGATCTCCGTCCAACCCGTCCTGCGATTCCGCTCGAAGCCGCCGCGCTGAACCACGAAGAACCTTCTTCCCGTCCTTCTACTGACGCCCTCGCCGACATCTGTGCCTGACCATTGTTCTTCGTAGACTTTGCGTTGATGAAGATCGAAATAAAAGTAGCCGCCGGGCCGCAGAGCGCGAGCAACTTGGCGGAAAGTGCGCACCAGGTCGGCGCGCCGCCGCAGATGGTTGATCACTCCCCATTCGGAGGTGACCAAATCGACCTGCACGGGCAGATGGAACGTGCGCATATCGGCGCGGGCGACTTTCACATCGAGATGCTCGGCGCGGGCCTTCTCGCGCGTCATCCGGCACATCTCGCTTGAAAAATCGAGCGCGAAAACTTTCATACCGCGGCGCCCAAATTCCATCGCGGTGACGCCCGACCCGCAGCCGAGATCGCACACTTGTTTCGCTTGCGACAGGACCGGCGCCAACAACCGGCTGCGCGCCGCGGTCCATTGAAGCGGAAGCTCTCCCCAAAGATCGTCATAGAATTGGCCGATCGCCTCGTACGATGGCGAGTGTCGCTTAGGATTTGATTTCGATCGAGAGTGAGCCAATCATCCTCCAATCGAACGTTTGAACGCGTTCGATGTGCGTGATTCGGAGCGGAGTGCAACGCTTCGAGCCGAAGCCGGAAGTGAAAAACCAAATTTAAGATTGTGCGACGGCTACCAGACCTGCAGCCGGACCCAACGCCAGAATCCCCGGCCCCATTGCCAGGCCAACGATGCTCTCTCGCCAGTGATCTTGGCCGTTCCCGTCATCCCTTCGAGCAAGCTGCCGTCCGGATTTGGGATCAGCACCTCAACAGCAAAATAATTCGCCACCACTTGGCCCTGGCGCTCGAGCTTGATGGGCTGCGAAACCGGCTGATCTAGCGCCGCCGCCGGGAGAATCTTCTCGACGCGGCCTTCGTACCCACTATATGGATGCGCCTGCACCTGGATCTTCACGGGCTGGCCTATCTTGATGTCCTGCACTTCCCAATCGCGCACCAGAATTCGCGCGCGCATGTTCGAGCGGTCGACGATGCGCAGCACATCCTCGCCTTCCTTCACCAATTCACCCGGCTGCGCGATCAAATCCGGTGTCGCTACCATTCCAGAAGCAGGCGCGTGCAGCGTAAGCTGGGACAATTTTATTTGCGCCGCGCTCAACTCGGCACCCATCTGCTCATGTTCCGCGGAAGCTTGGCCCACCGACGCGAATGCAGAGCGCGCCTGCGCGGTCCGCAAAGCGCTCTCGTTCAAGCCTAATTCTCCAGCCGCCGCGGCCTCGCGCGCCGTAAGCTCGGGATTACTCAACTCCGCCAATACATCGCCGGCTTGCACCAAATCGCCCGGCCGCACCTTCACGTTGCGAACCTGCCCGGAAACGAGCGCGCGCACTTGCGAGACGGATGCCGGCTCCAAGACAAATTCGCTCGAAATTTTCGACGCAAACGGCGGCACGATCAGCAACACCGCTACGGCCGCCGCCGCTACCTGCTGCTTTCGAGTCATCTTCCAGCGCATGTATGCCTCCCGCGTCTTCAGCCACCAGCCGCGCACGTGCGGAATCGCCTGCCGCACGTTCTTGCGCAGAAGAAAATAAAGCGCGATCGCAGTTACGATGTATCCCCAATCACCCATTTTGCTCACAAACACATTGGTGACGAACGAGAGCACGATGAACAAAAGCAAAGTGCTGTAGGTAATCGCGGAAATTCCGAAGGCCAGGAACACGCGCCGGTGCTTCCGGCTCGCTGGCGGCAGGTCCACTTTCCGCCGCAGGATATAATGCTGGAACCAGGCCTGCAGATACGCGAAGGATTCCTCGCGCAACGAGTCGATATGCAGGAACTGCGAGATCGCATAGTAACCATCCGCCTTGATCAACGGATTGAGATTCAGCATCGCTCCGGTGATCCCGCTCAACAGCAGAGTCTTGTAAGCAAGATCGTTTACGATCGAGCCAGGCACGGAGAGCGCCCAAATAATCGTGGAAATCGAGCAGACTACCAGTTCCACCCAGATGCCCGCGAAGATCACGTATTCGCGCGGGGCCGTGGATTCGAAGAGAAGAATGTCCGTCGTGTCGGTGTAAAAAGCCGGCGTGAAATAAATGAGCAGGAAGCCCATCTGATTCACGTCTCCCCCGTAGTGCTTGCAAGTAAGCCCGTGCCCGAACTCGTGAACGGCCCCGAGCGACAACATGATGATCCAGAACGCCCAAATGTCGTAAGCGCTCTTGCCGGTAAAAGAATAAAGCGCTTCGGTGTCCTTCTGCACCCGCGCCCAATCGCCGGCCAAAATGCTCATTGCAATAATGAAGATGACGATCGAAAAAATCACAAAACCCGGCGTATACAACCAGCGCATGTAAGGCTCCATGCGCGCCAGAGTGCGGTTGGGATTCCAAGCTTTGAAATAAATGTAGAGTAGGCTCGATTGATTGATGCGTGACTTGCGCTCGTCGCGGATGCGCTCGAGCACCGCCAGATTTTTCTCGCCGACCGAACGTTCCCACAAGTTGGGATCCGTCGAATCCAGAAATTCCAGCACGTCGCTTTCTTCCACTGGATTTTCCGGATGCAGCTCGGTCAGGTCCGTAGCGACTTCCGCCGGAGTTCGCGTGCCGTCAAATAGAGTGAGAAGTTCGTATTCGAACGCGCCGTAGCGGTTATACGAAGATGTGTCGACGATCTTGACGATGAAACTCGTCTCGCCCGCAACGTGTTGCTCGCTGACCCTCAGATCGGAGCGCAGCTTCGGGCGGTGCAGGCCCTTGGCCAGCACGCTGGGAAGGTTAAGACTTGTGGGCCCGAAGCGCATGGCAATCGCTCAGTGGCTGCCCGATGCTCCGCGCGGCGTCCAGGAGACGCGCACGGCCATTCCCGGACTCAGGCCTGAGACATTGCCATCGAGCTGCGCCGTCACGTCAAAACTATCGCTCGCTGGATCCACCGTTGGACCGACTTTGATGATCCGCGCGGTGAACGATCGCTTCTCGTTGGCAACGATGCTGAGTTTCACTGACGAACCGACCGACGGCTTTTCTCCCGAGCTCTCCGGGACCTGGAAATTCACTTGCAGCGGCCCGAGCTGGCTCACGCGGAAGCAAGGATCATCCTTGCTCACCGTCTGACCCACCCGCACATAGCGCCGCGCCACTACTCCCGAAAACGGCGCTCGAAATTGTGTCTGCTCCAACTCAATATTCAGGCTCTGAATTTGCGCCTGATTGCTCTTCACCAGCGCATTCCAACTGTCGATTTCATATGCCGTAGCCTTCGCTTCGAATTCCGCCTGCTCCAGATCGGCATCGCTGCTCAATCCGGAAGTGCGCAGCAACTGCTGCCGCTTCAAATTTGCTTCCTTGGCCTGGTTTTCCGCTTGCTTGTACTTCACGTTGTTCTGCGCCACCAGCAAGTCCGCCCGCGCCTTATCCAGTTCCGATTGCATCGCACGATCATCGAGGCGGCCCAGAATTTCTCCAGCCTTCACCTGGCGCCCTTCCTCCACAGCGAGCTGCGAGACCATTCCTTCGCGCTGCGCACGCACATCCACTTCGTGCTCTACGCTCAGCACGCTCAAAACATCCTGCGCGCCGGCGTTCGCGTTCGTGTCCATCACCGGGCCCGAATACTCTGGCGCGGCTTTCTCGGAACTCGCTGCTGGTGACGGAGCAGTCGCCGGCGTACTACTGCATCCCGCAACGGCGAGGAAAACGCAGGCCGTCGCAATCCAAAAACCACTTCTCATATTCTTCCCTCGATTGCCGTCATTCGATTCTCACGGCAGCCACACCCAAATTCTCTCCCAAATCCAGCGCGCCGGAGAACGCAGCAGCGCATAGCCCACAGGAAACCACCCAGTTCCAAACCATCCGCCGGCGGAAAGAATCCTGGCGCGCCCGGCCATGCCGTCCTTGGCCAGCCCCTTTGAATTCTCGAAAACAGCGCGCACCACAAAAAACTGCTCGCCTTCCACGGCCTCCGACCGGGCGCCAACGCGATCCACGACCCCATCAAAAGTCTCAGTCGGAAAAGCATTCAGCTTTAACGCGACATGATCGCCCTGACGAACCAGCGCCAGATCCGTCTCCGGCACATTCATATCCACGGCCATGCGCTGCTGCTCCACCAATTCGCAAAGCGCATCGCCAGGCTGCAACATCACGCCGGTTTTTTCCTCGATCTTCGGCGTAACGACAACTCCATCGATCGGCGCACGCAGTTTGGCGCCGTCCACGCGCTCGCTTTCCAGCTTGATCTCCGCCTGCGCCATCGAAGCATGCAGCCGCGACTGCGCCGCAACCGTCAAATCGCGGCGGCTCTCCGCCTGCGCCAATCCGCGCTGCGCCAGCGAAAAGTCGGTTTGCGCCTGATTCAGTTTCAGGCGAGCGTCACTGTCATCCAATTGCGCCAGGATTTGCCCGCGCGTCACCATATCGCCTTCGTGAACAAACACGCGCTGCACAATTCCGCCGGTAATCGTGCTGATCATCCGCCGCTGCGCAGGCACCACGGTAGCATTCGTGCTCACCCGCATCGGCCACGGCACGATCAGCAATACCGCCGCAACGAATGCCGCCTTTCGTCCATACTCGACCCATCGCGAAGTCGGCATCGCCGCAATGAACTTTTTCTTCTTCTGCGAAAACGGCTGCAAGAATCCCGCCAGCGGCACCTGCTGATAAAGCTGCGCGTTGCGGATCGCTACGGTCGTCTGATTGGCCAAAATAGCGACGGTTTCGCGCTGCCCTTCGTTCAGGAACTCAGCGCTTTCGCTCTGCAGGCACAGCACGCCGACTGTTCCCTGATCGTCGCGCAACGGCAACGCATAAAATCCGTTCACCCCATGCTCTTCCAAGTACGGCACGATAATCGGCTGGCCGGACTCCGGATCGACTTCCCAACCTTCTTCATACTTGTCCGCACGCACCGCCGTATCCTGCGTCGAAACCCATTCGAGCAGCTTACGAAGCCCGGTCATTTCCTCGTTCTTGGGAACTTCGGTTTCTCCGGATACCGCGCCCAACACAAACTTGCTGCGGTCAAAAAAGCCAATCGCGCAACGGTCAAATGGCACCGCCGTGCTCGCCTGATGCACGACGGTAGTCAAAACGTGATCGAGATCCAGCGTCGAGGTGATTTCCTGGCTGATCTTCAGCAGCGCATGCATCGTATGCAGCTTGCGCTCAGACTCGAGAAGATTGGCGTTGTGCAGCGCAACAGCCGCCTGCTCCGCGATGCTCGAAAGAAAGAAAAGATCATCCTCGTTGAATGGCGTCCCGTCGGTCTTATTCACCAACTCAATCACGCCGATCACTTGCGTCTCTTTGGTGAGCGGCGCGGCAATCACGGACTGAACTTCAAACGCTTCTCCGCCGGCTTTCAAGCGCTCCGCCAGAGATTCGTCTTCCGCCGGATTTTCGATCAGGCGCGGATTCCCTGTTTGCGCTACGTTCGCCAAGTGCCCCGAATCGATGGGCACGGCCGCACCCACGTGGACCGTCGGATCCTGACCATCCTGCTGCGCCAACTTCATCGAGCCGCCATCGGGCTCCACCAACCAAAGATTGCAGGCCTGGGCGCGGACAATGTCGCGAACCTTTGACGCCACGATGGGCAAGAGCTGCTCCAGCTCCAGCGTCGAGTTGAAAATGCGCGCAATGTCGTAGAGCGCGGTCAGCCGCTCGACCGTCTCGAGCTGCAAATGGCGCTCGGTCTCAATTCCCGCGAGCAGCGCATCGGCCTGCGAGGCAAGCCGCGCCGCCGCTTCGAGAAATGCGCCATCATCCGCGGTGAACGCACCGTCGCGGCGATTCAAAACTTCCACGACACCCTCCGCGGTCGTCTGTCCCGGGAATGGCACCAATAGCGCGGATTGAATTGCGGCGCGTTGCGATGCGGGAAATTGCGTGAAGGAGTCGCGGTCCAGCTCGTTGCCTGCAACCCGCGTGGGCGATGAATCTTCAAAAGCAGCGGCAAGAATTCCGTCGCTGACTGCGTCTTTTATGGGAGTGAGCCGCTCGGCGGAATCCGTCCACTGCGCGCGGCAACGCAGCCCTTCTTCGCCCGGATCGGCAAGCCATAAATCGCCGGCTCGCGCTCCCAAAGCGACAGCCACGCGCGCGACAAATGTCTTCCTTAGCGTCTCAAGATCGCGGCAGGCGAACAACACCCCCGCGAGTTCGGCGAGCGCCGAAGACTTCTCCATCATCCGCCCCAAGTGAACCGATGAAACACCCGTACCGGGCTCTGCATTCGTTGCGGCAGTTGCTCGGGTAGGCGTGAAACCGTGGGAGCGTAACAAAGCAGCCGTCAAGCGTCAACCGCCGGAACACGAATCCACTGAGCGCACTTGATTCGCTGCGCTTTTTCAGCTAGTTTGGCTGAGCGTAATCGACCTACATGCAGATAAACACGCGAAAAGCCGGCGCCGCCACCATCATCGATCTGATTGGCCCGCTCCGCCTCGGCGATGCCGAGCAAGCGTTCCGCGATCAAGTCGATCAATTCGTTGCCGCCGGAGTGCAACATCTCGCCGTAAATCTCGCCGGCGTCACCGAACTCGACAGCTCCGGAATCGGCGCTCTCGTTCGGACTTTCTCCACGCTGAAGCGCGGCGGCGGAAAATGCGTCTTCTACGCCCCCACGCAGCGCGTCCGCATGCTATTGAAGATGGTGCGCCTCGACGGCGTCCTAGAAATCGTGGAAGACGAAGCCACCGCGCTAACCCGCGTCTAGCAATTCCCGAATAATCCGCCGAAATCCGCAACGTGCCACATTGTGTCGCCCCATACCATCTAAACGCTGTCATCGCAAATCCCGTTTTAAGGCTGAGGGATTTGCATTTGCATTTGCATTTCTCCGCGTAGGGGCGCCGCTTGCTGCGCCCGCCCGAGTAACGCCAGCGAAAATGTGGGCCACCGACTACTCGTAACGCGATCCGGCGTTCTCCGCGCACCATCGGCCTCTCAAATGCGCACGAATGCAACGATCCCCACCCTCCGCGCGTAGTAATATCAAGAGGCCCCAGATGACCGAAAACGGAAGTATCGCCATCCGCGCCGAACACGTCTCCCGTCACTACCAAATGGGTTCGGCTTTAATCCGCGCGGTGGACGATGTCTCGCTAGAAGTTCGCAGCGGCGATTTCCTGGCGTTACTAGGCAGTTCAGGTTCAGGAAAATCCACGCTGCTGAATTTACTGGCGGGATTAGATCGCCCCACGTCCGGAAACATCATCGCCAAAGATCGAAATCTCTCCGAACTAAGCTCGCTGGAGCTAGCCCGCTACCGCAGCCACACCGTGGGCATGGTCTTCCAAGCCTTCAATCTACTCCCGCGCATGACCCTCGAAGAAAATGTAGAACTCCCGCTCCGCCTCGCCGAAGTAGATCGCAGCGAGCGTCCCGCCCGCGTCCGCGAAGCTCTCGAACGAGTCCATCTAGAAAAACGCCTCGGCCATCGCCCCAGCGAATTATCCGGCGGCGAGCAACAGCGCGCATCGCTAGCCCGCGCACTCGTAAATCGCCCTTCGATCCTGCTAGCCGATGAGCCCACAGGAAATCTCGATAGCGCCACGGGCCATGAAATCATGCAGCTCCTAGAAGAAATCGTAAAATCGCTGGGCACCACCATCATCCTGGTAACCCACGAACGCCCGCTCGCCGAAAAATTCGCCACGCGCACCGTATTTCTAGCCGACGGCAAGATGATCAGCGAAGGAGTGCGGCCATGAAAATCGGCGACATGGCGGAAATGGCTCTGCGCAATCTTCGCGAAGCAAAGCTGCGCAATGCGTTGACGACTCTTGGTATCGCCGTCGGCGTCGCATCGCTAGTGGCCATGGTGTCTCTCGGCGTAGGCTTGCAGCAGCTAGTCAGTAAGAGATTGTCGCGCTCCGGCCTTTTCGATACCGTCCTGGTTACTTCGCGCGCCAATCTCCGCGCCTTCGGCCCGACCTCCACTGCGAATCGCCAAGGCCCCGCAACTCCACTCGATGACGACGCGCGCCATTCTTTCGAAAAGCTACCGGGCGTCGTGGAAGTCTATCCGCAGATTCGCTTCATGACCGAAGTGCGTTTCAACAACAATCCATATCCAACAATGGTGGCAGGCGTCCCCGATTCCGCTCGCGGCAACGGCGCCTTTGAAGGAATCGAGGGTAGTTTTTTTTCCGGCCCGGCGGCGGACGAAGCCATTCTGCAAATTGAATTCGCGCGCGATCTCTCGCCGCAACCCTCCACGCTGATCGGGAAAGATATTGTCCTGCGTTACGCCGAGCGCAAATCTCTCGCACCAGAATCCGCATCGCCCGCGCCGTCGGCAAATTCGGACGCAAACTCCAACGAAGGCTTCAGCATCACCCCGCGCGAAAAGAAATTGCGCGTCGTCGGCATCGTCGAAACCGAGCCCGCCGCCGGATTCGGCGGCATCGGCAACGGGCGCCTGCTGATTCCCCAATCGGTAGCCGAAACGCTGCGCGCCGCCCAGGCCAACGACCTCCGCGACGTACTTCGCGGCGCGTCCAACTCCAAATCCACCTATGCCAGCTTGACCCTCCGTGCCAGCGCTGCATCAAAAGTCGCGTCCATCGAAAAATCGATCAAGGACATGGGCTTCGCAGCCTTCTCGCTTCTCGATGCAACAAAGAATCTAACGCTCATCTTCACCATCTTCGATTCCCTGCTCGCAATCTTCGGCAGCCTCGCGCTAGCCGTGGCCACGCTCGGCATCGTCAATACCCTGGTCATGGCCATTCTCGAACGCCGCCGCGAGATTGGCGTCCTAAAGGCACTCGGCGCCGCCGATCGCGACGTCAAGCGCCTCTTCTTCGCAGAAGCCGGCGTCATGGGCCTGCTCGGCGGAATCGTCGGCGTAGTTTTCGGCTGGATGATCGGGCGGGCAGTAACGATTGGCACGAATATCTATCTGAAGCAGCAAAATCTCCCCACGACGGATATTTTTTCAGTGCCGTGGTGGCTGGCAATCCTCGCCATCGTATTCGCGGTAATCGTCAGCCTCGTAGCAGGCCTCTATCCCGCATCGCGCGCCGCGCGGCTCAACCCCGTCGAGGCGCTGCGCTATGAGTAATCGCCGCTGGCTCACAGCAGTCGCGCTTACTCTGGCTGTCTTGGCATTCGCAGCGACGCCCACGAGAGCGGCCGACACCGGCCGAGCCGAATGTCTCTCGCTAAAAAGCAAAATCCTCGGCAAGCAAGTTCCCTACTGCACGCTTCTGCCGCCAAGCTACGACGCCGACAAAGATCGCCACTACCCCATCCTCTATTTCCTTCACGGCCTCGGCGACAACGAGCAATCTTTCGTCCGTTCGGGCGGCTGGAATCTGACTGAAGATCTCTGGGAGCGCCATCAACTAAGCGAATTCCTGATCGTAACGCCGGCAGGCGAAGCAAGTTTCTATATCAATTCCCACGACGGCCACTCACGCTACGAAGATTTCCTGCTGCGGGAATTTATTCCCTTCATCGAGCATCGCTACAGAGTCACGGGGAATCACGCGGATCGAGGAATCGGCGGAATTTCGATGGGAGGCTACGGCGCGCTACGTCTCGCTTTCCTTCATCCCGAACTTTTCGGCTCGGTCACTGCGCAAAGCGCCGCGTTAATCGAAAGACTTCCAGACTTCAAACCCAGCGACGCGCAACGCTCGCCCCGCATGCAGGTTCTCGGTGGCGTCTTCGGCTCGCCGCCCGATCGCGCTTTCTGGGATCGCAATAATCCGCTGACGATTGCGCACACCGCAAATCTAGCCGGATTAAAAATCTATTTCGATTGCGGCTCGGAGGACGACTTCGGCTTTGAAGCAGGCGCCGCCACGCTCGACAAAATCCTAACCGCGCGCCACATCACTCACGAATTCCACATCTACCCAGGCCGCCACGATTGGACCTACTTCGCCGATCACCTACCGGCCGTGCTCGAATTCCACTCACAATCCTTCGCAGCAGCCGCACGCCCTGCAAAGTAGCTCGAGCCCGCGCGTCAGACTTTCGGCGGCAGAGAAGCTCCCGTGTGCGACGCAAGAAACGCCAGCGTCAGCGGCCAAGCCTCCGCCGCGGCGGCTGGCGAATACGTCGGCCGCGCATCACAAAAGAAACCATGATCCGCGTCCGAAAAATCCACGTTCACGAACGGCTTACCCGCCGCGCGCATTCCATCCGCTACCGCTCGCGAATGTTCCGGCGTGATGTGCTTGTCGAGGCCGCCCCAACAAAACAACATCGGCCCATGCAGCTCTTTCGCGCGCGCAACTAATCCGGGCCCGCTGGCCCCGGGCGCGATGCCGCCGCCATAAAATGACACCGCGCATTTCAACGGTAGCGTCAGCGCCCCCAAAAATGCCAACCGTCCGCCCATGCAAAATCCAACCGACGCCACCGGCAACGTGGCGCCATGATTCGCAAGCAGCCAATCATACGCCGCGCGCAAATCTGCTTCGTTGCCCGCCTCGGTCATCGCCTTCATGTGCGGAAGCACAGATTGAAAATCATCGTAGCGCCCTTCAAAGCCGGGAGCAGTCCGGTGAAAAAACTCCGGAGCAAGAGCGATGAATCCCTTGCGCGCAAATCGCTCGGTCACATCGCGGATGTGCGCATTCACGCCAAACGCTTCTTGCCCGATGATCAAGCCCACCGATGTACCCGGATCTTTCGGCCGCGCGCCATACGCGCGCATCACCGTACCGTCACTTACTGTTAATTCCAGATACTTGCTCAAAATTTCCATCAGTCCTCCGCACTGCTAAATAATTAAGAACCAGCACACCGAATCCGCCCGAGGCAAATAAACGCACGCTGCTTCGCGAGCCCGGTGATTATACGATTTAGTTGGGTTCCTCAGGAGATTCTGAATGGCCGTCCCGCGAACGGAATGGAAGATGAAGCAAGCTCACCAAGAATTCGAATTTATCGCGCGAGGTGAGTTTCGAGGAGCCATACACGCGCAGCGGAAATTCGATGGGAATTTCGATGTAGCGCGCGCCGTTGCGCAAAAGTTCGCACAAAAACCAGGATTGAAACGAATAGCCGCGCGTCGAGTACGGCCCAAAAGTACAAGTCGTAATCAGCTCGGCGCGAATGCAGCGGAATCCGGAAGTGCAATCCTGAATATGCGGAATCCGCCCAAACCACCAAACCAACCGCGTCCCTCCAAGACTTATCAATTTGCGCTGCCACGAAAGCCCGGGAATTTTCGTGCCGGCCGCGAAGCGGGAGCCGATCACCAGATCGTATCCTTCCTCGCTCAAACGAATCATCTCCGGCAATTGCGCCGGATCGTGCTGAAAGTCCGCGTCCATCTGCAAAATCAAATCAGGATCGAGAAGATCGATCGCGTGCGAAATGCCATGCTTGTATGCCGCGCCGAGTCCTTGCCTTTTTCTCGTTAGAAGATGTAGCCGGGGGTACAATCCCATCGCCGTACGGACATAATCGGCCGTCCCGTCCGGCGATTCATCATCGACAACCAACACGTGCAATTCGTGCGTCGGAATATTTTTGGCTTCCTGGAAAATCAGCGGAAGCAGCCGGGGCAAATTCTGAATTTCGTTAAACGTCGGCAGCACAACACAGGCAATTCGAGCGGCGCGATTCTTTACCATGGAATTGCGCGCGAATCGCACTTGCCGAACGCGCGGTCGGGACACTCGCTTCGAAAAAACGCCTCCATTAAACATCATGAACAGGAAATCTAACATCTCAGTTGCGCGGGGCCAAGCTGCCAGTCATTGGCCGACGCGGAGTGTAAACGGTCGAGATCTGGCGTGCCTTTTCGGCCTGACAGCCGCGGCCATTCTGGTGCACGGCTATCACGCCGGCATCGAAGACATGGCCGTCTACCTTCCGGCAATCAAAAAACTTCTGAATCCTGCGCTCTATCCTTTCGATGCGAATTTCTTTCTGCTTTATATACGCTGGACGCTGTTTCATCAAACGATGGCAGCATCAGTCCGTCTCACGCACCTGTCCGTCGACTGGACATTATTTCTGTGGCATGTCGCCGGAATTTTTCTCGTTTTGCTAGGATGCCTCCGTTTGCTGCGCAGATGCTTTCGCGAACCGTGGGCGCATTGGGCCGGAGTCGGTCTTTTCGCCGCGCTGCTTACCATGCCGGTCACCGGCACGGCGCTTTTCATCATCGATCAGCATCTGCATCCGCGAACACTCGCGACTGCATTTCTGCTTTTTGCCGCAGTGGCCATCATCGACTCGCGACTCTCCGCCTTTCCGTGGATGCTGCTCGCGGTACTGGCGCATCCGACCATGGGCATCTACGGAATTTGTCATCTCGCGGTGCTCGCTTTTCCGTGGCCGCTGTCGTTGCGCGCATCGCGCCCCGCAATGCTGGCGGCTGCGATCCCGCTTGGCGAGCCGCCCAATCCCATTTGGCGCGAAGTCATGGCCGGCCGCGATTTCCAATATCCTTTCAAATGGCAATGGTATGAATGGCTCGGGGCCATCGGCCCCATTTTGATTTTGGGATATTTTTCAAAGATCGCCGAGCGCGAAAACCTGACGGTCTTCACGCGCATCTGCCGCCGGTTGGCGCTGTCGAGTAGCATCGGCATTGTCGTCGCCGTCGCCATGACCGAATTTACTCGCAATCAAACCTGGGTGCGCCTGGAACCTATGCGCATTCTTCATTTCACCTACGTCCTCTTCATTCTTTTCACCGGCGCGCTGCTGGGAAAATATTTCATGAAAGCGAAGCCGCTGCTTTGGCTGCTCATCCTCGCGCCGATCGCGGCGGGCATGTTCTACGCGCAACGCCAGGAGTTTGCCTCGAGCTACCACATCGAATGGCCCGGCCGCCCGGCGAAAAATAAATGGGTGCAAGCCTTCGAGTGGAGCAGCGCCAACACGCCGCAAGACGCGCTCTTCGCGCTCGATCCGAAGTACATGGTGCGGCCCGGCGAAGATATCTACGGTTTCCGCGGCATCGCCGAACGCAGCATGCTCGTCGATGCCTACAAGGACAATTCGGTAGTCGAAGTTTTTCCGGATCTGGCCTGGCAATGGAAGCTGGAGCTGGATACGAGAAAGAATTGGGAAAAATTCCGCCTGGAAGATTTCCAGCGATTGAAGCGCGAAAATAAAGTGACCTGGGTAATCGTCCAAAATCCACAAACGCCTGGCCTCGACTGCCCCTATTCAAATGATGCAGTGAGCGTCTGCCAAATCCCGTAGGGGAGGGTGCTTTAGCCCTCCCGCAGTTCGGCCCCCTTTTAGCGGACGATTGATCCAGGGTGCCCGACGCCCTGCGAGCCTGTGAACGCGCTTTTCAAAGTGCCCTTTTTGTAGCGATTAGAAATTACCTTCGAGCTTTATTTTCAGCGGGTTACGTCGATTTCTAATCATTTCGTGCCTCGATTAGAAGCGGGTAGAGTCGGGGCGCCTTTGGCGATGTTTTTCGGTGGTGGGGTTGAGGCGTTCATCCGCAATTTTCCACGGGCAAGTTATCAGGGACGGACGACGGACACCATAGCACCAGTCGCGGAAGTACGTAGAAGGTGCCGCAGAAGAAATGCCCAGCGCTAAAGCGCAATTTTGAAGGCGGCGCTTTTTCGGAGCGCTGAAGCGCTCCTCCTCCGCATGAATGCGGGGAGCTCACACCGGTAAGGCAAGATCAGATTCAGCTCTCGAACGGCTGCGCAAACGTCGTCACAATCCCGGGGAAGTCTGCTCCGCCCGGCAAAGTCCCAAACGTATACCCGGAGATTCCTACGATTCGCGAGGCTAGGAATGCTTCGGCGACTGCGGGCAATCCGTGGCGCACGAGCAGCGACGCTTGTAATCCCAGGGCTAATTTTTCGGCGAGGCGGCGGGCTTCGCGTTCCGCGTTGGCGGCATCGATGTCGCTGGCGGGGCGATGACTCAATTTCGCTAGCGTGGATTCGAGGCCGGAGAGAAATGCGGCGAAGCGGGGATCTGCTTCCGCCGCTGGGCGCAGTTCTGCGACGAGCACATCGATGGCCGAGGGATCTTTCGCCAGCGCGCGGAGAATATCCAGACAGATTACGTTTCCCGATCCTTCCCAGATGGAATAGAGCGGGGCTTCCCGATACAGACGCGGCATGATGGATTCTTCGACGTAGCCGTTTCCACCGTGGCATTCGAGGGCTTCGCCTACCTGCGTGTAGGCGCGCTTGCAGAGCCAAAATTTCGCGATGGCCGCGACCACGCGCGCGAAGCTGCGCTCGCGCTCATCGGCAGCTCGCGCATCGAACGCTTTTGCCAATCGCACCATCAATAAAGTGGCGGCTTCCGACTCCACAATCAAATCCGCCAGCACGTTCTGCATCAGCGGCTGCTCGCTCAGCAGCTTTCCGAAGGCGCGCCGGTGCCGCGCATAATGCACGGCCTGCACCGCGGCCTGGCGCATCAAGCCCGCCGACGCGATCGTGCAATCGAGGCGCGTGTGATGCACCATCTCGATGATGGTTTGCACCCCGCGCCCTTCTTCGCCCACTAACTGCGCCCAGGCATCTACAAATTCCACTTCGCTCGACGCATTCGAACGATTGCCCATCTTGCGCTTCAGGCGCTGAATGAAAAATCCATTGCGATCACCGGCCGGCGTCCAGCGCGGCAGGAAGAAACAGGAAAGACCTTTGGGAGCCTGCGCCAAAATTAAAAAGGCATCGCACATTGGCGCGGAGCAAAACCATTTATGCCCGGTGATCACATACTCGCGCGAATTTCCGATGCGCTCGGCGCGAGTGGTATTGGCGCGCACGTCGGAGCCACCCTGCTTTTCAGTCATGCCCATGCCGATCAAATTTCCGGATTTGGCAGACGCGGGCTGGAAGGACGGATCGTAATGCGCGGAAATTATTTTGGATTCCCACTGGCGGGCTAAATCCGGATCGGTGCGCAGAGCTGCGACCGAAGAAAACGTCATGGAAATCGGGCAGGTATGGCCCAATTCATTTTCGGCTGTCAGCATCAGAAGCGCTGCGCGCGCTACATGCGCGCCTGCCCGGCTATCCACCCACGGCAAAGAATGGATGCGCGCTTCCACCGAAGTGCGCATCAATTGATGCCACGACGGATGAAACACCACCTCATCCCGCCGGTTCCCCGCCGCATCATGCGTATGCAACACCGGCTCATTCTCATTAGCGTCAAATCCCCAGCGTTGCGCCTCTTCGCCGCCCAGCAATCCGCCCAGACGAACTAAATCCTCCTCGGCCCAGCCGCCGTTCTCCCGACGCACAGCCTCTCGCAACGTGCGGTCGCTCGTATAAAGGTTATGCCCCACCAGCGGCGCCACCTGATTCGACACCTCATACGTCCGCCCGGCGCCAACCTTCACCGCGTCCACTTCAGCCCGTTCCGCCATCTCAGTTTCCCGCCCGAGGTTCTCGCAACGCGGGTACCAATGCAACATCTATCCCCCACAAATACTCAAGCCCCGCCGAACAAAGCCGATTACTCAAATTGATGAATTGTGCGTCAAAAGGCCACCAGGCCTGTCGTCGCGTAGCTCTTGAATTTGAGCGAAAAATAGCCCCTTTCAAACGGAGACGTAAAATGTTGAAGACGAAATCGGGCCCCGCCGTTCCCAGCACCGCGAGCCACACTCTCTCCCACATTCTCGCCCTCGCGCTTGCTGCGCTGCTCGCAATAGCCTGCACTCCGGCGGTCCATGCCGATGATGATAAAAAGCCGGACACAAAAACCGCGACTGACAAGGACAAGAACAAACCCGCCAATCCCGCCGCTACGGATAATCAACCCGTAGCCTCGGATCACGAAGTAATCCAATTGCTGACGCAGCAGATCCAGCAATTGCAAGCGCGCGTCGAAGAACTCGAAGGACGAGGCGCCGCACCGAAGTCCACCGACTCTAGTCCTCTTCCATTCCCGGCCTCAACTGCTCCACCAACTGTGGCGGCTGCTTCTGCAGCGTCTCCTGCCGCTGCTCCTGCGCCGTCGGCCGCGACCTCTGCTCCGAGCGCCGCTGCATCTCCGGCCCCGGATACGGACGTCAATGAAGTTTCTCCGCGCCTTCACCTCAGCGTCTATGGTGATGTCGGCTATCAGGCCACCGACCAAGATCACGGCACAAATTCATTCCTGCTCGGCTCCC
Source organism: Acidobacteriota bacterium (assembly GCA_013286465.1). GTDB lineage: Bacteria > Acidobacteriota > Terriglobia > Acidiferrales > UBA7541 > Palsa-147. The sequence goes on along the minus strand of JABDFR010000021.1, from coordinate 29,384 downwards.
TCGATCTATTCCTGAATTCGCGCCTCACCGACAAAGCATCGGTCCTCGGGGAAGTCATCTTCCTCGCGCAACCTGACAACACTATCGAGCCCGATCTCGAACGCCTGATGTTTCAGTATAAATTTAACGATCATTTCACTTTCGGAATCGGCCGCTATCACACCGACATCGGCTACTACAACGCGACCTTTCACCACATCCAATGGTTCTCAACAGCCATCGGCCGCCCTCTGTTTTTCCGCTTCGATGATGACGGCGGGTTCCTGCCTTTGCAGGAAATCGGTCTTTCCATGAACGGGGACATCCCTTCGGGCAGCCTGGGCCTGCACTACGTCGCCGAAGTGGGCAACGGCCGCTCTCACCTCCCCGGCGCCGAGCCCGCGCAGAATCGTGTCGACGACAATCAGGGAAAATCTTTCAACATCAATATCTCCGCACACCCGAAAGCATTGTCCGGCTTCGTCCCGGGATTTTCTATCTATCACGACGACATCACCTCCCCCGGCAACCCGAAAATCAATCAGGCCATCATGGACGCCTACGTCGTCTATACCAATGCGCGGCTTGAGTGGTTGAACGAAGCCATCGTCGTCCGCAACGATGCGGCAGACTTAAAGGTCTTCCACGTTCCCGGCTTCTACACGCAGGTCTCTTACGCATTCGGAAAGTTTCGCCCGTATTTCCGCTATGCCTGGGAAAACGCCAACGATGCCGATCCGCTCTTCAACGGAGCCGGCGCCGACGTCTTCGTGAGCCGCCAGAATGACGCCACCGGCGGAATTCGCTATGACGTCAATAATTTCGCCGCGATCAAACTGCAATACGACCGCTTTTCGCAACGTAATCTGAACAGCTACAACTCGATCGCGACGCAATTCAGCTTTTCCTTCTAACAGGAGACGACCGTGAACAAACGATTCTTGACACTAGCGACCGCCGCTCTCCTTATCTTTATCTCGCTCGTCTTGCCGCCCGGGCGCGTCTCGGCAGCGGACGAAGTGGACCTGATCGTCAACAAAGCCAACACCATCTCGGATCTCTCGCTGGCCGATGCCAAGAAAATCTTCATGGGCGACAAAACCACCTGGCCCAGCGGCAAACGCGTCAGCGTTCTGATGGCTGCGGCTGGCTCGCCCGAACGCGCCGTCGTTCTCCGCGAAATCTTCAAAATGTCTGACGCCGAATACACCAAATACTTCATGCAGGCCGCTTTTACGGGGAAAGTCACTGCGCCTCCGAAGGATATGTCTTCGGCGTCGCAAATGAAGACGACGGTGGCCGGGAATCCTGGCGCAGTGGGCTACGTGATGAAAGCGGACGCGGACGATACTGTAAAAGTAGTTCTTAAAATTCCCTGAGACGCATCGCACGACAACGCCGGAGCTTATATGAATCTCACTATTCGCCAAAAGCTCTACGGACTGGGCTTGCTCGGTCTGGTTTTCAGCGTCGCGGTCGGCCTTTCCGGACTGTGGGGCATCTCGCAAGTCTCGGCCGGCGTTGCGGACGTGGGCTCGACCAGCTCGGCGATTCGCAATCATATGGAAGCCAGCGCGTTTCTGGATCTCACACGCGCTGACGTTTCAAAAATGCTTACTGCTTCGGGCGATGCGCAGGACACTGCCACGTCTGAACTCGCCGATCATCAAAAGCTGTTTCAAGATCGCCTGGGCGCCGCGCTGTCTCTCACGCGCGGGGCTGATGCGCGCAAATCTCTCGACGAGGAAATCAGCGCCGGCAACGAGTACGTCGGAAAAGCGGCGAAGATTTCCGATGCCCGCAAGAATGCCGCGGCCGCCGGCGCGCTGCTCGGCGATTTTCTCCAAAACTATCAAGACCTCCGCGACAAAATGGATGCGGTGAACGACAAGCTGCAAGCCGAATCGAAGCGCTCGGAATCTGATGCCAATCGCGTCGCTGCGCGCTCGAAGTTGGCCATCATGCTGATATGCGTGCTGTCGTCGGTGCTGCTTTTCGTGATCGCCTTTCGCACGGCGCGCGAAATCAATCAGCGGCTTGCGCTCGTGAGCGATGAGCTGAAACAAATGGCGGCGGGAAACTTGACCCATCACCTCGAGGATGACCGGAAGGACGAACTCGGGGTAGTGGCAGGTTGGCTCAATCAGTCCATCGAAAAATTGCACGATACCATTTCTCAAGTTACCGCCAGCGCCGGGCGCGTTTCGAGCGCCAGCGAGGAATTGCTGGCCAGCTCCGCCGATACCGCAGGAAAGGCCCGCGAGCAGCGCGAGCAGGCTGCGCAGGTCGCCCACGCCATGGTCGAGATGGTCACCGTGGTTTCGCAGGTTTCCGAGAATTCCCATCGCGCCGCGGAATCCGCGCAGCAAGCGGTAGCCGCCGCGCAATCGGGTGGAAAAATCGTCAACGAGACTCTCGAAGAAATTCATCTCATCTCTACTTCGGTCGAGGAAGCATCGAAGCGGGTGCGCGATCTCGGCGAAGGCTCCAAGCAAATCGGAGAAATCAGCGGAGTGATCGACGACATCGCCGATCAAACCAATCTTCTCGCGCTCAATGCGGCCATCGAAGCTGCTCGCGCCGGCGAACAAGGCCGCGGCTTCGCCGTCGTCGCCGATGAAGTCCGCAAGCTCGCCGAACGCACCGCTCACGCCACCGCGGAAATCGCCCAAAAAATCAAACGTATCCAGGAAGAAACCATCAGCACCATCGAAGCGATGGACGTGGGCACCGATCTAGTAAAGGAAGGCGTGAAGAAAACCATCCTGGCCGGCGACGCCCTGAAGGAAATCGTGCGCCTGGCAGGAATCGTCGGCGAAATGGTGAATCAAATCGCCGCGGCTACCACCGAGCAGTCCTCCGCGGTGGCCGAGGTGAACACTACCATCGATCGCATCACCGGCATCAGCAACGAAACCGCCGCAGCTTCCGAAGACGCCGCCCGATCCTGCGATTCCCTCTCGCAGTTAGCAACAGGCCTGCGAAAGCTGGTAGGCCAGTTCACCCTGAGCGATTCCTCAGATTCCAGCGACGAAAGATCGTCGGTGACCCGTCGCAAGCCCCCAACCCGAAAATCCGGGCTCAAAAAGTCAGCAGAACAAGAATCTGTCTTCGAGCTATCCGAGCGGTAAGTCCTCTGCAGGGTTGGTCGCGTCGGCTGTCAGTTCGGGCTTTTGCTACCCTTATCTTCTAGCTTCGTAAGATGCCGGCGGGACGCCAGCGCTACGGGACTCGGTCGGGATTGGGACATGTGGGCGGCTTGCCGGTGGGTTGGCACAAAGGCGCCGGCAGAGACGCCGGCGGTACTGTAAACCCAAGAGCCGCAATGTGTTATACTAGCCCCTCGCTCGCGCCTCCCCTCAAAATCCCATAATAAATTTCCCATATCTTTCCGCACCCTTCTGTGCTACTATGCACTTGCGTTTGTTGCTCTTGTAAAACCTTTAGATACATTTGAAGGGGCTGCAAGCACCACTTGCGGCCTTTTTTCATTTACGGCTGGAGGCGGAAACAAGCACCAAATAGCTCAAATAAAGAAGGTTATACGTGAAAGAACAAGGAACAGTTAAGTGGTTCAACGCAGGTAAAGGCTTTGGTTTCATTCAGCGCCAGAGTGGCGAAGATGTTTTCGTCCATTTCTCGGCCATCCAAGCGGATGGTTACAAGTCGCTGAACGAAGGCCAGGCGGTCGAGTTCGAAGTGACCACCGGTCCGAAGGGCCTCCAAGCGTCGAACGTGACTAGCCTCTAGTCCATGGGGGGCGGGCCGGATTTTGATCCGGCCCGCCCTTTTTTCGTCTGTTTTCAGCCTTTTGCAGCCCCATCTGAACTCATTCCGTGTCACAATGGATATGCGGGCAAGCGGGAACCCACTGACAGGTGCGATTTGAGTGATCAAGTAATCGTCCAGTACGTCGGCTTCGAAGACAAAAACAACGCTCGAGAATATGCTTTTACCGTTCGCGAAATTTCCTGCGAACCGCTCGATTACACGCTGACCATTTTCAATGAAGCTTTTGTGGCTCACCGCGCGCGCTATCAGGATGCACCGGATATTTGCTCATTAAGATTACGTCGCGAGTTGGCTAGCTTTGCGAATCATCCTCCGACAAACCATTTTTCGATTACGGACGCAGAGATGCTTGAGTATCACGACGCACGCAAACAGAAGCCTCTGCGCAGCTTTCAACCACGCCGGGACGATTAGATTCCGACTTGCTCCAACGAAGTTAATCTTGGGACGGAGCGGAGAAACCCTTGTCGCAGCTGATTGAAGAAAAATACGAACAGGTACGCACGCTAATCAATCTCGGTAAGGAGCGCGGTTACCTCCTCTATGACGAGGTGAACGATCTTCTGCCGCCCGAGGTCCATTCCTCGGAAGAAATTGACAGCGTGCTTTCTACCTTTGAGCGCAACGGCATCAGCCTTTTCGAAGACGCTTTCACCGCCAAGGCTGCTACTGGCGATGGCGACGATCTGGAAGTGGCCGACGTCGAGCCGAAGGAAGATGCTTTCGCTGGTGACGGTGAGCTCGATCTGAGCCCCGGCGCTGCGGAAAAGTCCGAGGATCCCGTCCGCCTGTATTTGCGCGAGATGGGTTCTGTGCCGCTGCTTACGCGCGAAAGCGAAGTAGTAATCGCCAAGCGCATTGAGCGCGCCCAACTTCTGCTTTTGAAAACGATTTCGCGCTCGCCCATCGTCATCAAGGATTTGCTGGCGGCTGCCGCGGAACTGCGCAACGACGTTCGCTCGATTCGCCGCATCGTCCAATTCGATCAGGAAGAATTGACCGAAGAGGATTTTGAAGCCAAGTCGAAGCAGACGCTGAAAATTCTCGACAAGCTCCAGAAACTCTACGAATTGGCCACCAAGCAGGCCGAGCGCTTCGAGCAAACCGCGAAATCGCGCAAGCGTGTGTGGCTGCGCGCACGCTATCAACTGGCGCGCACGCGCGTCAAGATGTCCAAGGTCGTGCGCACCATCGAATTCAATCAGCGCGAAATTAAGCGCCTGATCGAGTTGGTTCGCCACACCGTCGAGCGCCTCAACTCGCTCGATCGCGAAGCCACTCGCCTCGAGCGGCGCGCCGAAGCCTCGCGCGGTGAAAATGCCGCCGAAGCCCGCAAGGATCTGCGCCTCCGCCGCGCCGAAATGAAGGAAATCGCGCAATCGAGTGAAGTCGATCTGGCCAGCCTGAATCGCACGCTGCGCCTGATCCTTCACGGCGAAGCCAAATCGCAGCAAGCCAAGAAGGAACTGACCGAGGCCAACCTGCGCCTGGTCGTTTCCATCGCGAAAAAATACACCTATCACGGCATGCACTTCCTCGATTTGATCCAGGAAGGCAACATCGGCCTGATGCGCGGCGTGGATAAATTCGACTGGCGCCGTGGCTACAAATTCTCGACCTACGCAACCTGGTGGATTCGCCAGGCCATTACTCGCGCCATCGCCGATCAGGGCCGCACCATTCGCGTTCCGGTGCACATGATCGAGACGATCAACAAGCTCGTTCGCACGCAGCGCCAACTGGTGCAACAGCTCGGCCGCGAGCCGTCCGCCGAAGAAATCGCCAAGCGCATGGATATCTCGGTAGAGAAAGTGCGCCAGACCAAAAAAATCGCGCAGCAGCCGATTTCTCTAGAAATGCCCATCGGCCAGGAAGAAGACGCGCACCTCGGCGACTTCATCGAAGACAAGAGCGTCACTTCTCCTTCCGACGCGGTAATCAGCCTGAGCCTGAAAGACCAGACCGCCTCAGTACTGAAGACCTTGACGCCGCGCGAAGAAAAGATTATCAAGATGCGCTTCGGCCTCGACGACGGCAGCGAGCACACGCTAGAAGAAGTCGGCCGCTCGTTTCTGGTAACGCGCGAGCGCATTCGCCAAATCGAAGCCAAGGCGCTCCGCAAGCTGCGCAACACTTCGCGCTCCAGCCGTCTGCGCGGCTTCGTAGAAAGTTCGTACTGAAATCCGGGCGGCACTTACGCTCGCAACGGGCCCCGAACTAGGATTTAAAATCTCAGGAGAATGGCAATGAAGAATCTGTTCGTAGGGAATTTAAGTTTTCAAACCACCGAAGGCGATCTCCGCAATATGTTCGCCACATTCGGCCAAGTCTCGCGCGTCCATATCGCCACCGATCGCGAAACCGGCCAGGCCCGCGGCTTCGCTTTCGTGGAAATGGCCAATGACGCCGAAGCCACAAAAGCCATGACCGACTTGAACGGCAAGGAAGTAAACGGCCGAGCACTTCGAGTCAACGAAGCCACCCCGCGTCCAGAACGCGGCGCACCCGGCGCAGGCGGGCGCCCCAGTTTCAATCGCAGCAGCAGCGGCCCAGGTGCAGGACGCAGCGGCCCCGGCGCCGGACGCAACGGTCCGCCCCGCGGCAACAGCGGCGGCGGCAATCGCGGCGGCGGTGGTCAGAGCCGCGACCGTTTCTCCAACGAAGACTACCGCGAAGCTCCGCGCCAGCCGCGCGAGCCCCGCTGGTAAGCATCACCACTTTCGAAAGCTAGAGCAATAGCAACATTCACCGACGGGCGCTCTCTCCGCCCAAGCGCAATCGTGACTCGCACGCCCCGATTGCCTGAATCCAATTCAAGGAGATGTTTATGGCCAGAATCACCTTCCAGAAACGCCAAAAAGAAATGAAGCGCCAAGAAAAAGCGCGCATGAAAGCCGAGCGCCGCGCCGAAAAGAAACTAGAAGCCAAAGACGGTCCGGCCCGCGAGGTAGAAATCTCGCGCGACCATTCCTTCGACGATTTGCCCCCGATTCCACTAGAAATAGATTCCGAAGTCTAAGCACTTCGTAGCGGCGGGCGTAAGCGCCGCATGTTCGAATCGCCGAACTAGGCACCCCACGCGCCGAAAACGCGCGTGGGGTTTTTGCATTTGCGGTCGTCTTCGTAGGGGCGCCCGCCATCTAACTCGCCGAGAAAATGTGGCCCATCGGCCTCCGTGTGCGCCGATCCCAAGTTTTTCGCCCCTCCCACGCGCACCAAATAAGAACGATGTAAACAGTTCCATCTCAAATCTGAAATTTCAAATTTGAAATCTCTTAATCTTTATCTGCACTTCCGCCAACGCATCCGGTGTGATTCAAGTCACACGCCGAAGTGACCGATATCACATACGAGCCCCTGCGCACGGCACTAACCTAATCCTCGCAAGACCGAAAAGGAGCCACGATGTCATCAATCCCAAAGAAAACCATGCAAGCCGCGGTAGTCGAAAAGTTCGGCGCCCCGCTAGTAATCCGTGAAGTCCCAGTCCCAACCCCCGGCCCCGGACAAGCCCTGGTAGAAGTAATCGCCAGCGGCGTCTGCCACACCGATCTCCACGCCGTCGACGGCGACTGGCCCATCAAACCTTCACTCCCCTTCGTCCCCGGCCATGAAGGCGCAGGCGTAGTAGCAGCCCTCGGCCCCGGCGTAACCCATCTCAAGGAAGGCGATCGCGTAGGCATAGCCTGGCTCCACAGCGCCTGCGGCCACTGCGATTTCTGCCTAGCCGGCTGGGAAACTCTCTGCCTCGAGCAAAAAAATTCCGGCTATTCCGTAGACGGCAGCTTCGCCCAATACGCTCTAGGCCAAGCCGATTACCTGGGCCGCATCCCGAAAAATCTTTCCTTCATCGACGCCGCCCCCATCCTCTGCGCCGGCGTCACCACGTACAAAGGCCTGAAGCAAACGCAAGCCAAGCCCGGCGAGTGGGTAGTAATTTCCGGCGCAGGCGGCCTCGGCCATGTGGCCATCCAATACGCCAAAGCCATGGGCCTGCACGTAGCCGCAGTAGATCTAGGCCCAGAAAAAATGACCCTAGCCCGCAAACTAGGCGCAGAAATCACCATCGACGCCAAAACCCAAGACCCAGCAAAAGAAATCCAAAAGCAAATCGGCGGCGCGCACGGCGTCCTGGTAACCGCCGTCTCCCCAATCGCGTTCAAGCAAGCCGTAGGCATGCTGCGCCGCGGCGGAACTTGCGTGTTAAACGGATTGCCGCCAGGCGATTTCCCAGTTTCAATTTTCGATGTAGTGCTGAATGGCTACACAATTCGCGGATCGATTGTAGGAACGCGCCTCGATTTGGAAGAAGCGCTAAGCTTCGCGGCCGAAGGCAAAGTAAAAGCCACGATCGAGACGCTGCCGCTATCTTCGATCAACGAAGTCTTCACGCGCCTAAAGAAAGGCCAAGTAAACGGCCGCGTAGTCCTAGATTTCACAAAAGGAGCATCAGGCAAGCCAAAGCACGAGGAGCACGACGCGCGCCAACTCGTAACGCGCTAGCAATCACAAATTAAGCGAAATCAAAACTGCCGAACCGCCGGGAATTCGCAAATCCCGACGGTTCGGCAACATTATTCGCAAGCGACCGCAGCCGTCTGAACGGAGAATGATGCGCTTATCGATGCATCGCACTAATTCTCTTCACTCGTAACGCAGAGCCACCATGGGATCGACCTTCGCCGCGCGGCGCGCGGGAATGTAACACGCCAGTGCCGCCACAACGGCCAACAGCACCGACACGCCAACGAATGTCGCCGGATCGTTTGCGTTTACTCCGTACAGTAGCTGCGAAAATCCTGACTGCGTTCGCGTGAGAATGAGTGCCGCGGCGATCCCGATCCCCAGTCCGGCGAGTGCCAGCCGCAGTCCATTCCCAATAATCGTCCGAAAAATTTCCAGTTTGTTTGCGCCGAGCGCCATGCGGATTCCTATTTCGTGCGTGCGCTGCGCCACCGAATACGAAATCACTCCATAAATTCCCACCGAAGCCAGCAGCAGCGCCAAACCGGCAAACGTGCCAAGCAGCATCATCGGAAACCGCTGCGTCGCCATCGATTCCGACGCGAGCTCTTGCATGGTTCGAATTTTGTAAACCGGCTGATCGCTACCGGCCGCGTTCACCGCCTTGCGGATTTCCAGCAAGGCACTGGCGAGTTCAAGCGGAGTGCGCACAACCACCGTCGAGTAGGGATATCCTGTGGCCACCCACGGATCGGGATCCTGATACAGCGGGAGGTAGGCCTGATTCTGGACCGGCATCGCGGCATCGTTCAGCGCGATGAGTTTCACGTGGCCCACTACGCCTACGATCTCGCACGGACCGACGGGAGCAAATCCCGCGCTCAGCGTCTGGCCAATCGGATCGCTGCCCGAAAAATATTTCTCCGCAAAAACGTTGTCGATCGTCACCACGCACGGCGACTTCGTCGTGTCCTGCAGAGTGAAAAAACGCCCGCGCAGTAGCGGTATTCCCATAGTTCGAAGATAGTCCGGACCCGTCAGAAACATGGCCAGCCGTGGTGCCGCTTGAAGCGAAACCGGTGCCTGCGAGCCAATCCAGAACGGCAAGAATCCACCCTCGCCGCTCAGCGGCAGCGGATTGGCAAAATCCGCCGCCTGCACGCCGGGAATCTTTCGAACGCGCTCGATTAATTGTTGGCAAGCGATTCGAGTGCTCGCAGGGGTCTTGGTCAGCGAGGACGAAACACCAACTTTGAATGAAACCAGGTGCTGCGTATCGAAGCCGGGATTCACGTCCCACAAATCGCGAATGGTTCGAAACAACAAGCCTGCACCGACAAGCAGCACCAAAGTCAGCGCCATCTGGACAATCACCAAGCTGCTCTGCGCCCGTTGATGAACGCCAGTCGCCCCGCGGCCTCCCTCTTTTAACGAGCCTTGCAGATCAGCGCCCCAAGCTCTCAACGCCGGCACGAGTCCAAACAAAATTCCAACTACAATCGACACACCGAACGTAAATAACAGCACCGCGCCATTCACCGCGATATTCTCACTCCGCGGCAAATTTCCCGGCACCACCGCAATTATTGGCCCGATGCCCCAATAAGCAATCAACACTCCCAGCAGGCCGCCCGCAAGCGAAAGCAGCAAGCTCTCCGTCAGCAACTGCCGCACCAACCGTGCGCGATTCGCTCCCAGCGCCGAGCGAATTGCAAATTCGCGCTTCCGGCCGGCGGCCCGCGCAAGCAGAAGATTCGCCACGTTGGCACACGCGATCAGCAGAACCAATCCCACCGCTCCCAGCAACATCAGCAAAGTCCCACTCACGTCGCCGACAATTTCCTGCTTCAGCGGAGTCACGTCCGTTCCCAAATCCCGATTCGCTTCGGGATACAGCCGATCCAAATAATCCTGGATCGTCCGCAGCTCCGCGTCCGCCTGCGAGATCGTCACGCCCGGAGCCAGCCGCGCGATCGAATAAAGTTCGTGACTGCCGCGGTTATTGAGAATCACCGCCTCGCCCTGCCCCAATGGCGTAAAAACATCCGCATCGCCTTCAAAACGAAATCCGTCCGGCGCCACTCCGACAACCGCGTAATCCACTCCGTTCAAAGTCACCGATTTGCCCAGCGCGTCAGCCTTCCCGCCAAAACGGTTTCGCCACAATCGATCGCTGATAATCACCACAGGCGCCCCGCCCGAGACGTCTTCCTCCGCCGTAAATTCCCTGCCCTGCGCCAGATGAGTTCCCAAAGTCGCAAAAAACCCCGCAGATATTTGCTTGCCCTCGAGATGTTCAGGAGTCCCGGGAGTGGTCAGATCGAAGCCCTGCCAGGTGCTAAACGCAGCCATGCGCTCGAACGATCGCGCTTCGCGCTGCCGATCGCGGAAATTCAGATAGGAGGTCCACACGTGAGGAAATCGCGGATTGCTTTCCCACACCATCACCAATCGTTCCGGCTGCGAATATGGCAGCGGCGACAACAACACGCCCTGCACCACGCTGAAAATCGCAGTGTTCGCGCCGATGCCGAGCGCCAGTGTGAGAATTGCGATGAACGCGAAGCCGGGAGATTTGCGCAGTTGGCGCAGACCGAAGCGAATGTCTTGCGCCAGAATTTCGACAAAGTGCACGCCGCGCGCCTCGCGACATTCTTCTTTAATCTGGTCCGCGCCGCCAACTGTCAGTCGCGCGCGACGCCGCGCTTCTGCAATCGGCAATCCGGACTGCATAAATTTCTTTACCTGCTCGTCGAAATGATATTGCAATTCATCGTCGAGTTCATTTTCGACGGCGCTGCGGCGCAATAACGCACGCACACGGACCAAAATCTCGCTAAGCATTGCGCGGTACCCGTGCGGAGCCCGCCGGTCGAATAATTCTCATGCGTGACGGACTGCATCCATCGGACTTACCTTAATCCACGGACGCGCCGCCGCATAAGCAATGGCCATCGATAGCAGCACCATCGCGAACGCAACCGGCAAGAGCACGCGCAACTCCACCGCGCTGATCCCGTAAAATTGCGAACGGAACACGATCGTCGCGCCGATGCCCAACAGCAGCCCGGCCAAAACCCCAAATCCCGAAATCAGCGCCGCATGCCGCAGGAACATACTGAGCAAATGCGCCGGCTGCGCGCCGAGCGCCACGCGGATCCCAATTTCCTTCTTTCGCTCGTTCACCGAATAAAATACGGCGCCATAAAGTCCAAAAACCGCCAACATCAAAGCCAGTGCCCCAAGTGCGATCACCACTCCGAGCATGAGCCGCGGAACTAACAGCGCGAAATGCATCACGTCATCCAACGTAAACGGCGGCAATTCCAGTTTCATTCCCAGGCTGGCGGCGAGTTGCGCCAACGGCTGCACCCACAAGCGCGAATTCCCTTCCGTGCGCAAAATCAACATCAGGCTCGGCTGGTAGTGCTGCGCCAGCGCGTAGTAAATCACCGGCTGCACGGGCTCATCCAAGGTGTTGTACTTGCTGTCGGCAACGACGCCCGCGACGGTGACAACGCGATTGCCATTCTGCACGCGCAGCCGTTTCCCAATCGCGTTTTCGCCGGGCCAATACATCTCCGCCATCTTGTGATTGATCACCGCCACTTCCGGCGCATTTTTCGCATCGGAAGCATCAAAAGTGCGGCCGGCAAGAATCGGGATTCCCATCGTCGCAAAATATTCGCCATCGACGACATTCATGGCGATCGCAGCCGGTGCCGAGCCGGCATCGCGCGCATCCGCCAAGCTCACTTCGTCGGTTGGCCAATGTTCGTCGATCAGCGGAAATTCCGAGGCCATCGAGAACGATGGCACACCGGAAAGCTGCGCTGCCGACTGACGTATCCGCTCGTATGTTGCAGGTCCCTGAGCTTCGGCAATGGCGTTGAACTGCAGATCCATCTGCACAGCCGCCAGATTGCGCGCCGAGAAGCCAGGATCGACATTCTGCAAATTGTGCAGGCTGCGCAAACAGAGCCCAACACCGACCATCACCAGAGTGCACACCGCCACCTGAATCACCACGAGCGTATTGCGGATTACGGCTTTGCGAGTTCCTCCAACCACCGCCTCGCCGCTCAACGCCCCCGCCACGTTCGGCGCCGAAGCATAGAGCGCCGGCGTCAGCCCCGTTGCGAGGGTTGCCAACAAAACCAATCCCACAGTCATGGCCGCAACCATTCCATCCGCAGAGAAATTGGTGGCGAAATTAAGGCTCCCAAGAATGGGCATCGAAGTTTCGAACTGCGAAAATCTCCGCAGCGCGGCGCTCGCCACTAAGAATCCGGCCGCTCCGCCGCCAATGCAAAGAATGGCACTTTCGGTCACAAGCTGGCGGATCAGCCTCCCGCGCGTTGCTCCCAGTGCGGTGCGAATCAGGATTTCTTGCCGACGCCCGGTGGCCAGCCCCAACAGCAGATTGGCAACATTGGCGCATGCGATCAGCAGCACCATCACGACGAGCGCGATCAGCACTCCCGAAATCAAACTGGCAGCCGCACGCGCGTCCGGAGGCAGCACGCTGGCCGATGTCACGAGAGCCACTCGGTCCTTGTCAGGCCCCGCATAGTCAGTCGCCAATCGCGACGATGATGCCCGCAATTCGGCCGCCGCGTTTTTCGCCGAAACGCCCGGTTTCAGCCGCCCGATCAAAATCAGCGAACGAGCATCGCGATCGTTCATCGATTGCGGGGCACCGAAAACTTCCGCATTCGTCGCCAGCGTGATGAGAATGTCGGCGCCGAAACCAAAAACGAGCCCGGTAAACTTCTGGGGCGCCACTCCAACAATCGTGAGCACGTGACGGTTCACCGTCACGGTTTCGCCGATAATCCCGGGATCCGATCCCCAACGCTTCCAGCACGCATAGCTCAAAACCGTCGAAGCCGTTTTCCGGTCATCATCGCCGGCCACAAAAAGCTCGCCGAGATACGGCCGGATTCCCATCACCGAAAAATAATTATCGGAAGCGGACTCCAGCGTGACCATCGAAGCCTGTCCGCCATGCTCCAGCCGGATTTTCGAAACTTGATTGGGAAACGCCGCGATGCCGGAGAACGCGCTGTTGTTGTCGCGGTAGTATTGATAGTCAGGGTAGGAGACGTCGTCGAACTCGTGCGCCGGAGTGGCCGTATAAATCGTAACCAACCGTCCAGGCGCGGTGGCGAACGGTGGCCGCAGCAAAATTCCATCAAAAATGCCGAGCGCCGCAACGCCCAGCGTCATGGCCACAGCCAGCGAAAAAGCGGCGATCGACGCCAGCTTCCAATTCTTCAAAAGCATCCGCAAGCCGTAGCGAATATCCTGAAGTAAAGTTTCGACCATGCTGATCCCGCGGGCCTCGCGGCATTCCTCCTTCACCTGCTCGAGCCCGCCAAACTCTAAGCGCGCCCGCCGTCGCGCCTCGTCCGGCGCAAGTCCCGCTCGCACGAATTTCTCGACCTGCGCGTCAAAGTGAAAACGCAGCTCATCGTCGAGCTCATGCTCGACGGATCGCCGCCGAAACAGCGCGCGGAGCCGCGCAATCGCGTCGCTAATCACAGTGCCTCGTTCAATTCCGTCTCTCCCCTGTCGCTTCGACAGGGAAAGATACATCGTTTCCCTGTAGATGTGCAAGGGGAAGCGCGTTTGCAGCGCGCGGTTATTGTCCCCCGGTTATTGTCTTTGATGCATTGCGGAGGCTTGCGCGAGCGCAAGCGTGGCTGCGGTCCCGCCGTCGCGCTGTTCGCGAAACGGCAGTTTCAGCTTGTGCGCGATCTCCGGCCAAAATTCGCGCAGCACATCGAATCCCACATCGCTGCTCACGCCGTAGCCCATGCGCCGCGCCGCCGCATCAAAACCGCGCCGATGGTCCGGATGATAGACATTGCTAAGCGCCACCGCGCTCGCGCCGCCCAGCCATTCCGAAAAATTAAACATCGGCGCTCCATCCGTCTCGCGATGCGCGATCACCACATGGCTCATGGCATAAATCAAGCGTTTGCTGAATCCGCCGCGCGCCAACCGGTAGTAGCGCGGGTCCTCCGAAAAAATCGTGGGATACGCAAAATCCTTGAAGAAAGCCGAGGAAGCCTTGTCCGCCATGTCCGCCCCAAACCGATGCCCGTAACCCATCGCCCCGCGCCCAAAACTCGGATCGTAATTGTGCGCCTGGCTCACTCCCGCGTCATAAGCCGCGCTGAGAATCGTCACCGGATCGAGCGAATCCTGGATAAACAATTCAAGTTTGTCTCTCGTTTCCAAAGTGCAGAGCATCGCCCCATTTTTGTAGTGCGTGGGATGCACCGATTTCCGTTCCAATTTTCGCCCAAACAATCCCACCGTCTTAGCGAAGGGCCCCTGATAATCCTGCCAACCCACGGCGGGCGGCGGCTGAATGCAAGGCGCCGCAGGCCCGCGCGTCGAGAGCAAGTGAACGGAGTCCAGCAAAGTAGGCAGCGGCCGCGAAGAAGCAGATTGATCTTGCAGAAAATCCGGTTGCGGGGATGCAGGCGCCAACTCGGAAGCCACCAACTCTTGCGCAAATGCCGGCGCAGCCAGCCCCAACAAAGCCAAAACCGCGGCCCCCATCGACGCACAAATCAATCGATGAAAGTTCGCATGCCGACGTTCGCCGTCTGGGCTCAAGGCCGAACCGCCGATCCGATCGCGCCAAACTCAGCGCCACCGCGCCACACCAATTGGATAACGAGAACGGCATTACGGTGACGCGCCCAGCGACTCTTACTCGTAGGGGCGGGGCTTGCTCCGCCCGCCCGTGTAACGCCCGCGAAAACGTGGCCCATCTGCCTCCGCGACCACTCGAAAAAAAATACGGCGGCAATCTCTGCGTCTAACTACCCCCGCGTTTGATACCTGTCAATGGATAAGTTGTCGGCCGCAATTCGCCCCATCTCCAGCCCGCGCACCCCGTCGCGGAAATTAACCCAATTTCAACAATCCGCCCACGCAGCGCTCATGTAAGATAACCGCCCAAATCCACGACACGAGCCCAGATGGACAAGCGAAATTTTCTTTTCGTATCTCTAACCGGCCTGATCAGCGATATCGCCTGGCAAGTTTCCAAAGAAGGCCACGAAGTCCGCTATTTCATCGGCGACAAAAAAGAAAAGGACATCGCCGACGGCTTCGTAGCCAAATCGAAAGACTGGGAGAAGGACAAAGACTGGGCCGACATCATCGTCTTCGACGACACCCTAGGCCAAGGCGAAAAAGCCCAAGCCCTGCGCAAGGAAGGCAAGCTGGTAATCGGCGGCACCGCCTACAGCGACAAACTCGAAGACGATCGTTCCTTCGGCCAGGAAGAACTGAAAAAAGCCGGCGTCAATATCATCCCCTACGGCGAATTCGAATCCTTCGACGACGCCATCGAGCACGTAACCCAAAATCCCGGCCGCTACGTGATCAAGCCCAGCGGCGAAGCGCAGAACGTCAAGCGCCGCCTTTTCGTAGGCGAAGAAGATGACGGGCAGGACGTCATCCGCATGCTCGAAGCCTACAAGCGCGCCTTCTCCGACGAAATCAAAGTTTTCCAATTGCAGCGTCGCATGATCGGAGTGGAAGTAGCCGTAGGCGCGTTCTTCAACGGCAAAACTTTCATTCATCCCATCAACATCAATTTCGAGCACAAAAAACTTTTCCCCGGGGATATCGGCCCGCCCACCGGCGAAATGGGCACCGCCATGTTCTGGAGCGAGCCCAATCACATCTTCAATCAAACGCTGCTTAAAATGGCACCCAAGCTAGCCGAAGAAGGCTACATCGGCTACATCGACGTAAATTGCATCGTCAACAACAACGGCATCTACCCGCTAGAATTCACCGCCCGCTTCGGCTATCCCACCATCAGCATCCAGCAAGCCGGCATGCTCACTCCCATCGGCCAATTTTTCTGGGACTTAGCCAGCGGCAACGACCCAAAACTAAAAGTCCGCAGCGGCTTCCAAATCGGCGTCCGCATCGTAGTCCCGCCATTCCCGTTTGACGACGACGAAACCTTCGATTCCTTCTCCAAAAATTCCGCGATCATTTTCCGAAAGCCCCCGGCCGACGAAGTCCACATCGAAGACGTAAAACAAATCAACGGCCAATGGCTAATCGCCGGCACCTCAGGAGTAATCTTGATCGTAGTAGGCACCGGCCAGACCATGAAGCAAGCTCAATCCCAAGTCTATTCGCGAATTAAAAATGTCCTGATCCCCAACATGTACTACCGCACAGACATCGGCGACCGCTGGGAAGAAGACAGTGACCGCCTCCACAATTGGGGCTATCTCCGTTAGGTTTGTCAGGGCACGACTTCAGTCGTGCCGCAACGCACAGAATTTCTCAATGGCTTTACAGGCTGCAGAAAAAGTCGAATCACCGTAATCCTGAGCGAAGCAAAGGATCTAAGCGCCCAATCCGAAATCGCCACCGCCTCGCAGTAACTCTTCTCCTCAAAGCCCAGCATCCGATACAATAGGTACCGCTTTTTCATCTCCTGCGGCGATATGGTCTAAGGGTTAGGACGCGACCCTCTCAAGGTCGAAATCCGGGTTCGAATCCCGGTATCGCTACCAAGTCTCAAGCCGAGTCTGCTCCGAACACGACTCGAAAAATGCGCACCCGCGCATTGCAAAACCTCAACCTGGGTGCCTAACTCGCGCAAGCCCCGCCTACGCTGACTTAAGTCCAGTGTTACCACTGGCGCAACGTTCGGCCAAAATACACTTAACGCTGTATTCCTCGTAAATAAAGAGTGCCAATACCATTAAGGTGAATTCAGCCTCTACAATTTTCGGACAGAAAGGCAGCGACTGCGATTCCGAAGATCCTTATCGCCGATGACAACGAGTTGACCCGCGCGATACTCTCGCGCATAGTCGGTCAATTGGGCTGCACCGTTTGTGGCCAGGCCGTCGACGGCAAGCAAGCCGTCGAAATGGCCCTGCGCCTCAAGCCCGACATGATCATCCTGGATATTGTGCTGCCGGAATTGGATGGCCTGAGCGCAACGTCGGAAATCCTGAAAATCACGCCCGAACCACCAATCATTCTATATAGCTTCCACGCCGACGCGCGCCTCGAGCGCGAAGGATTACGAGCAGGCGCTCGCCGAGTCATCTCCAAAGGCGATCCCCGGGGCCTGATGCGCGCCGTCCGCGAATTAGCATTCGCCTCGTAGCTCTACTCCCGCCAGCAAGCGCAAAAAAAACGATACCGAATGTGCTTTGAAATCCTATTTGGCGCTGTTGACATGCCATGCGGCATTTGAATTTTTCCGCGTAGGGGCGACGGGTCAATCGTCTCTGCGATTGCAAAGCAATCGACTCGCCCGCCCGTGTAACGTCCGCGAAAAATGTGGCCTACCCGCGCAGAGGTAACGCGACCCGGCATTCTCCGCGTTCCATCGGATTCGTAAATGCGCACGATGTCAACAGAACCATCCTATTTCGAAATTAGGTCATTACCGGCCCGATGAGGATTTTGGTTTCCTCTCAATTCTGCGCTATTCTCATCGCCCAAATTCCGCAGGAGGCCGCTCACAATGCCGAATCACTCCTCACTCTTCGATCTCACCCACAAAATCGCAGTAGTCACCGGAGCCTCATACGGCCTGGGCGTAACCTTCGCGGAAACCCTCGCGCAGGCCGGCGCGAAAGTAGCCCTCGCAGCCCGCAGCACGGAAAAGCTAGCCTCCGTAGCAGAAAAAATCGCGCGCGAAGGCGGCACCGCCGCCGCATTCTCCTGCGACATCTCCGACGCCGCGCAAGTCGTCAAGCTCCGCGAAGACATCGAACACAAATGGGGCATCGTGGACATCCTCGTCAACAACGCCGGCATTGCCGCCGACGGCGGCCCGGTCCCCGAAAAAGTTCCCCACGAAGCCTTCATCAAAACCATCGAAGTAAATCTCTTCGGCACCTGGTACTGCTGCCGCGAATTCGGCGCGGCCATGCTCCGTCGCGGCCGCGGCGGCTCGATCATCAACATCGCCTCCATCGCCGGCCTCGACGGCTGGCGCGACGCCGCCCCCGGCTACCAGGCCAGCAAAGCCGCGGTCATCAATCTCACCCGCAATCTCGCCTGCAGTTGGGGCGACCGCAACGTCCGCGTCAACGCCATCGCTCCCGGCTGGTTCCCCAGCGAATTGACCGCCCCGCTTTTCGCCCTAGGCGGCTTCGAAAAATCCATGGCCGCCACCACGCCCATGCGCCGCCTAGGCCGCCCCGAAGAACTAGCCGCCCCGCTCCTCTTCCTAGCCTCCGAAGCGTCCAGCTTCGTTACGGGCAGCGTGCTAGTAGTCGACGGCGGCTTCAGCGCCAGCAGCGGCGACTTCCCCTACCCCGAAGCCGCCCGCGACCACCTAGCAAAAATCCTACCCAACGAACTCGGCAAACACATCAGACCGTAGGGGCCGGGGTTTACGACCGGCCCGCTCTGGCTTTGGGTTTTCGCCTCTGACTTTCCGGCGGTATCAATTCGTCAAAATCGCAATCTCTTTAATCCCGCCCCGCTGCACCTCCGCCAAAGCCAACTTCACAGTCCCATACTTCGCCCGAGCATCCGCCGCAAGATAAACTTTCCGCTCCGCACCACGCCACACGGCCTCACGAACCCGATCCGCCAACTCACCAAGCGAAATCTCCCGATACCCAACGAAATACCTACCGTCGCGTGACACCGAAACCCGCAAAGCGTCCTCCCGCCCGGCCTCCGTCAAGAATCTCGCATGCAAACGCTCCGGCAAGTCGACGGCGACGAAACCGAAATCGATCACTCCGACAGGAGCAACCACCAACCACAGCGCAACAAAAATCCCAGCCAGCGGAGACATATCAATCCGGCAAATATACCCGCTCCGCCGACGCCGCGCCGCCCGCCGCCGATCCGCCAGCGTAAAACTTCGCCCAGATATCCTCATACTAAAAAGATTAACTCAATCGTTAGCAGCCCTCGCGGCGAACTACAAGTTCGTTGTCCAACCAGCCCCGAGTGGCCCGACGTTTCACGCCGACGCTCCTGCTAAGAGTCGCTCATCACAAATTCTACTTCGTCAAAAAACTAACCCTCCCAACTCCGCCCCTCCGAATCTCATCCGCCACCCCTTTGACGTTCCGATATTTCAGTCGTTGGTCCACGGTCAAAAAAACTCGCTGCTCGGCTCCATCTGCCACCGCGGCACGAATGCGTTCAGCCATTTGCCCCAGAGTAATCTGCGTGCCACCGAAAAAGTACCGCCCGTCCCGCGTCAGCGCGATTCGCATCGCTTCGTCCCGCATCGCGCCCGGCAACGGTCCGGCGTGCAAACTCTTCGGTACATCGGGAAAATAACCATGATGCGGCGTCTGCACCATGACGGTCATGATGGACAGAACGAAAATTACGCTCCACAGCGCCGACACATCAATCCGGCAAAAATATTCGCCAGGCCGCCGTATCCGTGAAGCCAATCCGCGCCGAGCCTTGAGCATGGCAGCAACCCTCGCAAGCAGTTAGACACCGGCAATTCACAATTCGAACAAGCCTTTGTAGGGGAGGGTGCTTTCCTGTCCGCCAGAATTTTGGAGGAAGCCCTCCCGCCTATCGGCCCCGGTCTTTCGGCCCTCCCTCGATTCCCACCGATCCGCCACTCGACCCCATTGCAATCCGCCCCGCACAAGCGAAGAATGAATGTGAGCAAAGCCATGCCGAAGACGCGCCAAAATCGCATCACTCTCGAAGAACTCCTCAACAGCATCACCCACGGCATAGGCCTAGCCCTAAGCATCGCAGGCTTCGTTGTCCTTCTAATCCTCGCCGCCACCAAAGGCACAGCCTGGCAAATCGTAAGCTGCGCCGTCTACGGCACCACACTCGTAGCCCTCTACGCCGCCTCCACTCTCTATCACGGCATCCCCATCCCAAACGTAAAACGCATTTTCAAAATCCTGGATCACTCCGCAATCTATCTGCTGATCGCCGGCACTTACACACCATTCCTACTGGTAAATCTGCGCGGCCCTTGGGGCTGGACGCTCCTAGGAATCGTCTGGACGCTAGCCGCAGCCGGAATCGCCTTCAAATTCTGCTTCATAGATCGCGCCCCAATTCTCTCAACGCTCGTCTACCTAGCCATGGGCTGGCTAGCGCTAATCGCAATCAAGCCGCTGATCGCCGCAGTCCCCCACAGCGGCCTAGCCTGGCTACTAGCCGGCGGCGCCCTCTACAGCTTCGGCGTAGTCTTCTACGCCTCAAAAAGAATCCCCTACGCCCACACCATCTGGCACATCTTCGTAATCGGCGGCAGCATCTGCCACTACGTAGCAGTCCTTCTCTGCGTAATTAAGTAGGGGCGGGCCTTCAGCCCCGCCCGCTTTTCGGCCCCGTCACAGCGATTCTCGCCGTGCGCTACTCCGCGCCTCTGTTCAAACTTCCGCCGCACCGGAATTTTCTTCGTAGGGGCGCCGCTTGCTGCGCCCGCCCACTTAATCGTCGCCCAAATGACCACTACGGCCGCTGTGTGAGATCGTCCTGCAGTTGTTGAATCCTATCGACCTTGCGCAGACCCACGCATTCCGCAAATCCCAACCACCCCCCAAAAAAACAAATGCCCCACTCTCAAATCAAGAGTGGGGCATTCGCAACTTCTGGCCTGTCAAACAATCGTTAACTAATCCACCGCCTCAGAACTTCGGATCAGCAATCTGCGAGTACGAAATAATCAACTCGTCGTACCAAGTATTCGCCGCCGAACAGCTCGGGCAGTTAAGGTTAGTCTGATACGGGAGCAACCAAATTTTCCCAAACTTCTCCCGAATCATATTCCCGTTAGCATCCGGCTGACCGTAAGCCGTCGGATTCACCAAATCATACCCAGTCTGGCACGAAGGAATATCCTGCTGCGAAGCATCGCAAGCCGCGGAAGTAGCCCCAGGATGGAAGTCCATCACCAGTTGCGACGGCTGCCCTTCCTGCGCCACCCACAGCTGAATCGTGCTGTCATGCTTGAACGGTGCCGGTGGCCCACCGCTGGAAGAAACTCCGCCTGGATACCAGGTCCCCACTTGGATGTGCAGTTGGAAAGTCATCCACTGATTCGCCACGTACGGCACGCACGGCGGAATCGTCGGGACATTGATTGTGACGGTGAAGGTGCAGTTCAGATAGCCGCCCGCCGCGTTCTGCGGTGAGAAAATTCCATTCCCCTGGCTATCCGTCCGCCCCGTGTTCACCTCGAGTGGATCGTATTCATCGAGCTTCTGCCCGCAACTGTGATACATGCGCGGAATCTCGAACTGGTTGGAATTCTCGACCACCGTCTCAAGATCCGAGCACGAGTACGACAAGAACGAAGCCGTATCGCCCTCGCCGAGTATGACCTGCTTCCACCCATTCGAATTCGCGAACGACTGCAGCATGCCCGAATCAAATCGCTGCCGCCACTGAATCCAGATTTCATTCTTGCAAGGACTCCCGCCGCAAGCCGTGGTCAGCGAAAGCGGATCGCCGTTGATCAACGAATCGACCTGCTGCGAGAAATCATCGGAGAAGTCGACGTTGTACGATCCCGAAGTATTCGCCGAAGTAGCCCCAGCCGGCACAGCAAAGTGCAGCGAACCGCCGCCCGAAGCGAACGTAGATGTATCGATCGAAGGAGTAGTCAAGCCGGATGCAATTAACGGCAACCCCGGCGCAGCATTCCCGCTGATCGTAGACGCGGTATCAAACGTAACGCAGCGAATCACGCCGGCAGTCGCGCAACGCGCCTGGAAATCCGCCTCAGCATTCGAAGTGGAATTCGATACCGTGACGCTCACGCCCGCAGACGTCGTCGTATTCCCGGCATTATCGGTAGCCGTAGCCGAAAGCGTGTGCGCACCATTGCTAGCTCCCGCCGTATTCCACGAGAGCGAGTAAGGTGAAGCCGTATCCGCCGATCCAAGCGCAGCCCCATCGAGCAAGAACTGCACGCTGGCGATCGGATTGGTTCCCGCAGTCGCGGAAGCCGAAGCGGTCACAGTTCCGGTCAGCGAAGCCCCGCTAGCCGGCGAAGAAATCGAAATCGACGGCGGCGTAACCGGCGTCGAAGTATTCGCCGTTCCAAACGTATACCCGCTGCTGTTCACCGTATTCCCGCTGCCATCGACGGACTGCACGGTGTAGTAGTACAGCGTATTCGCCGCCAATCCCGAAAGCGGCTGCGAATGAGTCGTGGCCATCGAGCTATTCTTCGCCGTCGACGATCCCAAACTCGGCGTCGTCCCATACATCACCTGCGTGCTAGCCGCCGCGCTGGTACTCCAATCCACCATCGCGGAATTCGTGGTGATGCTGGTAGTGTCGACGTTCGAGATCGTAGTAGGCGTGCTACCGGTGCCGCCGCTCCCGCTGCCGGTCCCGCTGCCGCTTCCAGCCGCCGTCAATCGCAGCGTGTGCACGTCAGTGGTCCACTCGTTCACCAACACATAAACGCCCGCCGATGGGAAGTAACCAAAGCGCTTGAAAGTTCCGTTGGTAGTCGAAGGCGACCCAGTCATATCCGAATCCGGAGGCGCGCTCGCGCTATAGCTCTGCGTGGTGCAAGAATCCGTAGCCGGATTATAGAGATACACGGCCGGACCAAAGTTCGGCCAAGCCACCACCACTTGCAGCACCGGATCCCATTGCAATCCAGGGTTATTGCTGCCACCGAGCGATCCACCCGC
This sequence comes from Acidobacteriota bacterium, assembly GCA_013286465.1. GTDB lineage: Bacteria > Acidobacteriota > Terriglobia > Acidiferrales > UBA7541 > Palsa-147. Next base: position 6,477 of record JABDFR010000021.1, on the reverse strand, counting down.
AAGGCTAGAGCAACCAGTCATCTTCAGTTGCGTTTCTGCGTAGTTGCCGCCCGCCGCGATGTTAATCGATTGCCCGCTACCATCGCCGAACCGCAGGAACAGCTTGTGCACCGGATCGATCACCGTTCCCTGATGCAATCCAATGTCGCTCACAGCGGTATTCAACGACGTAAACGTATTCGTAGAAGCGTTGTAGCTCCATAGTCCATAAGTCGATTCGTTCAGGAACACCAAGCCCGTATTCGGGTCATACTGCATCTGCGAATTTCCATACTGATTGCTAGGCCCGTTCCCGCCGTTGCCCACAATCGTCGGATTTAATTGCGTCCAACCGCCAGTCCCGCTGCTACCCACCTGCGAAAGCGCCAGCGCCCATGAGTCGCTGATGAATCCGCCCGAAGGACAATATGGAACTCCGCCGAACACAAACATTTCATCAGCCGTCGGAATGTAAACCGTTCCGCCATAAGTATGCCGCGAGCTAGGCGTCCCGTTGCTGAACGCATCCGCGCAAGTAGGCGTCGGATTCGCCGGATTATTCGCCCGCGTCATCTTCAAAGTATTCAAATTGAACGCATAGATTTCATTTCCCGAGTAGTCGTTATGTCCGCCGCCCCAAACCCACAGGATATTCCGGTTGGTGTCGACAACCGCGCTATTCCAAGCATCCACCACTCCATAGCAAGACCCAGTGCTCGAAGGATCAGGCGGGCAATTCGGCGCAATCTGCTGCCCCGACACATCGAACCACCCAAGCGTCGAAGGAATTCCGCTCCCGCTCCCACCGCCGCCACCCGAAGAATTGCTGACAGTCACATTCACCGTCGCGCTAGTCGTAGAATTCCCCGCAGCATCCTTAGCAATCGCCGTCAGAGTATGGCTCCCATTCGCATAGTTGGAAGTAACCCACGAGAAGCTGTAAGGCGAAGCCGTATCCGCCGAACCCACATTCGCGCCATCAACTTGCAACTGCACGCTAGCCACAGCCACATTATCCGCAGCCGTAGCGCTCACCGTAATCGTCCCGCTAACCGTCGCACTAGCCGCCGGCGAGGTAATCGAAACCGTAGGCGGCGTAGTATCGGCATTGTTCACCGTAACTTTCACGCCCGTGCTGGTAGCCGTATTCCCGGAAGAATCCTTAGCCACCGCCGTCAACGTATGGCTGCCATTCGCAACCGAAGTTGAGCTCCAAGAGAAGTTGTAAGGCGAAGCCGTATCCGCCGATCCCACGTTCGCGCCATCAACTTGCAACTGCACGCTAGAGATCGTCACGCTGTCGGTAGCCGTAGCGGCAACCGACACGGTCCCGCTGACCGTCGCGCTAGCCGCCGGCGAAGTAATCGAAACCGTCAGCGTCGAAGCCACCGGATTATTCACGGTAACTTTCACTCCCGTGCTAGTAGCAGTATTCCCGGAAGAATCCTTAGCCACAGCCGTAAGCGTATGGCTCCCATTCGCAACCGAAGTAGTATTCCAAGAGAAGTTGTAAGGCGAAGAAGTATCCGCCGCACCCACACTCGCGCCATCAACTTGCAACTGCACGCTACTAATCGTCACGCTGTCCGAAGCCGCCGCAGCAACACTCATCGTCCCGCTAACCGTCGCGCTAGCCGCCGGCGAAGAAATCGAAACCGTCAGCGTAGAAGCCACCGGATTGCTAACCGTAACTTTCACACCCGCGCTAGTAACCGAATTCCCAGAAACATCCGAAGCCACAGCCGTCAAAGTATGGCCACCATTCGCCACCGAAGTAGAATTCCAAGAAAAATTAAAAGGCGAAGCTGAATCCGCCGCACCCACATTCGCGCCATCAACCTGCAGCTGCACCCCAGTAATCGCCACGCCATCCGAAGCCGAAGCCGCAACCGCCACTGTCCCGCTCACCGTAGCGCTAGCCCCCGGCGAACTAATCGACACCGTCAAAGGCGCCGGAATCGGCGAAGTCCCCGCCGTACTAAAAGTCTGGTCCGGCGTAAACAGCCACCCGCCATTCGGCGACCACGACCGGCACTGATAGTGATAAGTAACCCCGGCCTTCAGCCCGCTCAGCCCAATCTGGTGATTCTTCACCATCGACCACTTAAATTGCGAAGCCTGCCCGTAAGAAGCCGTCAACCCATACACAACCTGCGAAGTGCTGGGCATGTTCGTGCCCCAGGAAATCGTCGCCGAATTACCAGCCACCCCACTAGCCGGCGGAGCCGTATCCGTCAATCTCGGCCCATTCGTATTCGCGCCAGCCGCCCCGGCAAATCCAAAACTCAAACTGACCACCAACAACGCCGCCAACAACCCCCACGCTTTAATCCAACGCTGCAGGCTCAGTCCATTCTCTGTTCGCATCTCAATCCCCCGGTAACCATCTGTTCAGTCCCGCGCGCCAGACCGCAAACCCCACCAAAGGAGTCCCGCGCACTGAAACTAGGTTAGTAGCGTGTATTAACCGGGAGATACTGGTCGGACGGGCGAGACAGGGCCAAGGTTCGGTATTAGTACGACCCTGCCCCGATGGACACAAATATGAACCTCAGAATATGTAGCTCACCTCTTCAGAGGTAAGGTCTTGTGCACTTGTCGTTGAATTAGCCGTCGCAGTTGCCGTTGTAGGGGCGGGCCTTGCCGTTAAGTCCCGCCCGCAGTTCGGCCGTCTTGCCTTTGGTAGTGCCCGTCACACGGGCGTGCCAAGCAGTCAGGCTCCGGCCTCTTTTCGGTCGGCTGGAAACGACCTGTGCCCCGAGCGTCCTACCACGCTCACTCAAGTTTTTAGGAGGACATGCCACAGAACGATGCAAAATGATTGTCAGATGAGAACCAGAATCGATGCGCGATTTGCCACTGCCCGCGAAACGGCTCACGTCTTGGGCGTACCGGCATCGCGCGTAAAACGCCTCGAGAAACTCAAGGACGCAATCGAGATCAATCAGCGCGCCCGCGTGTTGCCGAAACGCGTCGGAAAGCTCCGCAAGAATGGCTCCTCGGCACACACCGAGCTGGGATTAACAGCTGCCAAGTCAAATCGCAAAACGGGCCCCAACCAAGGGACAGCCAGCAGGAAAGCTCGCGCTTCGCGCCAAAGGCGTGCCCGTGGCAAAATCTCGACAAGTCACCGCTAGCGTTTTCCTATCTCTCTACACCGCTCGAGTATTTCAAGATCTCTGCGTCTTGGCGAGCAACTTTGCCGACGAAATCGTGAGCTAATCTGTACCTCGTCCCGTAGCAACTTCAAGCGAGCCACGCTCCGTAATCCAGCGCAAGTCCCCGTACCGCAGGCAGCCTGCCGGCGTTTTTGACTTTTCAATCGTGATCGATCTCAGGAAGAAATCCAGAAGCCTCAAAACTCCAAGCGCCCCTGAAACGCAATCATCCGCGGCGAACTATCCCCACCAAGTCCCACGCCAAGGAGTCCAGTGGGCGGCGCGGTAGGATAACTAAGCGCCCCAAATCCAGTCTGCGTGCTCGGCTTCCCAGGCACCCCCGCCGACACCAAACTCGGCAACCCAAAATTAGGATGATTGAAAACATTAAAAAACTGCCCTTCCATCCGCAATTTCACGCGCTCACTCAAAGCAAACCATTTCGTAAGATAGAAATCGCTCCAAAAAAACTCAGGCCCGCGCAACGTATTGCGGCCAAGCGACCCAAACTGACAAGTCGCCGCCGCATCGCCACCAAAGCAAGCCCCCGTACTAGGATCCACGCTCGAAACAAACGCATCAGGATTCAACCACTGCCGCGTCCCGGGCTGCGTCACCCCCGCAATCGCATGGTGCTCATAGAGCGCCGCCCCCGGCACCATGCTAGCGAACTGCGGCCCTGCCCCCTGCACGATCCCCTCTCCATTCGCCGAATAAGCCGTACTCAAAACAGAAAATGGAATCCCGCTATGCCAGAAAGCAGTCCCCGAAATCTGCCAGCCATTCAGCGCATAACCCCATCCCCGACTCCGCACCTTAATCGGCAATTCGTAAACATACTCCCCATTCAAATTATGGCGAATGTCGTAATCGCAAGGCCCATAATTCCGCGCCAAATCCCCAGGCAAAGGCGAAAGGATCGCTCCCGCCGCAAATTGCAGAAATCCGCCATTCGAAACTTCATCCATGCAACGGCTGAACGTGTAATTAATTTGCCCCTGCAGCCCATGCCCAAGCCGCTTCATCGCGGTAAGTTGCAATCCGTGATAGTGGCTGTTCGAACCGGTAGCAAATTGCGTGACCGCGCCGAATCTCGCATCCGTCGGCTCAAGATAAGGAAACGGAGCAAAGCAGCCCGGGCACACAGTTTGATAGCCGTTCACCTGCGTCGTGTACGGCTGATTCACAGCCCGCGTGCCCACATATTGCGCGCGCACGCTGGCCGTCGACCCAATCTGATGCTCGAGCCCAAAACTCCACTGCATGAAATACGGCGCGTGGAGTTTGCCGCTCGGCACCGCGCTAATCGCCACGGGCGGCAGACAAGTCGCCGGATTCGATTGCGCCGACCGGCAGGAAAGCTGCCCGCCCGCAAAGCCCGCGCCAAAAACCTGGTTGGCCGCCGCCACGGCGTCAATCGCACTATTCGGCACGCCCGGCGCAATCGCAGTTCCGCCGACCGTTCCCAGCAGCCCGCCCTCGAATGTGCGCACATAAGGCGGATTGACGCCAACCACATCCGCAATACTGCCTGGCAATATATCGCTGAAGATTCCGAATCCCGCGCGAAGCACCGAGCCGGGCGCAAATTGCCACGCCAGCGCCGTTCTCGGTTGCAAAATCGCCAGCGGAGTCGATTCAAACACATTGCCGAGGCCAGTTTGAATCGCGGCGTTCAATGGCTGATTTACATCATGAGGAATTGAATCGAACGAGCCTGGCAGCCGCGCGATTTCGTCATGCGGATTCAGCGGATTCGAGTTGTAGGTGTCGCGAATCCCGATGGTCCAGGTCAATTTCGCGGTCAGCTTCCAGGTATCCTGCGCATACAGATCGAGATTCAGAAAGCGAAATGGCTCGTTCGCCGACTGCGGAAAAGTCTGCGAGGCCGTAGAGGCGACGCCATAGATGAATTGCGGCAGCGTCGTGTAAGTCACGGTAGCAACCGTGCCCTCGCCGAAATCATAATCATTGAGCCGGAAGATTCGCGTATTCGTCCCAAACCGGAATTCGTGAGCCCCATGGCTCCACGCCAGATTGTCGTTGATAAAAACGCGCCCCACGCGCCTTCCCTGCACCCACGTATTGTCGAGACCCCCGACGGTAGTAAACGGAGCATTAGCTCCGCTCCCCTGCAGCACAATCGGAAAAGCCGCCAGCGTTTTCTGAAAATCGCTCGGCGCGAACAAGCTCTCATACCACGAAAATCCCGGATTAAAGTAATTCACCAAATTCTGCGAAAAAATATGCGTATACCCCGCAGCAAAGGAGTAAAGCGGCTGCGGAGAAATCGCATCAAAGACCGGATTGATCGGATCGGTATAAGCCGCCTGCAGCCCAGTGTCCGCCTGAAATCGAAACCAAGCCATATTCGCGGCGTTAATGTTGTAGTCCATGCGCACCGTCTGCACCTGCTCGTGATCGTCGCTCGAGTGCGAAATGCTCTGGCTGTTCGCGCAGCCATTCCCGCCCGCGCCCAGCGGACATCCCAGAATCGCTCGCGGCGCCCCGCTGGTATTTCCGTAGAGTGAAAACATCTGCTGATAAAACGGAACGAGAGCGGGCTCCGCCGGATAACAGGACTTGGGAACACAACCCGTGGTCTGCCCGAGCGGAAGCTGCTGCAACACGAAATTCTCGAACGCCGAAGTCGGAACGATCGTAGGCGTAACGATGGGCAGCGCAATGCGCACCCATTCGCTGTCAAAAAAGAAAAACAATTTATTGCGGAGAATCGGCCCGCCCAAACTCCCCCCAAAGTGATTCACGGTAGATCGCGGCTTATAATTCCCGGGCGTAGCGTTCGTGAAATAGTCCGCAGCATTCAAAATCGAGCCATTCCATATCTCGTAAAGATTCCCGTGAAACAAGTTGGTGCCCGACTTAGTGACGTAGTTCACCTGCGAAGCCCCATAGCGCCCCTGGTCCACGGCATAAGAAAGCGTATTCACAGTAACTTCCGAAATCGAATTCAACCCCAGAACCAAATTCGTAGAAAGCCCGCTATTCAAGTTAGTAAGCGGATCATTCGTCTCCAACCCGTCAACGATGTACCCATTCGAAAGCGCCGGCAGCCCATTGAACTCCACGTTCCCGTACCCATTCGACCCGCCGACAAAATCGTTCCCGCTCCCCGCCGTATTAATCAACGCCCCAGCCGCAAATTGCAGCGGATAAGTAAGGTCCCCGCCAGGATTCGGAAGATTCTCCAGCGCCGGCGCGCTAAGATTCGCGCTCGTATTCGCATTCTCAGGATTAATCAAAGGCGCCGCCCCGCTCACCTCCACAGTCTGGCTCGACTGCGCAATCTTCAGCAAAAAGTCGACCGTTTGCTTCTGCC
>JABDFR010000020.1:6612-45827 GCA_013286465.1 Acidobacteriota bacterium | reverse complement strand
GGTGGCATCGTGGCCAGCCAAGCGAAATGCGCGCGCCAGGGATGCGAGCGTGTTGGGATCATCATCGACTATCAGGACATGAGCTTTGGCGGTCACGCGGGCTAGGCCTCGGGCTCGGAAGTGCTGATGGTCTCGGCGGAATTCTGCGCCGCGTCGGCGGCTTCATGCGAATCGTGGGCGACGTCGCGCGAAGAATCGGACACTTCATCGTGTCCCGCAGTGTCGGATGTCTCGTTCGGCGCATCAGGTTCCCGTTGCGCGGGAGCGGCGAGGAGGGCCGCGGGTTGCTGCGCTTGCGACGGCGGCGCTGTTGCGGCTGCTTTCGAACTTTTCGCGGTCTCCACGGCGGGCTTGATCATCAGCACGATTCGAAATGTCGTGCCGACTCCGCTTTCGCTCTCGACGGAAATTGTTCCACCGTGATCGCTGATCACCGACTGCACTACGGCGAGGCCCAAGCCGGTGCCATGCTGTTTCGTCGTGTAATACGGCGTGAACAATCGCTCGCACTCTTCCTTAGTCAAGCCCGAACCTGTGTCGGCGATTTCGATTACCACGCTTCCGTCGCCGGTTGACGTGGCGATGGCCAGAACGCCGCCCGATGGCATCGCGTCCATCGCGTTCAGCACTAGATTCTCGATGGCGCGGTGCAGCAGCAACGGATCGGCTTGGATGTGCGGCAAATTCGCTTCGAGATGCAGCTCGGGCGTGATGGGCGGGCGACCCACGGCGCTGAATTGCGCCTCGAATAGGCGCACCACCGTCCGAACGACTTCATTCACGTCGACGGTGCGTAACTCTGGACGCGGCATGCGCGCGAAATCGCTGAAGCGGCCGATGATTCCCTTCAAGTTTTCAATTTCGGCCAGCAGCGTTTCCGTGGACTCATCGAAGATTTCGTCGAAGTCGTCGGTGTTTTTCATCCGTGCGCGCCGCAAATTTTCAACCGTGATTTGCAGCGGGAACAGCGGATTCTTCAATTCATGCGCGAGACGCCGCGCCAGTTCGCGCCAGGCCGCGACGCGTTCCGATTGCACTAGACGATCGCGTTGATCGACGAGTTCTTCGGTCATCTGGTTAAACGCAGCGGCTAATTGCCCGATGTCGTCCTTGGAGTGCAGATCCACGCGCGCGTTCCAATTTCCGGCGGCCACTTCCCTTGCACCGTTCACTAATTTGGTGACCGGCTGGGTGATTCGCGCGGCACCCCACCAGCTCAAAATCGCGCCGAGCAGCAGGCCGAGGCCTGCGACGCCGACGGCGAGCAAAATAATGCGATGCTCGACGACTACGCGCTCGCGCTGGGAGGCGCCAATCAGCAAGACGCCTAGTAATTCGTTATCGCGGCCTGCGAGCGGCAGCAGATGGAATACTTCCGCGCTGGCCGGATCGGAGCTCCAGGAAATCTGCGCGGTTTGTTCTTTCGGTGCTTGGCGCACTTGCTCGACGAGCGGCGAGAATCTTTCGGCATCCTGCACCGCGCCATTGGCGTCGAGCAAGCCATCGCTCGAAAAATCTTTGTCGAGATTCAGGTAGACCAGGGCGCGCATGCCTTCGGAGAGCGCGAGCGTGGAGATGAAATCTTTGCCGAGTTTTTTTCCGCCGACGACGTAGACGCGCTTGTCGGCTACCGGCACTGCATTTGCAACGGCCATGAGGCCGAGCATCGGGCCTTCCTGCGTGTCCATGCGCGTCAGAAACGGTCCGGCTGACGCCCAATCGTCGCTTTTTGTGACCCAACTTAATTTGTAGCCGGCTCGCGCGGGCCATTCGGCGGAGGAAATGATTGTGCCGTCGGTGGCGACGAAATCTAGGATATCGAGTTGGTGCGCGGAGGCTACGTTGCGGGCGTCCCAGTAGTAAGTCGAAGCATCCGCGTTAGGGCGCATGAGTTCGATGGCCATGCGCGTGGTGGCTTCGGCGTCGGCGATGCCTTTCACTTGCAGGGCGGCTTCGTCGCCGCGTTGTTTGAATTCTTCGCGGAATTGCGCTACTAGCGCGTCGGTGCGGCGCGCGTCGAGTTGTTCGAAGGCGTTGCGCGTGACGAAGGTGACGCCCGCGGCCACAATTCCAACCGCGAGCAGCACGAAGAATGTGAACAGCCAAAAAAGTCTCGAACGAAACGTCACTGCGCTTCCCTCTTCAACCAAATATCGGCGAGCGGCAAACCATTCATCGCAGCGCCCGGTGGAATCGACCAATTTCTGACGCGCGGTCCAAGGCCGTAGACGCGCGGCAGATGCGCTATCGGAATCACGCGCCAAGTTTCGAGCGCTGCTTTTTCGCGCGCGTAAATTTCCGCGGCATCTGCCGTTTCCGGCACCGTCGAATCGACGCTACCGAGTTCCGATGCAAAACTTGCCAGCAGCGCCGCCAGCGCCGGCCGTGGGAGCGGCGAAACGAGATTCACGCGCATGAGGCGCGCGTCGTATTTCGGCTTTTCGGCGCGCGCTGCGTTTGCTGGTGGCGACTGCACTGCTGGAATCGCGATCGACGTCACGGTAATTCCGGCTTCTCGGGCATTCACGGCAATTCTTTCGGCCACGGCTTGTTCCATTGCGTCGCCCGAATCATATCCCAAGACCAGCGCGGGAGCAGGTGCGATCTGTTTCACCAAGGCTCTTGCTGCCGCCGCATCTGCGGCGCTCGAAAATAGAAATTCGGTTCCGGAGATCCATTGCGGCAATAATCCGCCGGCGGGCTCGCCTTCTTTTTGCAAAACTAGATTTACTATCGCGGCGCGATCGATCGAGCGCGAGACGGCTTCGCGCAAACGCGTTTCACTTTCGGGCGGCCTTTCGGCGCCGCGTACTGAACTTTGCGAGCGTATCGCGCCAACTGTTCGGGCTGATGGAAATGTCAGCGCCAGCAATTCGACTGGCGGCGTCACTTCGATGCGAATTTTCTCGTCGCTGGCTCGGCGCGCCATTTCCGCCGGTAACTCGACCAAATCGGCTTTGCCGACTTCGAGGTCGATCATTCGTTCGCGAGCGGCTCGTCCGAATTGAACATCCACCGAATCCAGGAACGGGCGGCCGCCCCAGTAGTCTTGATTCGCCGAGAGCAGCGCGTGCTTTTCGGCTTCCCAGGATTCGATCTTGAAGGGGCCGGTGCCACCTGATGCTTCTTTGGAGCGGCGGATTAGTGCGTACTTTCGTTGTGCCATCGTCGTCGGAAAGTCCAGCGTGGCTGACGGGGTTTCGATCTGCAGGCCGTCGCTTGTGGGCGTTACGCGCCAGTCTTCGTCAGCGTTGATCAGCGCGGCCACGGCGTTTTGAGGAGCAAGTGGCGTTCCATCCTGAAACTTTACGCCACTGCGTAGATGAAACTTCCATCGGCGCATGGTGGCGTCGCGCTCCCAAGTGTCGGCGAGGAGCGGTCGGATCTCGCCACGACCGTCGATGCGTACCAACGTTTCGTACACCAGCGATATTAGCTCGGACTCCGATGCATCCATCGAGCCGACGGCCGGCTCGGGCAGGCTCACGCGCTCGCCGATCTCGGCTCGAAGCGTGCCGCCATAAACGGGCCGCTCCGAAGGACGAAAGGCTGCAGGGACTGAATACCCTCCCTTATGACGGACGCCGCGTCCGGGGCCTGCGCCACTTAACGCGATCGCGCTTACCGCTACGATCGCGCTAAGGGCTGCAAGATGCCGTGATAATCCCTGCTTCATAATCTCCCGTCGCGAGGTCGCGCCATATGACCCGCGCGGTTTCGCTTTGTGTGCCCGGCCAGAGCACCAGGATCGGGCCTGAGAATGACATTGCCTCGCCTACCTGATTCGCGCGACCTGTTACTTCTACTACGCGGAGTGAGTCTGGGCGCGTCCAGTCGGCGTCGCCGGTGAGTACTGCTTGAGACCTTGTGCCGCAGTTGAATGCCAGCGAGACGAAATCGGTCTCGACATTCGAGCGAATGTCCCTTGCCGGCGAGCAGGTGAGCTCGAAGCGTTCGCGAGTCTTTAGCGTGCACTTGGCGCCGGGCAGAGTTACGCCGATGGATGCGTCGGCGTCGGTGTCTGGCGGCGTGAGCGTGCCGAGCGGATCGCGGGCTGATGGAAGCGACGGCAGAGGATGAGATTCCTGAGGCTGCCAACTGCCTTCTGCAGAGCGGTAAATTACCAAGCGGCGCGGCTCGAGGACCACGAGACGTGACGGCGCGTCTGGCGCGGCCGGCAGCACTTGAAAATCGAGTATAGGATCGGGCTGCGACCAAACGAATTCCCTTTGCAGACGGACGGCGGGGCGCGCGTCGGATTTCGCGTCGGCGTCAGCGCGATCGAGGCTTACTAGCACGACTTCGGGCGAATCGTTGCGCTGCACTTCGGCTGCGAAAATTATGGCGCGGAGATTTTCGGTGATGTTCACTTCCACTGTCGCGTCTGCTGTGCCGTCTGCGGCCAGTTTCACTCCGCGACGTTGCAAATTGGCTTCCAATTCCTGGCGGAATTCGATGACGCGAGCGGCATCGAGTGAGGAGATGTTTTTTACCTTGAGATGCAGCGATGGGGAACGCGCGTCGGCGGCGGTGGCAATTTTTGCGGCTAGGGAATCGATGGCGTTAGGCCAGGAATTTTTTTGTGGCGCGGCCGGAGTCGTGACGGCGAGGAGTGAAAAGAAAATAAAGAGAATGGTGACGGGGAAGAATCGGCGGGCGGACCGCATGATTTTGCGCCAGGCGAACGTGACGCGCCATCATAGCACAGCGGGCCGGGCGGCCTGAGGGGCTCGGGGCCGGTAAATGGGGCGCACTCAAAGGGTCAGTTTTGTATCGGGTAGAAAATGTGATTTCTGTTTGTTTTCATGGGGTTACGGCGATTTCTATTCGTTTCGGTGTGTTGAATAGAAATTCGTGGTTTTTGGGGTTTTACGTCGCTGGTCGTTGAGTTGGCGATTGAGGTCATTTGCAGTTTCCCGGGTTAGATTAGGCATGGAAAGCCGCGGAGGTACATGGTACGAGGCGCGGAGGTGCTTGGAAAAAATTACCGTTTCGAGCGGCGCCGCCGGCAGGGTGGCTTCTTTGCGGCGGAATTTGAAGCCACCTTGCAAGGGTTTTTGCCAGCGGTTGCTCCCAAGCCCAGGCGACGTATTGACGCTGGGGCCTAGAACTTCTTGTGCCCTCGAGGGGCTTTGGAAACTGTGTGAGAACTCGCAAACAAAACCTCAGCGGCTAAAGCCGTTTGCATTTAGGGGCATCTTCGGCACGACTAAAGTCGTGCCCTGGCAAAACTTAGTCCTGCCCTAACGAAACTTAGTCCTGCCCTGACGAAACATCGCAGAAACCATGCGCGCACCTTTGGCTCGTTACGGCGCCGACGCGGCACGAGCTGTGGAATGCAACGAATCCACCGACTCGGCGTGCGGGTTTGGAACGTTCTCGTTCGATACGGCGGCGCTTAGCGAAACCGGGGCTGTGGCTGGCTCGGGGTCGGGCATCATTTTCATTAAGCCCCAGAGGCCGATCCACTCGACTACTACTGCTATCGAGATCGATCCGACTACCGCCAATCCGACTACTGCGAATTCCATCGGTTCTTGCATGTTGGCCTGCCTCCCGTTTGAAGCTCCCGGACGCTGCCGCTTTAGCTACGGCACAGCCTCTATCGGCAAATGAGCCGCCAATCTTCAATTGCTGATTTCAGGGCACTTACGTGTGGCCGGGCGGGGGCTTTCGTGGGGATTGGCACACGGCGTGGAAACTCGGACGCGGGGGCGCGGCTTGGCTATAATGCGTCTCGGGGGAGAAATGGAGCAACAAACGGGAATTCGGGTCGGGCAAATTCTTAAGATCCCGATTTATTTGCACCCGAGTTGGTTCATTATTTTCGCGCTGATTACTTTTTCGTTGGGGACGCAGTTTAAGCAGCAGCATCCGGGGTGGTCGCCTTCGCAACATTGGGCGCTGGGGATTATTACTGCAATCTTGTTTTTTTCTTCTGTGGTAGTCCACGAGCTTGGGCACAGCGTGGTGGCCATGCGTTACAAAATTCCGGTGCAATCGATCACGCTGTTTGTGTTTGGCGGGTTAGCGCGGATTGGACGCGAGCCTACGAATTCGCGGCAGGAATTCAATATTGGCATTGCGGGGCCGATCACCAGCTTTTTGCTTTCCGGCGGTTTTTATCTGGTGACGCGAATTCCTGGGGCTAGCGAGATGGTGATTGCTACCGCTACCTGGCTCGCGGAAATTAATTTTGTTTTGGCGGCTTTTAATTTGGTGCCTGGATTTCCGTTGGATGGCGGGCGAATTTTTCGGGCCTTGGTCTGGGGTATTACCAATGATTTTTCGAAGGCTACGCGTTATGCGGCTCGCTCCGGACAGGTGATTGCATATTTGATGATATTTGGCGGGATCGCGCAGTTTGTTGCCGGGGATAAGATTGGCGGATTGTGGCTGGCGTTCATTGGATGGTTTTTGCGGGATGCAGCGCAGGAGAGTTATGCGCAGGTTACGATTCGCTCGGCGCTTACCGGGATTCGGGCCGGGGACGTGATGACTCAGGATATTCCTGCGATTGGGCGGGAGGATTCGATCGAGAATTATGTGCAGGAGGTTTTGCGTACTGGGCGACGGTGCTACGTTGTGAATAATGGGGAGATTCCTGTGGGGTTGATTACTTTGGATGCGGCGCGGTCGGTGCCTCGGGAGGATTGGTCTAATACTTCGGTGCAGGCGGCTATGATGCCGCTGGATAAGATTCATTGGGCGCAGCCTGCTGAGCCGGTGCTTAGTGTTTTGGAGAGGATGCAACGGGAAGACATTAATCAGATGCCGGTTTTGGATGGCGAGCATATTGTGGGGATGATTGCACGGGATACGATTTTGCGGGCGTTGCAGACGCGGTTGCAGGCGGGGCATTTGGCGGAGCAGTAGCGCGGCTTTTTCGCGGTTTCTTCGGCGGGATTCAAATTCAAATACAAAGATTTGATTTTGCGAGTGGGGCCGTGCTGGTTTGCGGTTGTTGCGGACTATTGCGCTCGGCGGAGCCGGCGGGACGCCAGCGCTACGGGGCTGAAACCTTTTCGATTGCATGACCGTACTTGTGGAGAAGAAATCGAGACGTTTTGCGGCGGGGGTTGGATGGGGCGCAAAAATATTTATTTGCTGCTTTGTTTGCTTGGCGTGGCGGTTCCGTATTCGCAGTTTATTCCTTGGTTGCTTCAGAATGGGTTTGATGCGCGGCTTTTTCTTGCGCAACTGGCTGCCAACCGGATTAGTTTGTTTTTTGTTGCGGATGTTTTGGTTTCGGGGTTGGTTTTGATGGTGTTTATTCGGATGGAGTCTTCGCGGGTGAAGATCCGGCGTGGGTGGATTGTTACCGCTGGACTTTGTTTGGTTGGGGTTTCGTTTGCTTTGCCGGTGTATTTGTATTTGCGGGAGAGGGCTTTGGAGTCTGGGGAGTTTACGGCGCGAAAGGATCTTGTGAGGCCGGCGAGAGTTTGAGGAAGGCGAAATAAGACTCACCTCAGCGGCTAAAGCCGATGCACTTTGCGGGGCTTTCGGCATGACTGAAGTCATGCCCTGACAAAGCTTACGGACCGAACGACGACCCGCGGCCTCGCATCGAGCTTTTTTATTTTGATGGGTGGACTACTGTAATTTTGGCTAGCATTCTTACCCAGCGGGCTGGGCGTTTTTCGTGAGGGGCTACTATTCTTAGCGGGCCTACTTCTGGGGCTATGGGCTTGCCGTCTAGCGTATCGGCCACTATTACTTCGGAATCCAGGATGCCGGAATCTAGTTCGGCCAGGGAGAAGATTACCTTATAGCCGTCGCTGCCTTCTGCTTCTACGTATGTTGCCATTGCGGTGCCGCGGAGTTTTTCGCCCTGGGCTACGCCGGCTCGTTTTAACAGTTCTTCGAGCAGGACACCTTCGTAGTTTTCGGTTTTTTTATCGTGGGGATTTACTACTGAGAGAGTCTTGCGGGGCATTTTCTTTAGATCGGCGATGGTTAGCGTTTGCGGGGTGGTTACGTCGCCGCTGATGCGGAGTTCGGCTGCCGGAGTGGTTGTGGGGCTTTGGGAATTTAGGTTCGGGGTTGCTGCGGAAGCTAGCGCGGCTATTGCGACGGTGATTGCGATTATTAGGCGGTGAAGATTTCTTTTTGGCATGGGGACTCCGTTGGTGCGCGAAATGGGCACGGCGTACGAGTATAAACGGAGATCGAAGTTACGAAACCTAAGAGGGCCGAAAAGCGGGAGGGCTTCCTCCAAAATACTGGCGGACAGGGAAGAACCCTCCCCGACTGGATTACGGCTTTTCGATTACTTTTTGTACTTGGCCGATTTTCTTTTGGACTTTGCCGCCGATTTTTTCGCCTAGGCCTTCGCCCTCGAGGTTCGGATTGTTTGTTACGCGGCCTACCGTTTCCTTGATCTTGCCTTTTACTTCGTGGATCGCGCCTTCTACTTCATTTTGAGTGCCTGGCTTCATTTTATTTTCTCCTCTAAATCGATTTGAATTGCGGGGCGTGGTTATTTCTTCTTGTGGCGTTAGTGCGGTTCGCTTGGCGCGTGCTATTTAGATATCGCCCGGTACAGGCTTGCTAGTCTCTGCCGTTCCAGCGCGAGTAGCCCCAGCCTCCGCCGCCTAGCAAAACCACAACGACCAGAATGATTAGCAGAGTGCTCGTTTGGATCCTCCCTAGTTGGTCAGAGGAAGGCGGCTGATCTGTTTGCAGAAGAGTTCGTCTTGCTCGACTGAGTCAGCTTATGCGCGTTGATTGGGGATAGCTGTTCACATCAGGACACTTTTGGAATGGGTGCCTGAGATTGCGATTGGCCGGCAGGGCCGAAAGGCGGGAGGGATTCCTCCAAACTTCTGGCGGACAGGAAAGCACCCTCCCCTACTGGGGTGCTGTATATTACTGGCACGTACCTTTTTCCTGGTCAGGAGAGTGGCATGGCTTTTATGAAGGGCTCGTCGTGGCTCCATGGGACTTTTCGGACCGGCATTACGCTCAAGGGTATTGGCGGGTTGATGGAGACGGCTGGCGGGATTTTGATTTGGTTTGTGGGGCCGGCGCGGTTGGCTGCGTTTGTGCAGGGGTTGTTGGAACGCGAGGAGCAACGCAATCCATACGATTTTATTTCTGCGCACTTTTTGCATTTGGCGCATGAGATTGGGCGGGCTGATCCGGTTTTTGCGTCTTTGTATTTGCTATCGCATGGGATTGTTAAGACTGTGTTGGTCGTTGCGCTTTGGTTCAATAAATTGTGGGCTTATCCTTTGACGATTGTCGTGTTTGGCGGATTCATGGTTTATCAGGTTTACCGCTATACGCATACGCACTCGTTTGCTTTGATGATGTTGACAGCTTTTGATGCTGTGGTGGTTTGGTTGACTTGGCAGGAGTGGCAGTTGCAGCAGAAGAAGCGGACGGGTAAGACAGCTATGGCTGTGCAGTGAGTGGCGGGAAAAACCGATAATACGATTTTGGGTTTGCGCGGTGGTGAATTGAGGGAATGCGGGGCCGAACTGCGGGAGGGGCTAAAGGCGCTCCCCTACGCAGAACAGATCGGCCCCGTTTTTTTAGCAACCTTTGAAGCTGACAAACGCCCCAAGCGGATTTGGTAACACCGGCGTAAACGGGTCAAAGCTGAACGACTTCGTAGTGTCGAAGCCAGCTTTAGCCGCAGCCGTGGCGTCCACGAACGGAGTCAACGCCGCCACCGCTTGCGCGATGCGATTCCAGCAGTTGGTGCGCTCGTAGCCGTTGTTGTTCGGCGGATCGGCTGGCTCCGGGATGCCTGCCAGGCCGGTAATGTTTTCAATCGGGCCACCGTCTTGCGGGGCAACGTCGCCGGCGAGGACGCGCGCCAGCGTGCGGTGATCGCTTTCGATGCCCATGATGCGGGCCGCGGTCACGCGCAAATCTGGGGTGCTGAAATTGCGGACACCTACCAGATATGCAGCTATGAAGGCGTCTTCTAGCGTTACCAGAACATTGAGAGTAGTCTGCGCGTCCGAGAACATATTTGGCGGATAGAAGAATGTGGTGAACGGCGACGGTTGATCGGTGACGGATTGCTCGAGCGCGTAGTGGGACATCTCTTCCTGGCGCGCGGCGATTAGGTACCCTTGATCGTCATTCGGGAGATTGCCGAAGAATGGCGACGTGTTGATGATGTTGGTGTAGGTGGTTACCGCCAGGGCTTCGGCGATTTCGGCGGCTATTAGGATGTTGGTGTCGCGTTTCTTTCCCTCCGGAAAATCAAAGCCAAAGTCCTCGCCGCCGCCGCGATTGTCGAGCGCTTGTTTTCCGTCGCCCGGCAACGTGTGAAAGCCCGCCTTTGCTTCCGCGGCCATCACGCTGAGAATCCCGCCGAGCCCGGCGATACCGGCGCCAGCCAGCGAGGCTTTTTGTATGAAGGACCTGCGAGTTGATCCTTCCGGTTGTTCGGGCAATTTGGATACACGTTCCCCTTCTTTTGGCGCAGTCATGTACTGCCTCCTATTTGGCGGATTATTTTGAGCGAATGGCGGTGGAACCCGCGTTCGTGTTCTTGTGGTGTTTGTTGTTTTCGTTCCTTGATTGAATTATGGCTGCGAGGGTTCCCCCGTGCCGCTTCCTCGTCGTGCTTAGTACGCGCGTGCGTGCCGAACGGATTTGGGCCAGTGAAGAATTTTGGGAATTTTGTGGCTTTGGTGAACTTGTTTGGGCCGCAAGCCGGGAGGGTCTAAAGAACCCTCCCTACTGGGTGTCGGTAGCCTTTAGTAGGACTACGTCGGAGTCGGTGTGTTCTCGGAGCATGGCTATGGATTTGCCGTCTGGGGACCAGTGGAATATTGAGATTCGCTCGGCGGAGAAATTTGTGATTTGGCGGCCTGGGGAGCCGTCTAGCGGTTGGAGCCAGAGATTTTCTACGCCGGTGACCAAGATTGAGTAGGCCAGGGCTTTTCCATCCGGGGTGAAATTCAAACTGCCGTGGATGCCTGGGTGTGGATCCAGGAGGCGCGTCTGCGGTTGTGGTCCGGCATCGAGCGGGACTAGATTTATTTTTTGCAAGTTTGACGTGGATCCCGAGGCCGGCGTGAACGAAAGCAGGTTCGCGTAGTACTTTCCGTCTGGCGACACCGCGACGTTGCGGGATGACATGATGGCATGCGGGACGACTGTGCCGGGGACGACCTCCGCCTTGCTTGAGCCATCGAGGGGGACACGCATGGGGATGCCAACGTTCTGATCATCGTAGTAAGCCCATTTGGAATCCGGCGAGCAAATGGGGTGGGAATCGTAAAGGCCGAAAGTGAGTTGCTTGGGGTTGCCACCGTTTGCATCGGTGCGCCAGATATTGAGATGGATGACGTTGGTCGGGCCGGCCCATGCGATTAACAGGCTGCGCCCATCCGGGCACGCTCCGATTCCGTCGGTTCCCGCGTTGCTGAGGAGAACCGTCTTGTTGGTTCCGTCCGCCGAGACGCGCACGATTTGGGTTTCCCCGGCGAGGTAAAAGCCGCCAGAAATGGCCCAGTCGAAATTGGTGAAATCCTTTTCCTGTGGAAGCGATGGATTGGGGAGATTCGCAGTGGTTCCCGTCGCGGGGAATACGTAAAAGCTGCGTAGAGTTCGGCGTTGAACGGTGGCGAGAGTTTTGGCATCGGCTGATAGAGTCAAAGTGGCATAGCTGTTGGTGTCTTTTGTGACCGTGTGAAATTGTCCGCCGGGGTAGGAAACAAAACCGACCTGATCACGGGTGAAGTTCGAGGACGCATCCTGATAAAGGGCGAGCATGCCCTTGCCGTCGGGGAGCCAAATCATTTTCCCGAAATACTTGTCCTTAAAGGAGGCCGCTGGTTTCGCCCGGCCGGAAGCGACGTCGAAGACTTTGATGGCGGTGAGCTCATCGCCCATTTGATACTGAACCTTTGCGACTTGGCTGGCATTAGGGAGCCAGGCGATGAAGCGGGAAGCGTCCGTGGTGGGGCCTGAGATGATCAACTTTTCGTCTGAGCCGTCTGCGTTGGCGGAGCGGAGTTGAAATTTGCCGACATCGGGGTCGTTATCGCGCATGAAGGCGAAGCGCTTGCCATCGGAGGCGAAGGCGGCACCGGAATCGATGTTGTGCGTGATGAGTTGGGGAGCGCCGCCGAGGACTGGTGCGCGGTAGAGATCGCGAACGGAGGTATCAGCGGCTTCGGCTTTGATGAAATAGATGTAGTTTCCGTCGGGGGAGAAATCTAGATCGGTGTAGAGCGTGTCGGTGGGGGCGATTACTTGAGTGTCGCTGTTGGTGGGGATGTGGCGGAGCCAGAGGCTGCTCTTTCCGGCGTCTTGGAGTTCGCTGAGGATGTATTTGCCGTCAGGGGAGATGGCAGCGAGGGCGGATTTGCCGTTGTTGGTGATTTGCGAGATGGAGAAATTTCGGAAGGGCGGGGCGCTTTTGCTGGCAAGCAAAGCGTAGATGCCGTAGCCGGCTGCGGCTAGCACTACCAGAGTGACGACGAGGCCTGCGCTTAGGCCGAGTTTGTGTTGTTTGGCAGCTACGATTACGGAGCTGCCGGAGGCGTGCGTGCCCGAAGATTGCGCGGCTTGTGGGACGGTCGCGCTGGATGCGGCCGATACGCTAGATACGCTTGTTGCGGACGGAACGGTGCCGGATTGTTGCGCGGGGATTGGGGTCGCGGCGGCTTCTTGGGCCCCAGTCATGCTCGCTGAGCTGGTGTCTCGTTTCAGGCGGCGCAGCTCGGAACGCATGTCCGCGGCGTTCTGGTAACGCATGGTGCGATCTTTTTCCAGCGCGCGGTTAATGATGTCTTCGAGCCGCGTCGGAATATCCGGATTGAGTCGCATCGCCGGGGCTGGAGCGCGATGCAAGATTGCGTCGGTGACTAGCGCGGAGCTATCGCCGCGGAATGGCAGCGTGCCGGTGGCCATTTCGTAGAGGACTGCGCCGAAGGAAAATAAATCGGTGCGCGGATCCAATTCCTTGGCGCCCAATTGCTCGGGCGACATGTAGGCGATGGTGCCGACTGTGGTGCCTGGGCTGGTGAGATCGACTTCGGCTACGCCGGTTAGAGCGCCGGTGGCTAGAGTGGCGTCGTCGCGGGAATCTTTTTTCTGGGGAACTTTGGCCAGGCCGAAATCCAGGATTTTTGCGTGGCCTCGCTCGGTGACGAAAATATTTGCCGGCTTGATGTCGCGATGGACGATGCCCTTCGCGTGTGCCGCGTCCAGCGCATCCGCGATTTCGATGGAGAGATCAAGGAGCGTGTCGAGATCGACGGGGCGTCCGC
This sequence comes from Acidobacteriota bacterium, assembly GCA_013286465.1. GTDB lineage: Bacteria > Acidobacteriota > Terriglobia > Acidiferrales > UBA7541 > Palsa-147. The sequence continues at coordinate 32,586 of JABDFR010000020.1, read as the reverse complement.
CGATGCGGTGCTTGAGAGTTTGCCCCTCGAGAAATTCCATTACGATGAAGGCTTTGCCGTTTTCTTCGCCGATGTCGTGGATGGTGCAGATGTTGGGATGATTTAGAGCGGAGGCGGCTTTGGCTTCGCGCTTGAAGCGTTCGAGAGCTTGCGCGTCGCGCCCCAAATCTTCCGGCAGAAATTTCAGCGCCACAGCCCGGTCCAAGCGCGTGTCTTCGGCTTTGTAAACAACGCCCATCCCGCCGCCGCCAATTTTCTCCAGGATGCGATAATGAGAAATTGTCTGCCCTAGCATCGTAGTCGCGCCATCATCGGTGGGGCATGTTAGGACGGCCCTGATAGCAAGTCAATTAGAGGGATCGAAAACACAAGATCGTGCGATCGGCGCGTGCGGGGATATATGGACCGCATTTTCGCTCGCGCCACGTCGGCGGGCGCAGCAAGCCAGCGCCCCTACAGGAGAAAACGGACGGCGACGACGAAAACTTCAAATTTCAAATGGCTCTGCTGAAATCTCCGGCGGCATTTGAATTTTTCCTCGCAGGGGCGCTGGCTTGCTTGCTGCGCCCGCCCGTGTAACACGCGCGAAAATGTGGGCCATTGTCCTCGGCGCAACGAGACCCGACATTCCTTGCGTTCCATTGGCCGGCTGAACGTACACGACGCGAACAAAGCCATTTCAGATTTGAAATTTCAGATTGCAGAAACGGCGGAGACAAAGGCTTTATTGCATTAGCTTTTTTAGGCTCGCTCGGGCTTCGGCAACTTGCGGCAACTTGGTGCGGGAATTTTCAAAGCGCGATAGAAATTCCTGGTACTCGTTTAGGGCTTGGTCGCGCTTTCCATCGCGTTCGTACATTTGCGCCAGATAATAGTGGCTCAGGATGGCGTAAGCGGGGAAAACACTACGCATATCCACAAAATTGTTCATGCGCCGCTCGTACAGCAACGCCTTACGGAATTCGGTCTCCGCGGCGGCATCGTCTTTCAACAACAAATTAGCCCGCCCCTGCAAGTAGCGCACTTCACCGAATTCCGGCAAACCCCCGGTCGCGCCGAGCGCCGCCCGCCCATCGCTGCGCTGCAATGCCGCATAAGCTCCCTGCAATTTCTTCCGTGTCTCAAAGAATCGCGGTGCCACCCACGGGTGACTGGATTTAAATTTGTCCCAGCTTTGATCGGCGGCCGAGGTATTTCCCGCAACAGATTGCAATAAAGCCACCGTGACCAGCTGCTCGTCGCCAATGTTTTGTTGTTGCGCGAAGGAAAGCGCCGAAGAATTCTCCCCGAGCAACATGGACAAAAGCGCGAACTGATTCAGGAAACTTTCCGCGCCGCCATTTTGTCCTGCGTGCGCCAACTGCGTTACCGCTTTGCGATAGTTGACGAGCGCGCCCTCGAAATCGCCGCGCGTCTGCTGAAGATGCGCTTCGAATCCCGGGATATAAGGCTGTTGGACCGCTACAGCATGCTGTGAGAATTGCTGGAACATGGCATCAGCCATATCGGGCTTGCGCTGATCGGCATAAACGATGGCCAGCTTGAGATACTCGTCGTAATCACTGAAATCGGGCTTGAGTTCGATGGCTTTGCGGTAAGCCGCCACGGCGTCGTCATTACGCCCCGCGTCATAGAGAATATCGCCGCGCGTATCGAACGGATTGGGATCGTTGCGGCGCACAGCCATGTACGCATCGTCTTCAGCCAGGCCGCCATTCAAATCGCCCGACTCCGTCAGGTTGTAAGCCAGAGTATTTAGAATGTCCTCGTTCTTGGGATCGAGCGCCAGGCCTCTACGGCAAATCTCTGCGCCTTCTTCCGAACGTCCCAGCACAGAGAGCGTGCCGGACAAGCTGGCGACGTCGCCGCTGGAGCGGGGAAATTCCGCGATGATCGATTTATATACTTCCACCAGCCCTTCCAGATCGCGCGAGCGCCCCACGATCTGGGTTTGCAGTGCGAGTTGATCGTAGCGCGGAAGCCGCGCCTGCAATTGCTCCGCCTTCTTGGTCATCTCCTCGTTTTGCCGTCCATCGCCGCTGAGAAAATACTGGTCGGAAAGCCGTACGTACGCCAGCGCGAACTGCGGATCAAGACGCACCGCCTCATTGAATTCACGAATTGCTTCGACGTCGAGAAATCGCCGCGTGTAATCCATTCCCAATTCGTAATGGCGATAGGCTTCTACGTTCGAGGTGGACGTATGCTCGATTTCCGGCGCTCTTGCCGGCAGGTCCGACGCGGGGAGGAAATTACCGGCGATGCTGGCGGTAAGCCGATCCACCATGCCGAAGATGCTTTGCACGTCTTGGCCATCGAGCTTGTCGGAGAAAAGGATTTGGCCGGAGGCGGTGTCTTGGACGCGAACATCGAGTCGCAACTGCGTGGGGCCGACTTTCAGCAGCGCCCCGGTGATGTAGGCGTCAGCGCCAGCTTCGCGTGCCACTTTTTGCGCCTGCGCGGGATCGAGGGATTTGCCGTCTTTCGTGGCGCTCTGCACGCCGCCGAGAACTCGCTCGGTGGAGAGGACATCTAGGCCCTTCACCTGGGCGAGATTGGTGGTAAGCATGTCAGTCAGGCCGGAATCCAGCCAATTAAGCGATTGATCCTGGGTGAGATTATTGAAATAGAGGACGGCGATAGCTTTGTGTTGCGCGCTGCCTGGAGCGTGAGCGCTGCGCGCATGGAGAAAAAAGTAAGCGGCAACGGCTACCAGCACGATCGCTGCTGCGGAAATGATTTGACCGTTGCGGCTACGGAAAAATGGGATGGCTTGCGACGGCGCCGCGGCTGGCGATCCATCATCGACGGAAACGGCACGCGACGCCCCCGACGAACGGCGCACGGTGCCGGAAGATTGCCGGCGCGCCGATTCTTGCGCCGATGCCGGTACCTCGGGCGGTTCAAGCGGCGGCAGCGATGTTGCAGCGCTCCTACCCGAATCGGAATCGCGCTTCAACCGCTGCAGATCGGTGCGGATATCGGCGGCGTGCTGATAACGCATGTTGCGATTTTTCTCGAGGGCTTTGTTGATCACGTCTTCGAGTTTCGGCGGGATGTCAGGATTCAGGCGCACCGCCGCAGCCGGAGCGCGATGCAGAATGGCGTCGGAAATTAACGCGGAGCTGTCGCCGCGAAACGGTAACGCACCGGTGGCCATTTCATAAAGCACCGCGCCGAAAGAAAATAAATCCGTGCGCGCATCCAGTTCCTTCGCCCCCAATTGCTCGGGAGACATATACGCGATGGTGCCGACGGTCGTGCCGGGGCTGGTCAGATCGATTTCGTTGACTGTACCCGGCGCCGCAGTTGCCATGGTGGGATCGTCGCGCGAGCCATCTTTTTTTTGCGGCACCTTGGCCAAGCCAAAATCGAGAATCTTCACGTGACCGCGCGCGCTAACAAAAATATTCGCCGGCTTGATATCGCGATGGACGATGCCTTTGGAATGGGCGGCGTCGAGGCCGTCGGCAATCTGAATGCCCAGGTCAAGCAGCGTTTCGATCTCCATCGGACGCCCGGCGATTTGATGCTTCAGCGTTTGGCCTTCGAGATATTCCATGGCGATGAAGGTCCGGCCGTTATCTTCGCCAATATCGTAAACCGTGCAGATATTCGGATGATTGAGCGAAGACGCAGCTTTCGCCTCGCGCTTGAAGCGCTCAAGCGATTGCGCGTCGCGCGCCAAATCATCGGGCAGGAATTTCAGCGCAACGTGCCGATCCAGGCGCGTATCTTCGGCCTTGTACACCACGCCCATGCCGCCGCCGCCCAGTTTTTCCAGGATGCGGTAATGCGAAATGGTTTCGCCGATCATTGCTGGAATGCCGCCATTGGCGACGAATGTTAGGACGCAGTCGCAGGCAAGTCAATCCACGGCGGGGCTAGATCACAGCGGTTCGTCGCGCAGGCTGCCAGCCGGCGTTTTTGACTTTGCCGTTGCCGTCGTATCCGATTTCGCCGTCGCAACCCCCCGTTGACGCGCTAAATGGACGACGGGATTTCGTGTCGATACAACAAATAAGTGGAGGCTAACTCAATCGTCGGAGCGATAGTCTAACCGGGCAGTTCCTTAAGGAAAAAGGCGGGTACGATGAACGCAATGCGGTGCTTGTTGGGACTGATTTGCTGTTTATCATTGACTACCGCCGACGCCCCGCAGCTACGTCAACTGCAGGAAAAGAACCGGTTCTTCGAACTACGCGAAGCACTTCAGCAAGCAGGCTGGAATAATCCCGAAAATCTCTTCTATCGCGCGCTGGTGGAAAGCCGTTTCGGACAGGAACCAGCCGCAGTTGTGGACCTGCAGAAGTTCCTGGCGGCCAATAGCGATCCGGTTCTGCAACGGAAAGCCTATGAAGAAATGGCTTCCGCACTCGTACGCCTAGGCCGCTACGGTGATGCCGCACTTGCGTTGAGTGAGGTACTCCATTTGACTCCCCTGAATGATCTCGATCGAACCGATACTGAGAATTCGCGAGCGCTATATCAATCGCTGGCGGACATCGCTCCTCAGACTGTCGAGTTTGCGGAAGAGACTGCCACTCAAGCTGAGTTCAGCCCCCTGGGCTCTTGGGACGTACCGGTGGAGGTGAATGGCCACAAGGGCAAATGGATTTTCGATACGGGGGCCAATTGGTCGACTGTTTCAGAATCTGAGGCCGCCGAAATGGGACTCGCGCCGCGCGAAACGAATACATACGTCAAAGGGTCCACGGGCAAGACGAATCCGCTTCGCGTGGCCATCGCAGGCGATCTGCGAGTTGCCGACGCGCACCTCAGAAACGTGGTTTTTCTCGTGCTTTCCGACAAGGCTCTCTACGTTGGGCCGTTGCAGTATCAAATTCGGGGGATTCTCGGGATACCAGTTCTGCGCGCGCTAGGGCGCGTGGCGATATCCGCGAAGGGCGTCGTTCGTATCGAAGCTAAGGGAGCTACTGTAGACGGGGAGCCCAATCTATTTCTGGATGGATGGGATCTCATTACGGACGTGCGGCACGGCTGCCGGCGGCTCGAAATGGTTCTCGATACGGGAGCAAACGCAACCGCCCTGAATCCTTCCTTCCGGGAGGCTTTGATGCCGGACGAAATCGCCGCTTTAAAAAGTGCACAGGATAAGACAGCCGGCGCGGGCGGCGTGGTGACCCGCAAGAGTCAGGTCCTTCCCAGACTTCGCCTGGACATGCTCGGACGCACCGAGGAATTGACGAAGGTCACTCTGACCGGCCAGCAGCCCACTGGAGACAAGGGTTACCGGGACGGAACGCTCGGAACGGATGCCTTGATTTCAGGGTTCACGCTCGATTTCCGCGCGATGCAGCTGCGACTCGATCAGTAGCTTCTCCAAAACAGGGTCCTTACGTGCCCGCCGTCGTACTCTCGCCGCTCAGTACCAGCTTCTGCCGCCCAATACGTTTCCTCCGTATTTCCGCGCTCAATTCCATGTGCTTTGTCTCCGTTCTTTGCTAACTTGAGCTCGGAAAATTGCGAATGCGCCTCTCCGCCTCCTCACGAAATACACCCCTCCAGCCCAACCCGCCAGTCTCTAATCGAAATTCTAATCGAAATGAAAACGATTAGAAATCGCGCTATCCCATTGAAAACAAAGGGCAACTCAATTTCTAATCGCAATGAAGTCGCAAATTGGTCGATCAGCGATTAGCCGCAAACGCGTCCGACCAGGAGAATTTAGCGCCTTCGAGACCGATAGTTCAGCTGCTTCAATTTTTGTAACCCCGGACGCATCCTTCGCGTTTTTCACTGTGGACCATGCGCGGTGTGACGTCGTTGGGGCCGGGATTTACTGCGAGCACTCCAATTCGCCTTCGAACTTATTGATGAGATGACTTCATGTACGCGAAGATAATTCTCTTCGGAATCGGCACGGTGATGGGGCTAGCGCTTTTCGCGGCGCGGCCTCAGGCCGCGCTTTTTTCCGGCCCGGCGATTTCTTCGCACGCGACCGTTGCGCGTACGCAAAATTCTTCGACGCTTACATTTGGACGCGATATTGCTCCGACTATTTATGAGCATTGCGCTTCCTGCCATCATTCGGATCGCGACTCCGCACTGCGCGGAGCAGCGCCCTTTTCGCTGCTTACTTATGAGGACGTTAAGCGGCGGGCGGTTGACATCGAGAAAGCCACGCGCAGCCGGTTCATGCCGCCGTGGCTTCCTGAACCCGCGTATGGCGATTTCGTTGGCGAGAACCGCCTTAGCGAATCACAGATTCGGATGATCTCGGAATGGGTGCGCGGTGGGGCGCCGGAGGGGCCGGCTTCCGAGCTCCCGGCGGCGCCAGTGTTTGCTGGAGGATGGCAGTTAGGCCAACCGGATTTGATTTTGGACGCTGAACGGGCGATCACTGTGCCCGCTTCCGGTTCCGACGTGTTCTGGAATTTTATTCTTTCGCCTGGGCTGAAGAGTGCGCGATACGTTCGGGCGATTGAGGTGCATCCGGGCAGCGATATGAGCGTGATTCATCATGCCAATGTGGTGGTGGATCGCGCGGGCTCGGCACGGCGGGAGGAGGCTGTGCGCGGTGGCGGATTTCCCGGGATGGATATTCCGCTCGAGCACAGTCCTTTTGATATCCCTGGGCACTTTTTATTTTGGAAGCCTGGCGGAGCGCCGTGGGTTGAGCCGGACGGGCTGGCCTGGCGGTTGGATCCTGAGGCTGATTTGGTTTTGAACGCGCACTTTATGCCTATGGGGATGGCGGCGGAGGCCAAGCCTTCAATCGGGCTTTATTTTACGGACAAGTCGCCGGAGCGCTTTCCTTTGCTGATTGAATTGGAGAATGATGACGCGCTCGATATTCCGGCGGGGGATCGCGATTTTGTTGTGGGCGATGATTTTCGATTGCCGCGGGATGTCGATGTGCTCGCCGTTTATCCGCACGCACACTATCTTGGGCGCGCTATGGATGCCTATGCGACTTTGCCTGATGGCCAGCGGAAATGGTTGATACGCATTCGCGACTGGAATCCGGATTGGCAGGCGGTTTATCACTATCGGGCGGCGGTCTTTTTGCCTAAGGGCAGCATGATTTCCATGCGCTGGCGATATGACAATTCTGGTGAGAATCCGCGGAATCCGAATTCGCCGGCGCGGCGTGTGTTGGGAGGAAATCAGGCTGCGGATGAGATGGCGCATTTGTGGTTGCAGCTCTTGCCGCGCGATGGAGACGCCGACGCGCGCATTGAAATTGAGGCGGCGTTGTTGCGGCATCGCGTAGAGAAATACCGGGACGATTTTGATGCGCGTATTTCTTTGGGCGCTTTGTTGTTAGCGCGACTTGAGCCGGCTGGGGCTGTTGCTGTGTTGCGGGAGGCTGTGGAGTTGAATCCTCGGCACGAGGAGGCGCGACGATTTCTTGGGGCGGCGTTGGAGGCGGTGGGGCGTTTTCCTGAGGCGATTGAGCAATGGCGCACGGCGGTGTCCTTGAAGCCAGATGATTTGCAGGGGCGGTTGGATTTGGCTCGGGCACTGGTTAGAGCCGGGAAAATAGAGGAGGCTTTGGAGAATTTTCGTTGGGTGACTGAGGGCTCGCCTCGCGAAGCGGATCTCCGAGATGATTTTGGGGAATTATTGCTGCAGTACGGTCACGCGGCCGAGGCGATTCAGCAGTTCGACGCGGCGCTGGCGATCGCGCCTTCACAGGAACGGGCGCTTCGTGGGCGCGAGTTGGCAATATCGCGCACTCACTTGCGATGAGTGCCTTGGACAAACTGTGCGCAACTTCGGGGCCGAAAGGCGGGAGGACTTCCTCTCCGCCTACGCGGACTGGCGGACAGGAAAGCAACCTCCCCTACTGAGGACACTCGGCCATCAGTGAGGCGCGAGTTTGAAAAGGAGCGGGGCGATCGAGTCCTGGATGGCGTGGGCGAACATGCCGGGGCGCACGGATTTGCGCCATTGTGCCACCAGGCCGAGCAGGATGCCCATGAACGCGATGGCCAGGGCGCGGCGCCACCCTTGATACAGATGGACGGCGCCGAATGAGGCGCCCGATAGGATGATGCCGGCGGGGACGTTTTTGCTAAGCGCGGCGAACTGACGCTGGAAATAGCCGCGGTAGACCGCTTCCTCGCAAATTCCTGCGGTGATGGAGAGTGCAATCCAGAGAAACATTTCGAGAGGAGACTGCGGAATCAGGAAGCGGACGGATTCGGTGGAAGAAGTGTCGTGCTCGAGAGCACTGACGATGGAGACCAAGACGCTCGAGGCTATCATCAGCGCGATTCCGAGAGCTACGTCGCGCAGCATTTCTACGAGCGAGCGCCAGCGTTGGCCGAAGATGGTTTGAAGCGAACCGCCGTGTTGGCGCACGCCGAAAATTACGATCGCGAGCAGCAGCCATTCGAAAAGCATGGTGCGCAAATACATGTGCGGGCGGCCAGGACCGAGGCCGGTGCGCGCTTGCGCGGCGTTATACGTGGCGCGATAGGCCCAGAACGCGACGACTACCCCGACGAAGAGCGTGTGCCACGGGTTGGCGATCAGGCCGTTTGGTTGCGGAGCGGAGTTTGCGGCGTTGTGCGTTGCCATTTTGACTTTCGAGCTGGGCTCGATTGCTTTTGTGAGTCCGTAAGATATCTACGCATAAGAGTGCCAGATGTATCGCTATTGGCGCGCGCTGTCTTCCAGAGATTTGTCTAGGCGGTCTAGCTGGGATTCAAGTTCGCCTAGCTTGGCTTGCTCTAGGCGGAGTTGCTCTTCGGCTTCGGTCAGCTTGATTTGGGCTTGTTGCTCATCGTCGTCTAGGGATTGGAGCCTGGCTTTCATTTGGGGGAGCATCATTAGGGCGGTTTGGCGGGCGCTGGTTTCATCGCCGGTTTTGTTGTTGTTGTCGGATTGATCGTCGCCTTGTTTTACGAATTCGGCCATTTCTTTGCGGGTGTCTTGGAGTTCGGTGAGTTTGGCTTGGGCTGCGTCGCGGCGCTCGGTGGCGCGGTTGACGGCGTTTTCTTGGAGGTCGAGACGGTGTAGGAGGATTTGGGACCTTTGTAGCGCTACCGTGGTGGTTTGTAGTTCGTGGCGGAGTTGATGGACTTCGGCTAGCAGGTCGTGGAGGTATTGCGAGTCGCTTGAGGGGGATTGGGCTTTTGCTGCGCTTGGAATCAATAGCGCGAGGATTAGGAATAGGGATTTATTTAGCATGGTGTACTCCTTTTCGATCTCTGCCTGGAGGGCAGGTTCTTTGCCCTGATTTGATTAGACGCCACGAACTGACAAAGTGCGGGGGCCGAAAAGCGGGAGGGCTCGCGCTCCGCCTAGGCGGACTGGCGAGCAAGAAAGCACCCTCCCCTACTGGGATGCTTCTTTTATTGTGATTATTTGGTTGGTGGGTACTTTTTCTAGCGTTTGGTGGATTCCGCTGGGCCATTGGATTTCGATTTTGTCTACTTGGGTGCGATCGCCTAGGCCGAAATATAGGCGGGGGTCTTGGGCTGAACAGTAGCTCATGCCGCCTTTAGATTGATCGTAGAGGGTGAGATTTCTTGCAGTTAATTTTATTGTGGCGCCGATTCCGTCGCGGTTGCTTTTTGTACCTACCAGCTTGATAGCTAGCCAGTGATTTTTTGCTGCGGTTGGGGATGTTGCGCCTTCGTTGCGGAAGAGTTGGGCGTCCTCGCCGTTGTTATTCACCAGGAAGTCTTGCCAGCCGTCGTTGTCGTAGTCGCCCACCGCCAGGCCTCTGCCTACTTTCGGGGCTAGAAAAGCGGCCGGTTGCGTGATGCTGGCATCTGCGAATTTTCCATCGCCGGTGTTGCGATAGAGCTTTTTGGATTCGGCGTATTTTACGTCGGGGTGATAGAGCGGGATGTTGTCCAGGATGTGGCCGTTGATTACTAGCAGGTCGCGCCAGCCGTCGTTGTCGAAATCGAAGAAACGGGCGCCGAAGCTGCTGTTTAGATAATTCGTTTTGGCTAGCCCGCTTTGGATGGTGGCGTCAGTGTAGGTGCCGTCGCCGTTGGAGCGATAAAGGCGATTCAGTTCGAAATCCAGGTGGCTTACGAACAGATCGTAGCGATTTAGATTGCGCAGATCGGCGGCGTCGGCGCTCATGCCTGCTTCGGGCTTCCCTTCTTCGCTGAAGCCGGCGCCGGAGGTGTAGGTCACGTCGCGGAATGTGCCGTCGCCGTTATTTAGGTAGATGAAATTTCTTTGCGTGTCGTTGGCTATGAAGATGTCGGGCCAGCCGTCGCCGTTTAGGTCGGCTAGGACTACCGCTAGGCTTTTTCCATCCTTGTTTGTCAGGCCGGCTTTTTCGGTTACGTCGGTGAAGGTGCCGTCGCCATTATTGTGGTAGAGGCGGGCGCTGGTGCCGGGGAAACTGTCGGGATGGCAGTAGGCGCGGTAGCCGGGGCGATTGTCGCCGCAGGAGACGGGATGATCGGCGTCGTAGGTCACGTAATTCGTGACCAGAAGATCTAGCTTGCCATCGTGGTCGTAATCGAACCAGCCGGCTGCGGTGGCCCAGTTGCCATCGTCGCCTACGCCGGCTTTCGCGGTGATGTCCGTGAAAGTGCCGTCGCCATTGTTGTGATAGAGGACGCTGTGGCGATAGCCGGTCATGTAGATGTCCGGATAGCCGTCGTTATCGTAATCGCCTACGGCTACGCCGAAGAAGAATGTGCCGTCGCTGTGGATTCCCGAGGCGGCGGTTACGTCTGTGAACGTGCCATCGCGATTATTGCGATAGAGGGCTGGTTGCGGGGCGGCGGGCGGGTGGAAAAAGGGAGTGTAGCCACTGTTGATCAGGATGGCGTCGAGGTAGCCGTCCTGGTTGTAGTCGATCCAGCCTGCGCCTGCGCCCATGGTTTCGAGGTAGAGCTTTTGATCGCTGGCGGCGCGCACGTGGTGGAAATGGATGCCGCTTTGGGCGGTCACGTCGGCGAATTGGACGCTGTAGGGATTGGCGGGGTTGGGCTGGGCCGTTTTTTTTTGTGCGGGGAGTGCGGCTAGCGAAAAAATCACGGCGACGGTGGTGAGGGTGACGGGCGTGGATCGCGCTGAAGACATCGCGGGCGAATTCTAACATCGCGGGTGGGATGGCGTTCGGCGGATTGTTTACAGCGACCGAAAAAAGATGGCCGAAGAGCGGGAGGGCTTCCTCTCCGCCTAGGCGGACTGGCGGACAAGAAAGCACCGTCCCCTACGTACAACTACGAGCTGGCGCGTTTGTAACATTGTTACAGTTTTTGCGCGCGATGCGGGGGAGTTTGCGCTTGACAGTGTATATACCCACGGCTAGGCTACCCGTCATTCGTGCGCTGGGGGTTGTGTTCTGAATCGTTTGTCGACATTTCGGACTACGTGCGCCTTTATTGCCTGCCTGAGTCTTGTTGGTATCGGCGGATTTCCTTTGGCGAATGCGTCTGTGGCGGGATTCACTGCGCCGCAACGCGTGATTATTGATACTGATCCGGGAACGGATGATGCGCTGGCGATCTTGCTGGCGTTGAATTCGCCGGAACTGGATGTGCGCGCGATTACCGTGGTGCCCGGAAACGTGACTGCGGAGATGGGGCTCGGGAACGCGCTCAAGATTGTTTCGTTGGCGGGGCGCTGCGATATTCCGGTGGCGGGCGGGGCACAGCATCCGCTGTTTCAGAAATTGATTACTGCGGAATTTTGGCATGGCGCGAATGGGCTGGCGAATGTGGAATTGCCGGCTAGTAAGTGCAAGGCGGATGGGCGTTGGGCGCCGGACTTGATTATTGAGACGATTCACGCGGCGCCGCATGAGATTACTTTGGTGCCGGTGGGGCCGTTGACGAATATTGCGCTGGCGGTGGAGAAAGATCCTTCGATTGTGCCCTTGGTGAAGGAAGTGGTGATCATGGGCGGGTCGATTACCGGCGGGAACGTGAATGCTTCGGCGGAAGCGAATATTTATGGCGATCCGGAAGCGGCGCAGATTGTGTTTCAGGCGGCGTGGCCGTTGACGATGGTGGGTTCGGACGTGGGCGAGCGGACGCTTTTTGGTTCGAAGCAAGTGGAAGCGTTGAGCAAGACGCATGGGCCTGAGAATGATTTTGTGGTGGCGGTGCTGAAGTACCTGGTGGCGCTCTCGCAGAAATTTGGGGTGGATGGGACGGCGATGTACGACCCGCTGGCAGTGGGCGCGGCAATTGACCGATCGGTAATTGAGACGAAGCCCATGCACGTGGACGTGGAGACGCGCGGGGAGTTTACGCGCGGCGAGACGGTGGCGAACCGGCGGAATTCGATTGAGCGGAATGTGCCGCACGATGGACGGTTGTGGATTGAGGCGCTGGAGCCGGTGAAGCCCAACGCGCAGGTGGCGGTGGGATCGAACGCGGAGAAATTCGCGTCACTTTTTATTTCCAGAATTCAGGGCAAGTAGGAATTGCGAAGAGATCGACCGGTGGGGATTACCTTGAGGAGTAAAAGGAAAATGAGAATGAATTTACAGCAGATGAAATTGCGGATGCTGATTCTATCTTGCGCGGCGATTCTGTGCCTATTGTTTGCGCCGCTGGCTTCGCATGCACAGTCTTTGGAACGCGGCGCGATCCATGGAACGGTGACGGACAAATCGCACGCAGTGGTGCCGGGAGCGAAGGTGACTTTGACGAATCCGTCGACAGGAATTCACCGCGAGCTGACATCGGGCGCGTCGGGCGATTACGACTTCGAGGCTGTGCCGCCTGGGGAATATACGATCGTGGCGGAGTCTGCCGGGTTCGCGGTGACGACCACGAAGGGAATTCAGTTGCCGATCGGATCGTCGATCACTATCGATATTGAGATGCCGCTGAAGGCGCAGGCTACCACCGTGGAGGTAACCGCGAGCGGCCAGGTTGTGGATACGTCTACGGCCGGAATCACGCAATTGCTGGATTCGCGCAGCGTTGAGAATTTGCCGTTCCCGGGGCGCGATTACCGCGACTTGGCGACATTGAGCCCGTCCGCACAGGTGGTGCCTGGACTGCGTGGCGGCCTGCGGCTCGGCGGGCAGCAAAGCGATTACAGCGGCTTGGTGGTCGATGGAATGGACACGACAAACAATTTCTTCGGCGAGAATTTCGGATCGCTGGAGACGAAGAACCTGACGATTCCGCTCGAGGCCGTGCAGGAATTCCAAGTGGTGACGAACGGATTCGCGCCGGAATTCGGACGCGCGACAGGCGGATTGTTGAACGTGGTGACTAAGTCGGGCACGAATGAATTGCACGGTGAGGCGCATGAGTATTATCGCGGCGGAGGCCTGACCTCGAACGACGCGCTCGGGACGCCGTCGAACATCAACCGGCAAAATCAGTTCGGAGGGTCGGTGGGATTCCCGATTCACAAGGACCGGCAGTTCCTGTTCTTGTCGACAGACATTCAGCGAGAGAACGGACCGTTGACGACGGTGTTCTGCCCGCCGGGCAGCGGCAACGCGGATTGCGAAGCGCAATTGGCGGCGGTGGGAACGGGTCCCATCATTCCGGCGGTCGCGCCGGGGACGACGGACACACTTCCCGCGAACTGCCTGGGTGACGCAGGCATGCCGCTATTGTCGGCGTGCTATGGGATAACGACCAGCCTTCACGATTTTGAGGGACCGCACACTCAATACCAGAATTTCTTTACGCTTCTGGGCCACTACGACTATCAGTTTAGCCCTGCGAACCACTTCAGTATCCGCGGGTTCGGCACGCGAAACCATACGAACGGGTTTACCGGAGGACAGGGGCAGTCAGAGACCTTTGACGCGATCGGCAACACTGAGAATTTCGTCAATCAGGGGATTAGCGGCGTCTTTTCGATTACCACGGTTCTTGGCCGGAAAGTGAATGAAGCTCACGTGGGCATCGAGGGCGAGACGCGCAAACGCCAGCCCATCCAGGACGGCGCTCCAGAAATTCAAATCACAGGTATCGGAAACTTCGGGCAGCGCTTCTACTTGCCCGCCAACAACGACAACGGAAAGCTACAGGTACAGGACAACTTCTCCTACACGTTTGGCAAACACGACCTGAAGTTCGGCGGGGATGTGGATTCATTCGTCGACCGCAAGGACATTTTTGCCGGATGGAGCGCGGGCGAGTATACGTTTAGCTCGCTTTGCGATTTCGATCCGAATACGGGCGATCCCGAGATTTGCGCGAACCACACTTTGCCGCTCCCGACGGCGCCGAACCCGAATTTTTATTTCCAAGGTTTTGGCTTGAACGGTGTGAATGTGTTTGCGGCGAGCGAGTTGAAGCCGGCCTATCAAACAGGCATCGGCTTGTACGCGCAGGACAAGTGGCAAGTAACTCCGCACGTGACACTGACCTACGGCTTGCGCTGGGACGGAACCCGAAATCCGGCGATTCAGACGCCAATCTGGGGCACCTCGGTACTCGTCGGGCAGGGATCGGGAACGCATGCGGCTCCCGTTCCGCAGGGCGTCCCGAACGACTACAAACAGTGGGGGCCGCGCGTGGGAATTGCTTGGAACGCGTTTGGGACTGCGCACCCAACGGTGTTCCGTGCGGCCTATGGAGTCTATTACGCCCAGACACCGACGATTTTCTTCCCATCGATCGGCAGCGCCAGAAACGCCACATTGTTCTGCCCGCCGGTGTTCGGCTGCACACCGACCAGCGGATTTCCCTACCTGTTCCCGTCTGCCCTACCGTTCGGAGTTAGCGATCTCTGCGCTTCGGCGGAAGGATGCCCTTCTCCGACGTACGTCGATCCGTCCTTCCGAAATCCAAAGGTGCAGAACTTGACGATTGGCGTGGAGACGACGATCGCGAAGAGCTGGACGATTTCGGCGAATTATGCGTTCGTGCATTCGGATGATTTACGTATAGGAGGATTCAGTACAACGATATGGAATAGAAACGTGGTGTCCGCGGGCACGGATTCGTTCGGCCGAACGTTGTTGGCCGGAACGCCGGTGGACGGCGGAGCGCAACTGAACGGGGCGAATGGTGGTTTCAACGAGCTGACGCTGCAGGACCCCACGATGTTTTCCAACACTTCGCTGGCGAGCTTTGGGCACGGGAATTATCACGAGTTCGTGGCCGCGGTGAACAAGCGTTTCGCGAATCATTTCCAGATGTTCGCGAATTACACATGGTCGCGGAATTACGCCAACGCATCGAGCGAGCGGGATACCGATTCGTTCTTTGGACCGCAGGATCCGATCAATCTGAATCTGGATTACGGGCGGACCGGGCTGGACATCGTGCACCAGTTCAAGGCAGGCGGTGTCGTCAACTTGCCCTTGGGCTTTACCTGGAGCACGAACTTCATCGCGCATAGCGGGCTCGCGTACCCGGCGTACATTACAGTCGACATTAACGGCGACGGTACGAGCAACCAGGGCTTCGGAACGAACGATCGCCCGGCGGTACAGCTCGGTAGCGGGAAGCCTTTCTTGATGCCGGACTATCCCGGTCGCCAGCCTTATTACGCCAACTGGGATATGCGCATTTCCAAGGATTTCAACATTGGCGAGAGGTACCAGATTCGACTGTCGGCTGATTTGTTCAACGTTACGAATGCGAGCAATCTGTACTCGAACCCGGATCACAGTGCTTTCGTCGATTTGCCGCTTACCGGATGCTCGTATTTCCCGAATAGCGTGTCGTTGAACTGTCCGCCGCTGACGGCACTGCCGAAGCCCGGCGATATTTCGCAGGATAACGGCGGAACGAAATACCGGACGCTTGATGAATTGGCGCCTGGGGCTACGCCTTTTGCGGCGCAGTTTGGCGTGCGATTCCAATTCTAGGGGGTTTACTCTGAGGGGACGCCGCCAGTTTTTACGCGAGGTTGGAAGTCTGACTGCAGTTTTGGCCGCCGGGAGCGATAAGCTCTCGGCGGCTTCTTTTTTTGGAGGGAGCGGCGTGGCGGACAAAGAACCGGTGCGATGGCCGAAACCGATTGGTAGTCCGGTGCTTGATAGTCTGCATCCGGTGATTGAACATTCGCGCGATGTTTCTACTGATGTTGATCGCATTGTTGAAGTGGCGCGATGGATGGCTTACGAAGAGTTGCCGATGCCGGAATATGCGCTGCCTTACGGAATCGGAAAGGAAGATCCGCACGAGGCCGTGGATTTCATTATGGTTTCGGATTCGATTGATACGGCGTTTACGGATTTTTCTACGCATGTGAAATTTCAGACGCAGTATGCGGGGCAGAATTGGTCGGATTCGGATGCGGAGTTTGCCTGCTTGAAGCGGGCGATGGATAACAAGATTCCTGTGCTGGATGGAAAATTTCTGGCGGAGATTTCACGCAAGCAATTGGCGGAGATTTTTAGCGGCAATATTGAGATGCCGATGCTGGATGAAAAATTGGCGGTGTTGCACGAAGTCGGCGGCGTGCTGGTGAAGAAGTATGACGGGCATTTTCACAATTTCGTCAGCGATTGCTCGCCGCGGCTTTATGACAATGGCAACGGGTCAGTCGACCGGCTAGTGAAGGAATTTCCCCGCTTTAATGACGTGAGCATGTACGACGGGCAGGAGATTAAATTTTATAAATTGCCGCAGCTTGGGATTTGGATGCTGTATGCGAATTTGCACCGGCGCGGGTGGTTCAAGCTGGATGATCCGGAGAAGATGACCGCGTTTGCGGATTATATTGTGCCGGCGGCGCTGCGGATTTTGGGGATTTTGAAATATTCGCCGGCGCTGGAGCAGACTATCAATTCGTATCAGATGATTGCTCGGGATAGTACGCAGGAAATTGAGGTTCGGGCGCATATGCTTTATGCCACTGCGCTTTTGCGCGAAGAAGTGAACAAGATTCGGCCTGCGGATGTGCAGGTGATCATTCCGCAGATCGACGCGCGTCTTTGGCTGCCTTATCACACCACGTTCTGGCCTCATCATCTGACCCGCACAATTATGTACTGAGTACGCTCGCTGAGACGCACCGCTGGCGTCGCCGCCGGCTCTTGCTAGCGCATGACCAACCAAAACTGCGCGCGCGGGCGGAGCAAATTGACTAGCACAGAGGGTATCGAGAGTTTGTAGGCCGCGCGTGATTGTCGCCTGTGGCCCGATCGCGATCGTAAGAGGCCGGCGGGACGCCAGCGCTACGGGGCTCGTCCGCGCTGGCGCTACTTGATCGACTCAAGGGCTTTTCGATAGTCAGGATCGTCGGGGGAGAGTTCTACGGCTTTTTTGTAGGCTTGCTGGGCTTGCTTGCGGTCGCCTTTTTGTTGCTGGATTGTGCCGATTTCGAAATAGGCGTCGGATTCGTTTGGATTTACTTGCGTGATTTTCTCGAAGGTCTGCAGGGCTTCGTCGGTGCGGTTTTCTTTTTCCAGAATTTTTCCCCAGACGTAGAGATAGTCGGGATTGTAGGGGCGCGCGGCGAGCGCTTTCTGGATGGACTCAGCGGCTTTGGCGAGATCGCCCTTCGAGAATTGCAGTTTCGCTAGTTGGGCGTGCGCATCGCTATTCGTGGGATCTTTTTCGAGGGCTTGGTTCAGGAGATCCATGGCTTGGGGGAATTGATTTTTGATGGCGAGGTCGTTGGCTTCGTGGACGAGGTGGCCGGCTTGGGTGGAATTTTCATTGGCTGCGCGATCGGCTTTCGAAGACTGCTCGAATTCGGCGGTTACGCGCTGGGCGCTCGCGCCGTCACCGGCGCATTGGTACGCGCGGGCCAGTAAAAAGAGTGCGTCGGACTCGCGCGGGCTCGCCTTTTCGAGCGGCCTTAGAATTTCGATGGCGCGGGAGCAATTCGGCACTCGGAGAAGAATTTTGCCGAGCAGGATGCGCCCGCGAATGTTTCCGGGCTGGGCGACTACAACCGCTTGGGCGTCCGGCAGGGCGCGTTCGGAGTCGTCTTTGTCGGCGTAGATTTGCGCGCGCAGAAAATGTGCGAAAGCGTTGGAATTGTCGCGCGCTAATACAGTTTCAAGCTGTTCGAGCGCCTGCGGCAGATCGCCTTTTGCTTGGTATGCGGCGGCGAGATCATTGCGCGCACCGACGTCTCGCGGGACGAGTTTGATAGCCGACTGCAATTCTTCGATGGCACGGTCGTAATGCTGCAGCTCGATTTCGAGGCGGCCCAGCGCGATGCGGGGCGCGGCGCTCGAAGGATGATCCTGCTTGGCGCGGTCGAGGAATTTGCGCGTCTCCTCGTAATTAAAAACACTGCGATAGGCTTCGGCGATGCCTAGCTCGGCGGCTTCGTTGCGCGGATCGAGCCGCAAGACATCATTAAATGCGGCGATGGCGGCCGGAAAATCTTGAGCGGCGCTGAGTGCTTCGCTCAGTTCGACGCGCAGGCGCGCATTGCGCGGCTCGATTTCGATGGCGCGGCGGAATTCATCGGCGGCCGTTTCCCAATCTTTCTCCGCGACGGATTCTTGGGCGAGTTTTTCGAGCTCGGTGGCGGAGACTGCCTTCGGACGCGACGGCGCTTGCACGAATCCGGTGACGTGAAGAAAAAGAAGCAGGCCCAAGAACATGCCCGGCAGTATAGCATTGCGAATTGGACGGCTTGAGAGGCCAGAGTGTCGCATTCATGGCTTTTCGCTTGACGGCACTCTTGCCGCGAACTATAAGCTCCGCACGCTTTTTCACGAAAGGAAACTGGGTAACGGCATGCGGTTGTGTCGAATTGCGACTGTGGTGTGGGTAGTGTTGATACTGGCTGCGGGAGTTGGCGCGCAGGGGCGGCGCAAAGTGATTATCGATCAGGACGCGCGCGGGCCGGCGACTACCGATCAGCAGGCGATTTTGATGCTGGTGCAATCGGCGGATGTCGAGCCGTTGGGAATTACTGTGGTGAGCGGGGATCAATGGCGCGATGAGGAAGTGCTGCATACTTTGCGGACGCTTGAGACTATTGGCCGAACGGACATTCCTGTGGTGCCTGGCGCGATCTTTCCGCTGATTAACAGCAAGGAAGAAATCGCGCGATGGGAAACGCTCTACGGCAAAGTGAATTATCAGGGGGCGTGGGACCGGCAGAAACGGCCGGTTTCTGGCAATAATTCTAATCGCGATAAATATTATGGGCCGTTTGAAATTCCGCCGATGCCGGAGGGCATGCCGACGACGAAACCGTTGGATGAAGACGCGGCGCATTTCATTATTCGCATGGTGCACAAGTATCCGGGCGAAGTGACGATTTATGCGGGCGGCCCTTTGACGAATTTGGCGTTGGCGATAGCGATTGATCCGAAAGTGCCGGAATTGGCGCAGGAATTGGTGGTGATGGGTGGGAGCGTTGCACCGGCGGTCGATCCGGAATGGGCCATGTCGAACCGGCGGGAATTTAATTTCTGGTGGGATCCGGAGGCGACACATATGGCGCTGCGCGCGCCTTGGAAGAAAGTTACAGTGACGACCGTCGATATTTCGGTGAAGACGCGGCTGAGCAAGGCCATGATTGCGGAAATTGCGAAATCGCAGGCGCCTGCGGCGCAGTACATCGCGAAATATGCCGATGAGGAATATATGTGGGATGAATTGGCGGCGGCGAGTTGGCTGGAGCCGGACATCATTACGAAAGAGCAGACGGTTTATATGGATATGGATATTTCACATAGCGCTGGTTATGGGAATACTCTCACTTGGGAGGCTGGGGCGCAGCCTGGAATGGGCGAGCAGCTTGTGCATATGCCGATTGATTTGGATGCCGCGAAATTTTACCGGCTGTTTGAGAAATTGATGATGCAGGAGACGCCGGCGAGCCGAGCAGGGCGTGGCGGCAAATAGAACATTGTGCAGATGCTGGCCTGAAGGCCTCCGCTACGAAACCGGTGACTGATTGGGGGAAATTGTGGCTGGAAATGTGGATGTGGTGGGGATTGGGAGCTGCACTGTCGATTATTTTGCGATTGTGCCGCGGTTGCTTGGGGCTGAGGAGAAAATTAATGCCGAGCGGTTGGAGATTCATGCTGGTGGCGTGACGGCTAACAATCTGACGCAAGTGGCGCGGCTGGGCGCGAGCACCGGGTGGCTTGGGCTAATCGGCGATGACGACAATGGACGCATTATCGTGAAGGCGTTTGAAGCTGATGGGATGGATTGCAGCGGCGTTGAGATCGTGAAGCATGAAATGTCGTCGCTCACCTGGATTCCCGTCGATGCGGCTGGGGAACGCTGCATTTATATGTTTCCGAACGTGACTGGGAAGATTTCGGCGTTTCAGGTGAACAGCCGCTTTGCGCCACATATTAAGAAGGCGAAGCATTTTCATACGGAGGCTTCGCAATTGCCATTGGTGCCGGTGCGCGAGGCGATGAAAGTGGCGCGGGACGCGAATGTGCGCGTGATTTTTGATTTTGATGTGTCGCCCAGCTTTTTTGCGCAGGCCAATCTTGGATCGGAGCAGGATATTTGCGCGGCGCTGCGGCTGGTTGACGTGCTGAAGCCGTGCAAGGCGGCTGCGCGAGAAATTACTGGATCCACGGACTTCGAAGAAATTGCGCGGGAGTTGCTGAAGCTGGGGCCGAAGCTTGTGGCTGTGACCATGGGCGCTGACGGCTGTCTGATCGCCAGCGCGGAGAAGATGGTGCATGTGCCGGCGTTTAAGGTGAGCGTGGTGGATACGACTGGCGCGGGCGATGCGTTTATGGGCGGGCTTTCTTACGGATTGCTGCAGGGGTGGGATCACGAGAAGGTCGGGATGTTTGCGAATGCTTGCGCGGCGCTTTGTTGCACGAAGGTCGGGGCGCGGGCTATGGCCAAGCATGATGAAGTTGTGGCATTCATTCGAGCGCAGAAGGGTGCGGCGTCGTTCTAGCGGCCTATCGAGACGCGGCCATTCTCGGAGAACCCTTGGGAACGTGGCCGGAAGATACTGACGTAACCAGCCGTATGGAAACTGAGGAAACAGCCCCTCAGCGGCTAAAGCCGAAGTGATTTTGAGATGGCTACGGCACGACTGAAGTCGTGCCCTGACAAAACAAGAGCAGCGCAAAACCAGGAAGAGGACAAACTGATGTTCACGCCGCCTACTTTTACGATTGCCATGGTGATGATGGTTGCGTCTGCGATTTGTTGGGGATCGTGGGCCAATACCTATAAGGGAGTGAAAAATTACCGCTTTGAACTTTTCTACTGGGATTATGCGGTGGGAATTTTTTTGATCTCGTTGATTCTCGCTGTGACCATGGGTAGCCGGGCGAATGATCCGGTCAGTTTTATCAGCAACGTGCATTCGGCGGATACTTCGAATTTTTGGTTTGCGATGCTGGCTGGCGCGATTTTTAATCTGGCAAATTTGTTGCTGGTGGCGGGGATTGACATGGCCGGGTTGGCGATTGCGTTTCCGGTGGCGATTGGAATTGCGCTGGTCGTCGGTGTGGTGCTGACTTACCTACGCGAGCCGAAGGGGAATGCGGTGATGTTGGGAGCCGGCGTGCTTTGCGCCATTGTGGCCGTGGTGCTTGACGGGAAGGCTTACGGGCAGCTTGCGTCCGGTAATCGGGCGGTTTCGCGGAAAAGCATTATTACTTGTGTGGTTTCGGGCGTGTTGATGGGATTGTGGTCGCCGATTTCGGCACATGCGATGCGCGAGGGGAATGGATTAGGGCCTTATAGCCTGGCGGTTTTCTTTACGTTCGGCGCGCTGCTTTCCTGTTTCATTTGGAATATTTATTTTATGCGGCATCCCTTGGTGGGGGAGCCGGTGGTTTTCGGCGGATTTTTCCGGGCGCCGCTCAAGTGGCATTTGCTTGGGTTGCTGGGCGGATTTATTTGGGGGATTGGGACCGTTTTTAATTTGGTGGCGGGAAATTCGATTGGGTTGGCGATTTCTTATGCGATTGGGCAATCGGCGCCGATGGTAGCTGCGCTTTGGGGAATTTTAGTTTGGAAGGAATTTGACGGGGCGAATAAGACGGCGCGGGCTTATTTGGGGATGATGTTTTTGTTTTATTTTTTAGCTATTTTGCTGGTGGCGCGGGCGCATAACGCTGGGTGATGCTCAGAACCGGGGCCGAACTGCGGGAGGGCCTCCGCCAAACTACTGGCGGATAGGAAAGCACCCTCCGCTACAAGGGCTGGCTAGTGCTTTCCTATTATTGACCGTTGTGATTTGGGGCTTCAGACTGACGCGATTTTGAGATGAACCGCTTTCGATCATTCCTCCTTTATTTTCTTTTCGTCAGCGCTGCTTACCTTTTTGCTTGGCCTTACGCGACTTTGGTTTACGAAGGGACGGTGCTGCTGCATTTGTTGGCAGGCGCTGTTTTTTTGGTGCTGGCACTTCCCTTTTTGTGGCGAAAAATTGCGGCTGGGGATTTTTCTGAGCGCGCAGGATGGCTGTTGATTGCGGCGGGCGGCGTGCTGGGAGTTGCGCTCGCCGTTACGGGAGCGCCGCGCAGCCGATTTCCTTTGCTATATGCACACATCGGCGCGTGTGTGGCGGGCGGCGTGATCTTGGCCGCGGCTTGGGCCGGGCGGCGCGGGTGGCTCGCGGGATCCTCGCTTCGTGCTGCCGGGCGTTATGCGATTGGGTTCGCGATTGCGGCGGGATTGGCTGCGGGGGCTTGGTGGTTGCGAACGGTGCCGTTCGAGCGAGCTTATCGAATTGCGAATCCTGCGATCGCGCCGGCGAGTATGGATTCTGAGGGCGATGGTCCGTCGGGGCCATTTTTTCCTAGCTCGGCGCAGACGCCGGGGCAGATGCGCATCGCCAAAGAATATTTCATGGAGTCGCAATCTTGCGAGCGTTGCCACTCGGACATCTACAAGCAGTGGCAAAGCTCGATGCACCATTTTTCTTCGTTCAATAATCAGTGGTACCGGAAGAGCATCGAGTACATGCAGGACACCATCGGCATTAAGTCGTCGAAGTGGTGCGCGGGGTGCCACGATCCTTCGCTGCTTTTTAGCGGCGAGTTCGACAAGCCGATTCGCGAGATTGAGAGCACGCCCGCGGGGCAGGCGGGACTTGGCTGCATGATGTGCCACTCGATTACCGGGGTGAAAAGCACGATGGGCCAGGGCGATTTCCGGCTGGAAACTCCGGAACTGCATGACATAGCAATGAGCAACAATCCACTGGTGCGACGCTTCCATGATTTTCTGGTGGAATTGAATCCTGAGCCGCACCGGCGGACTTTTTTGAAGCCGTTCATGAAGACGCAGACGGCGGATTTTTGTTCTACTTGCCACAAAGTGCATCTGGATATTCCGGTGAATCACTATCGCTGGACGCGCGGGTTTAACGATTACGATAATTGGCAGGCCAGCGGCGTTTCGGGACTAGGGGCGCGTTCATTTTATTATCCGCCGAAGCCGCAGACGTGCGCCGATTGCCACATGCCCCTCGCGCCTCTGCAAGATACGGCGGCAGGCCCGAAGATTCTGCATTCGCACCGATTTCTCGCCGCGAATACGGCCGTGCCGTTTGCAAATCAGGACCAAGCGCAGCTTGATGCCACGGAGAAATTCCTGCAAGACAAGCAAGTGAGTGTCGATATTTTCGCCATCACTCCCGATAGCGAGAACACGAACACGAATGCCGCGGCGCGCGTGGCCACGGCGCCGGCACTCGAAACTACCTTTGCTGTTGGCGAAGAATCCGACACACCTGGGCCTCCCGGTGCCGGTGGGGCTTCGGAAGAATCATCGGGACCGGCTGCGCCGGTTACCGGGCCGCTGAATCGCGTCGCGGCCGCGGTGCGTCGCGGCGATACCACTCGCGTCGATGTGGTTGTGCGCACGCGCAAAGTG
Organism: Acidobacteriota bacterium; assembly: GCA_013286465.1. Lineage (GTDB taxonomy): Bacteria > Acidobacteriota > Terriglobia > Acidiferrales > UBA7541 > Palsa-147. Next base: position 8,917 of record JABDFR010000020.1, on the reverse strand, counting down.
GGCCATTTCTTTCCCGGCGGAACCGTGGATGCATTCGATTGCTGGCTGGAACTTTCTGCGACGGATGAAAACGGCCGGGTGATTTTCTGGAGCGGCATGGCCGAAGATGGCGGGCGCGGGCCCGTCGAGCCAGGCGCGCATTTTTATCATTCGGTTTTGATCGATGGGCACGGGAACTACATCAATAAGCGCAATGCGTGGTCGGCGCGCGCGACGGTTTACGTTCATTTAATTCCGCCAGGCGCGGCGGATACCGTGCATTTCCGGTTGAAAGTTCCCGCAGATGCCGGCACGCGAATTTCGCTGCACGCCAAACTCAACTACCGCAAATTCTTGTGGTGGAATACGCAGTTTGCGTTTGCAGGCGTGCGCGATCCTAAGGAAGCGCATCCACAGGTGACTTCGGAATTCGATGACAGCCACTGGATTTTTACCGGCGACACTTCGGACGTTTCCGGGCAGATTAAATCGATCCCGATGCCGCCGGCTGTGGTGCTGGCGGAAGATCGAGTTGAGCTGACGGTTTTGCCAGCGACCGCGATCGCACCTGCCGCTGCGTTAAAACTGGATCCGGCGGATTGGACTCGCTGGAACGATTACGGCATCGGCTTGTTGCTGCAGGGCGATTTGAAAGAAGCGGCGGCGGCATTTGAAAAAATTACCCAGGTCGCTCCCGATAATCCCGATGGCTGGGTGAATATAGGACGCGTGCGATTTCAGGAAGGCAACCTGGCCGCCGCGAAAACGGTTCTCGAAAAAGCGTTGCAGCTTTCGCCGTCGCTGGCGCGCGCTAATTTCTTTTATGCCAAAGTGCTGCGCAATCAGGGCAACTATGACGATGCCGCGGCGCACTTGCGAAAAGTGCTGGAGCAATATCCGCGCGACCGCGTGGTGCATGATGAGTTGGGGCGCATTTTGTTTTTGCAGCGACGCTACGCGGATGCCATTTCGGAATTCGATGCGACGCTAGGAATCGATCCCGAAGATCTGGAAGCGAATTACAATTTGATGCTGTGCTATACCGGACTTGGGCAGAATAACCGGGCTGCTGATTTTCAGAAGCGTTATTTGCGATTCAAAGCGGACGAATCGGCGCAGACTTTGACCGGACCTTATCTGCGGACGCATCCGGAAGACAATGTGGAACGACAGCCGATCCACGAGCACGATTCGGTGGGCGCGGACAAACTTCGCGGCGCGGCGCCACCGGCCATTTCTGCCGCGCATGGGGGATCAGATTGAGTGTCTCGAAATCTGCGCGCTCCACGCACGCCCGCTTGACGATTTCGTACGTCGCCGCGCTCGCGATCGTCGTCACCGCATTGTGTCTGCCGCCGGCGCCGGGGTTTTCCGCAGCGCCGGCAGCCGCGGTTCAATTTGAAGATGTCACTAAAGCGGCCGGGATTCATTTCACGCACAACAATGGAGCGTTCGGAAAAGAATATTTGCCCGAGGCGATGGGGTCGGGAGTCGCGTTCATTGATTACGATGGCGATGGTTGGCAGGATCTTTTTTTTGTGAATGGGGCGGACTGGCCCGAACATCATCGCACTGCTTCGCATCCGGCGCTTTATCACAATAATCATGACGGCACATTTACCGACGTCACGTCCAAGTCCGGGCTGGCGATCGATATTTTTGGCATGGGCGTAGCCATCGGCGATTACAACAACGACGGCTTTGACGACATCTTCATTACCGCGCTCGGACAGAATCGTCTCTTCCGAAACAACGGCAACGGAACTTTTACTGACGTTACGAAGCAGGCTGGGCTTGCTGGACCGAATGAATTCAGCACCAGTGCTGCCTGGGTGGATTACGATCACGACGGGCATCTCGACCTGGTGGTGGCGAATTACGTGCAGTGGTCCACGCAGAACGACATCTACTGCACGATCGATGGAAAAACAAAATCGTATTGCACGCCGGAGTCCTATCGCGGGGCATCGGTACGGCTTTGGCACAATCGCGGCGACGGCACTTTCGAGGATGCTACGCAGAAGGCTGGGCTTTTCGATACGACATCCAAATCGTTGGGCGTTGCGATTCTGGACGCTAATCAAGACGGTTGGCCTGACATTTTTTTCAGCAACGACACGCAGCCGAACAAGCTCTATATCAATAACGGGAATGGGACTTTCACCGAGAAAGGTGTAGCTTCGGGCGTGGCGTTCAGCGAGGACGGGATTGCGCGCGCGGGCATGGGCGTCGATGCCGCGGATTACGATCGCAGCGGATTTCCGAGTTTGTTGATCACCAATTTCTCGAATCAGATGGCGGCGCTTTATCACAACGAGAAGAATGG
>JABDFR010000020.1:0-6602 GCA_013286465.1 Acidobacteriota bacterium | reverse complement strand
GCCGCGCCGACCGGCATCGGGCGGGCTAGTTTGTTGACGCTCGGCTTCGGATGCTTTTTCTTTGATTACGATCTGGATGGCTGGCCGGATATTTTCATCGCCAACGGGCACATCGAGACGGGGATCGAGAAGATTCAGAACCGCGTGCGCTATGCGGAGCCGCCGCATTTGTTCCGGAATCTTGGCGATGGAAAATTCGACGAAACGACTTCGTCGGCCGGCGCGGCGTTCGCGGCGCGTCGCGTGGCGCGCGGGGCGGCTTATGGCGACATTGACAATGATGGTGCGCTGGACATCGCGATCACTTCGAATGGCGGGCCGGCGGTGCTTTTCCGCAATAGCGGCAATGCGAATCACCGGCTGCGCGTGAAGCTCCTCGGCACGAAATCGAATCGCGACGGGATTGGCGCGGTGGTGCGCGTGACTGCTGGCGGCGGGACGCAGGGTCAGATGTTGCGCAGCGGCGGGAGTTATGAATCTGCGAGCGAGCTTGTGCTAACCTTTGGGCTCGGGGCGGCGGCGCAGGCCGATGCGATCGAGGTGCGTTGGCCGAGCGGGCAGACGGATACGCTGAAGAATGTGCGCGCGGATCAGATCATTACGCTCAAGGAAGGCTCGGGCTTGGCCGGCGCTCAGGACTTGAAGAAAAAATAAACGGATCTCAGCGGCTAAAGCCGAATTCATGGGGCGCCGCGTTCGGCACGACTAACGTCGTGCCTTGACAAACCTCCGGACGGCGGAAATTCTGGGTGCATCGAGACGATCGCGCGCGAATTCTCTGGCGATTGCGGCCGGCCTGATTAGCTTGTGTGTCGCGCCAGTTCTCATTGGCGGACGTGGCGATGCGCGGACGCAAGCGAAGGCCGACGCCAAAACGAAAGCCGACGAGGTTCTGCGCGCCAACAATCTCGGCGTAGCGTATATGGATCAGCAGCGCCCCGAGGATGCGCTGAAGGAATTTGAACGCGCCATCGTCGCTGACTCCGAAAATTACATCCCCCAGCTGAATGAAGCCATTGCCCTGCTGAACATGCAGCGCACGGATGAGGCGCGCGAAGAATTAACTGAAATTACGGAATCGCATCCCGCGGATGCGCGCGGCTGGTACAACCTCGGCCTGCTCGAAAAATCATCCGGAAACTCCGAAGCGGCTTTGGCGGCATTTTCGCGCGCATTGATCGTCGATCCGGATGACGCCGATACCCACTATTTTCTGGGGACTCTCAATTCGGAATTGCATCACCCCGCAGAAGCTATCAAAGATTTTCAGGCGGCGCTGAAAATCAATCCCTATCACATTTCCGCAGAATTCGGGCGGGCGCAGGCTTATCAGCGTAGCGGCGACGCCGCGCAGGCAAAGGCGCACCTCGAGCGTTTTCAGCACATGAATGAATTGAAATTGGGCGCGCCGATGAGCCTCGTCTATGGCGAACAGGGAAAATATTCCCTCGCCGAGCAAATTTCATCCGCACTCGCGCCGGTTCTGCCCGCGATCCAAGTGCATTTCGAAGATGTGACCGCGGATTCCGGGCTTCCACTGATGGCCAACACGACGGGAGTCGGTGCAACCGCTGGGGGCGTCCCATTGGAGCCCGCAGGACGGGGAGCTTGCATTTTCGATTTTGATGGCGACGGGCGGCCCGATATTTTCCTTGCTGGGTGGGGTCCTGGGCATTCTGAGTTTTATCGCAACGCAGGCGGCGGAAAATTCGTGGAAGTTAAGCATGCAGCGGCAGACATCCAAGGAGCGATTCGTCTGAATCGCGGAACCGAGGGGTGCGCAGTTGGAGACTACGATAACGACGGCTGGCCAGACCTGGCGGTCAATACGCGTTCATTTCACGGCGTAGTGCTGCTCCGCAATCAAGGGGACGGTACGTTCCGCGACGTCACGGCGTCGGCAGGAATTGACACTGGCATCGCGGAGGGAGTGACGTTCGTAGACTACGACCACGACGGTGATCTCGATCTCTTGGTGACGCTTGACCCTGTCGGGAGAGCGCTTCGAAATACCAAAAACCCTCCGCGCCTGCTGTGGCGCAACAACGGCAACGGGAAATTCACGGACGTGACTAAAGAGTTCGAGATCATCGATCCGCCAAATGGTGTTGGTGCGATCGTTTCGGATATCAACAATGATCGAGCAATCGATTTCATAATCACAGGCGGGGCCGAGGCGCCGTTCGCGTATTTCAACCGGCGGGAGGCAGCCTTCGAGCGGCGCGAGATGTGGCCGAGCGATGCGCCGGGACATTCGAGAGGCATCGCAACGTTGGACTTCGACAAAGACGGCTGGATGGATGTGGCCTTGACTCACGATGCAGCGCCGGGAATCTCTCTCTGGCACAACGAAGGTGCAAAAAAATTCACGCGCGTGCGTTTGCCGGAGTTGGGTTGGACAAGCGGATTTGGAATCGCTGCGCTCGACTACGACAACGACGGCTGGGTCGATCTCGTGGCCGTGGGCCAAGGACCAGCGGGCGGCCAGATTGCGCTGCTTCGCAACGAAGGCCCTGCGGGCTTTCGCGACGTGACGAGGGAGGTAGGGCTCGACAAGATCTCGCTCGCGGGACCGCTTTCCATAATTCCTCTCGATTTCGACGGTGATGGTTCCGTGGGATTGCTGATCACCCAAGGGTCGGGGCCGCCTGTGTTACTGCGCAATGTCGGAGGAAACAAAAATCACTGGCTGGAATTGGCGCTGAAGGGCGCGAACGACAATAAATCTGCGATTGGCACAAAGGTGGAAGTATTCGCTGGGGCGATGCGGCAGAAATTCGAAATTGGCGGCGCTTCGGGATATTTGAGCCAGGGGGCGCTTGAGCTGCACGTCGGGCTGGGCGCGGAGACGGAAGCGGAAGTGGTGCGCATGCTCTGGCCTACCGGCGTACTGCAAGACGAAGTGAAAATCGCGGCTGGGGCGCGAAGAGAGATTACCGAAATTGACAGACGCGGTAGCTCCTGTCCGATCGTTTTCGTTTGGAATGGCTCGCGCTATGAATTCCTTGCCGACATGATTGGGCCCGGCATCGTGGGGCACTGGACTGGCCCGGGCCAGCGTGATGTTCCTGATCCGGACGAATATCTCAAAGTAAACGCATCGCAAGTGGCGTTGCGCAATGGACACATCAGTTTCCGCATGATCGAGCCCATGGAAGAGCTCGATTATCTCGATCGCGTACGGCTGCTGGCCGTCGATCATCCCGCTGATGTCGAGGTCTATCCCAACGAATATTTCGCCAGCAATCCGCCCTTCCCGGAATTCAAAGTAATTGCCAGCCGCGGGGCGCATCCTCCGTCCGGTGCCTGGGGCGATCGCGGCGAAGATGTGCTGCCGCAGCTTCTTGAGCGCGATCGCAAATACGTGATGGATTTTCCCGAAGCGCCCTATCAAGGTTTCGCGCAGATGCATGCGCTCACGCTCGATCTCGGGGAGTGGGATGCCGCGCGTCCGCTGCGCTTGCTGATGGACGGCTTTACGGATTACTTCACGGCGAATTCCATGTATGCGGCTTGGCAAGCCGGGATGCAGCCAATCGCGCCGTACGTCGAAGTGCAGGATGCCGCCGGCAAATGGAGGCGGGTGATCGACGATATGGGCTTCCCCGCCGGGCTCGCGCGCACCATGACCGCCGATCTGACCGGCAAGCTGCCGCCGGGCACGCGTCGTATCCGCATCAGCACCAATCTCAAAATTTATTGGGATCGCATCCGCGTGGATAATTCGCCGGCGGATCTCGCTTACTCGCTCAGCGAAATTCCGTTGGCCGGGGCTACGCTCGATTTCCGCGGATACCCCGAAGTGATCGAGGGCACGCCGAAAAACGATATCCGCTACGTCTATGAAAATGTGAGCCGCACCGGCCCATACACGCGGCAAGTGGGAAATTACACGCGCTATGGCGACGTCACTCCGCTATTGCAGAAAACTGACGAGAAGTACGTGGTCTACGGTTCGGGCGATGAAATCTCAGTCGAGTTCGACGCCTCGCGGCTGGCGCCGCCGCAGGCCGGCTGGACGCGCGACTATTTCTTCTACGCCGACGGTTTCGCCAAGGATATGGATTTCTACGCCGCACACGGCGACACCGTAGCCCCTCTGCCTTTCCACACGCTCGTGCCGTATCCCTATCCCGCAGGAATAGGCTACCCGATGGATGCAGATCACCTGCGCTACTGGCTCGAATACAATACCCGGCCGGTAAGCGGCCCGGCCGGCTCGCTTTATCAATTTCAGTATCCGCATTGAAATGTGATCGAGTCACGTGGATTCAGATGACTCACCACCGTCCCTATTTTCTGAAGACCGCACGCCTCGGATTCGGGCACTGGACGCTCGACGATCTGCCCTTGGCGAACGCGCTCTGGGGCGATCCGCAAGTCACGCGCCTAATCGGCGGGCCATTCTCGCCAGAACAGGTAAAGGCACGACTGGCGCGCGAAATCGACACCATGCAGAGCGCAAGCGTCCAATACTGGCCGATGTTCTGGCTCGCGGACGGCGAATTCGTAGGTTGCGGCGGCCTACGGCCCTATATGCCGGAATCGCAGATTCTCGAACTGGGATTTCATGTGCTGCCGGCCTATTGGGGCAAGGGCGTGGCGGTCGAAGCGGGGCTAGCCGTGATCAATTTCGCGTTCGATGAGCGTAATGCGAAAGCTCTTTTCGCGGGGCATCATCCTGGAAACGCGGCTTCGCGGCGGGTGCTCGAAAAGCTAGACTTCCGCTTCACGCACGAGGAGCTTTATCTGCCGACGGGGCTTCTACATCCTTCCTATCTTCTCACACGGGCTTAGCTGCGGGAGGGGTGACGCTGAAGTCACGAATACAGCGGTGGCAACGCAAGCGGACTGCCCAGCGCTAAAGCGCCTTTTTTTCGCCGCCCTGTTTCCGGAGCGCTGAAGCGCTCCTTCCCATGCCATAAAATGCAGGGGCCGCCTCGGTCCGGCGGAACTCCGACTGTAACGCGAATACTTTTCCTACAACGTGGCTGTCCCTCGCTTAGCAATCCTGCGACTGCCGCGAGGTACGAATAGGGCGCAGCGTTCGAGAACGCTCCTCCATAGCAAGGAATTAATTGAGCGCAGGATTACAATCGTTGGGTGCGGTTACTTCCCGCAACAATTCTCGCTCTATTCGTGATCGGCTCTGCGTCCGCACGTGCTCAAGATTGCGCCGGGCCGATGCCGGTTGCTTGCCCTCTGCTCAGGACCGCGAAAGCAATATTTGTCGGCACCGTTACGCAGGACGATCCAAAATCTCCAACGCTCCGCTTCCGCGTGACGGAGGCGTTCAAAGGAGTGGAGGACGGTTACGTCGATCTAGCTAGATCGCCGTTCCAATTCAACTTTCAAGTGGGTCAGCAATATCTTATATTTGCAGTTTCCTGCGACTGGCCGGGCACCGATAGTCACTGCCTGACAATCTGGTCGTGCTCGTATACGCGCCCCGTAGAGACTGCGGCGGCCATTGTTGAGCAACTACGGGCGGAAAAAAGTGGCAAGCGAGTGGCGGCAGTTTACGGGACGCTCGTGCGCACACTTGCAGAAGACCGCGAAGACTGGATGGACGGATATCGGCGTCCTTTGGCAAATATTTTGGTGAGGCTGCGGTCCGATGATAAGACCTTTGAAACCAGAACTGATGCGGAGGGGGCATACGCGTTTCAGCGAGTCCCTCCTGGGATCTACCAAGCCTCCGCGGATTTGCCTGCTGACCTGATCCTCGGGAATGAGATCCTCGAGGGCCCTGTAAAACCGTTTGAACTCCCTCGTCGCTGTTGCTTCGAGAATGACCTTTACGCCCTGCCTTCGGGGCGGATTACCGGCAAGGTGATCGGCCCAGACGGCCAAGGGCTGCACTCGGCGGTCGTTTATCTCTACCTCGCCAGCCGATACAAGAATGGGAAAACAGGATCTTATAGCCTTCAGGGTAAATGGAGGCCGGCGGCTGAGTGGAGGCCTTTCGAGTTTAGCGGTCTCCCGGGCGGCGACTATGTGTTGGTGTTTAATCCCAAGAACGAGGAAAACCCGGACGCTCCGTTTCCGACGATGTTCTATCCTGGCGCCAACGACTTGGAAAGCTCGCGGATCATTCACCTCGCCGATGGGGAGCAACTCAACGGTGCGGATATTCACGTCGGCGGTCCTCTCCCGACACGGCGGATCAGCGTACGCTTACTGTGGGGTGATCGGAACCCGCAAGACTTCTACCCACCACAAGTGCTCGTGCATGCCAGTCGAGGAGTAAATCCATTCCCTGAGGAGGCAAGCCGGGAATCTTACAGCCTAAATCTGCTCCTGAACGCCCACTACTTGGTCCACGCCGAAGCAATTTGCCCAATGGGAGCGACTGGGAAGGTCGAGACGCCTGAAGTGTCGGTCGATGGCAGCGATCTCTCAGTGTCCGAAGTTGCCTTGGAATTCCGCTACGGCGAATGCAAGAGCAAGTAGTTCGGGCTGACTCGGCCGAACGGAACCGCAACACCCCCGCGATTGGCCCTGCTTGCCTTGCTCCTGCTACAATGCTAATTTCAACGCATCCATAGGCATACGGGACCGTCTTCGGGAGGCCCCGTTTATTGATGGAATCATCGAAGGCT
>JABDFR010000019.1 GCA_013286465.1 Acidobacteriota bacterium | reverse complement strand
GCAGCGCCGCCAAACACATAGTCCTAGCCGAAGGCCAAGATCCTCGAGTAATAGCCGCCGCGGAAATAATCACCAGAGACTCGCTGGCCAAAATCACACTCATAGGCCAACCAGCAAAAATCGAAGCACTAGCAAAAGAAATCCGCGCCAATCTAAACGGCATCATCATCCAAGATCCCAGCAGCAACTCGCGCGCAAACCACTACGCCCAAATCCTGCACGAACGCCGCCGCAGCAAAGGCGCCAAAGAAGAAGAATCCCAATCCAACGCCCGCAGTCCGCTATATTTCGCCAATCTAATGGTAGCCGCGAACCAAGCCGACGGCGCACTAGCCGGCGCCGCAAACTCCTCAGCCGACACCGTCCGCGCAGCCATTCAGTCGATAGGCCTCGCCCCAGATTCCAAAATCGTCTCTAGCTTTTTCCTGATGATAATCCCCGCAAAAATTAATCAAGAAGAAACCACGCTGCTCTTCGCCGACTGCGGCATAGTCCCAGATCCCAATGCGCAAGAACTAGCAGAAATCGCCATAGCCACAGCCGACAACGCAAACAATTTCCTGGAAGCCGAACCAAAAGTAGCCTTACTCTCCTTCTCCACCAAAGGCTCAGCCAATCATCCAAACCTGGAAAAAATCCGCGAAGCCCTAAAAATCACAAAAGCCCGCCGCCCGGATTTAATCATCGACGGCGAGCTACAAGCCGACGCCGCCCTAATCCCAGAAATCGCAGAAACCAAAGCAAAGGGTTCACAAGCAGCAGGCCGCGCCAATGTCCTAATTTTCCCCGATCTAAATTCCGGCAACATAGCCTACAAACTAGTAGAGCGCCTAGCGAACGCCAAAGCCATCGGCCCAATCCTGCAAGGCCTAGCCAAGCCCTCCAACGATCTATCCAGAGGCTGCACCACCGAAGACATAGTAAACGCAGTAGCAATCACATCAATTCAAGCCAAGTAGCGCCGGCGTCCCTGCCGGCATCCGACGAGCGAAGCAAACCAATACACGCAAAGGACAAGCCCGGACTAAACTAATCCCATCAAGGCAAGCAGCAATCTTTTTTCTCTTCCTCTCAAATCTGAAATTTCAAATTTGAAATCTCCGAAGCCCTTAATTGCCTTATGATGTACCCACAAGCAAATGTCGCCGGCAAAACGATTCGTTCTGATCCTCGCCGCCCTAACAGTCTTCGTCGCCTTGCCCGCTCGCGCCCAAAACCCAGACCAACCCACCGAAGAACTCGTAGCCAACCTAGCCTCCGGCCGAGTAATCATAGCCGTCTACAAAGACGCCCTAGTAATCACCACAATAGAAAATAAAATCGAGCCAGGCACCCTAACTCCGCCGATCGTTCCCATCACCAATCAAAAAGCCGGCATCCTACTAGGCGCCAGCACCTGGTATTCCCCCAGCTCCCGCCAGGTCGTAGAAAATCTAGCCCAAGATCTCCCCCACGTAAGAGCCCGCACCTCCGACGCCAGCGTCCCGCACCTGGCCACGCCCAACGACCCAGAAAAAACCGCCAAGGACATCGAGCAAACCGGCCTGGGATTTCTCGTGGTCCTAAACGAAGCCGCCAGCAGCATCCACAGCCAGCTAAATCTAAGCGAGACCGAGCCACTGACGGAATTAATCCTAGCCGACTACGCTCCAGGCTACGGCCCGGAAGTCTGGCAACTCACCTACACCATCCATCAAGAGCCCGAGCGAGGCGATTACTGGCAAACGAGAGTGGTAAGGCCGCGTTACACGCAAATCTGGCCCCCAGATAAAAAGGAGCCTAGACAACTGGTAGAAATCCACTATCCCGCAGACGACAAGCAAATCCCGCTGCGCGATCTGTTACTAGCCAAGGATCCCGACCTAGAAAAAATCCGCGACTCCAGCCCAGATCAAGCCGCGGGTGCCGACGCCATCCTCCACGCCGAAACCGACAAACAATTAGTAGCCCAAGGCTTGCCATTCCTGAAAGCCGCGATCACCGCAATAGCCAAAGGCAATCGCACCCAAATGGCCATCATCCCCCAAGCCGCCAATTTCCAATGGCTAATCCCGCCACCTCCCGAAGACAGAGTGCCAGAAAAACCCAGACCAGAAGGCGCCCCAACCCTACAACGTCCGCCAGAAGCCCCCACGCTACAAAAACCAGAGTAGCGCCGGCGTCCCTGCCGGCATCCGACGAAGAACAAATAAGTTCAGCTCCCCAAAAAATCCGACGGACTGCGAAATCCACCTAAGGCCGTTCTTTCTATCCATCCAATCGCACCAGTTCCTCTCAACACTCTTTGTCTTGCTCTGAAATTTCAAATCTGAAATTTGAGATCTCCGAAGCAGTGTAATCCCGCAACAATCACTGCCAAGATCCCCAAAAAAGGAAGGACCTACCCCCGCCGTTTCCCCAATTCCGCCTGCAACCGAGAATTCTTCTCCGCCACAGAAGCCGCCAAATCTTTCTTATGCGCAATCAACTTCTCCGCAACGCGCACATCCGACAATCCCAAAATCTGCAACGCAAATATCGCCGCATTCACCGCCCCAGCCTTATCAATCGCCATAGTAGCCACAGGTATCCCCGCAGGCATCTGCACAATCGCCAAAAGCGAATCCATCCCGTTCAAAGCCGTAGTAGCCATAGGCACGCCAATCACAGGCAACGTAGTAAGCGAAGCCACCACCCCAGCCAAATGCGCCGCCCCGCCGGCCCCAACAATAATCGCCTTCAACCCTCGCGAAACGGCAGTAGAAGCATACTCATGCGTCCGCGCAGGCGCTCGATGCGCCGAAATAACTTCCATTTCATAAGCCACGCCAAACTTCTCCAAAGTCTTACCAGCCTCAGTCATAACCGGCAAATCCGTATCCGACCCCATAATGATCCCAATCACAAAGTCCCCCAATGTAGCTCACCTCTTTAGAGATGAGGCTCTTGTGTTTTGATTTTGTGTTCGTGTTTTGTTCTTGCGTCTGCTTTTGCGCCTAACCTTCGATCTGGTCAATCTCCGAATTTGCCTCGACACTCTGCAACAACGCCCAGTTAATCCCGTCTCGACTCGGCCGTCGCGCTAAGAACCGCCTCCGGTGCAACCCCAATGTCGCGCCGAAAGCGACAACCAGCGGAGGCAATATTACTAATGTTGTCGTAACACAATCTCCTTGCCTCTCTGACACTTACGCCGCTTCCGCCGACTCCAAGAATTCGTCCACCACAAACGTAGTATTTATCGTTCTCTCTAAGAGTCCCCGAGTGAAACACCACCAAACCCTCACTCTCGCGAATCCGGTCCAGCCCAAGAATCTCTGCCCCAATGCGCGGCTTCTCAGGATACCCTCCCGCAGCCAAAACCACATAGCAACTAGCAGCGCTTTTCCATTTCGCGGTCCTGGATCTCAAATCCCCCATCGCCGCGGCCATCAAAAATTCCGCCAAATCAAAATCCATTCGCAAAACAATCGCCTGCGTCTCCGGATCTCCCAAACGGCAGTTATATTCCAAAACTTTCGGTCCGTCGGCAGTAATCATCAACCCAAAATACAAAAACCCCCGATAATCGAGGCCATCCGCAGCCAATCCAGAAATTGTCGGCTGGACGACATCGCGATTTATGCGCTCCTCGAGCTCCGCCGGCAGCAAATTATCGTCCGAATAAGCACCCATTCCCCCAGTATTCGGCCCCAAACCGCCATCAAAAGCGCGTTTGTAGTCGCGCGCCGGCGCCATCGGAATCACGCGCTTGCCGTCGGTAAGCACGATATAAGACAGTTCCTGCCCGGCCAAACCCTCCTCCAGCAAAATCCTCCGCCCAGCCTCTCCAAATTCCCCTCGCACCATCGCCCGCTCGATAAACTCCTCTGCCTCCGCGCGCGAAGACGTCACCAACACTCCTTTGCCAGCGCAAAGGCCATCTGCCTTGATCACCAAAGGCCAGCCCACGCGATCGAGCGCCGCGCGGGCGGCAGTCACGTCCTCAAACACGCCGTACATCTTCGCCGTAGGAATCGCATGCCGTGCAAGAAATTCCTTGGCGTAAACTTTCGAACCTTCCAGCCGCGCCGCCTCCTTGCCCGGACCCACTACCGCAAAACCTCGTGAACGCAACTCATCAGCAAGCCCAAGCACCAGCGGCAACTCAGGACCGATCACGGTCAGATCCGGATGCAATCGTTCGACGATATTTACCATCTCGATTAGTGAAGAAATGTTAATCGGAATGCACTCCGCGGCATTCGCGATCCCGCCGTTTCCAGGCGCACACCAAATCTTCTCGACGCCGGTGCTCCGCCGCAATCGCCAAACGAGCGCATGCTCGCGACCCCCGCCGCCAATCACCAATATCTTCATATCGCCAGGCGAATTTCCTTCCAAAACGAAAACGCAAGATAAGCGCAACCAGCCAACCTGTCAACTACCCAAGCATTCGCATTTCGTAGGGTCCGCGCTTTATGCCGGGCCTCTTGGGTAAAATGTAACGCACGGTCGCGATTTGCGCATATCGAAAACGCAACTATGATCGTATGTCCCGCGCCGCAATTTTGCCGCAAATCTACTATGAAATGGCCCGGCATAAAGCGCGGGCCATGCGCTTCGGAATCCTCCCAGATTTGTAATTCACATGCAGACAAGAACAATGCGCGAACACAACGCCATCACTCTTGAATCACAGCACGGTTCGTGCTCTTATCGGTAGCGATGCTACCAGCCGCGCTGCCATGGGATTTCATCGTCATCTTAATTGTTCTAGCCATCGTTGTTCCATGGCGCGGCGCCGTCCGCGTTCGCGCATTGATGCGCCGCGACGCACTGACGAGCGTCGATCGCATCGCCCTCTATGCCTCGACAATCGCATTTCAGTGGCTGGCTACCGGAATCATCCTCTGGCGCGCCGTCGCGCACGGGTATCGCCTTGCGGATCTTGGCCTGTCGCTGCCATCGCCGTGGCTCGCGGCCGTCGTTGGCGTCGGACTTTCCGCTCTGATTAGCTTCAATCAAGCAGTGAGCATTCGTCGGCTCGCTTCGCTCCCGAGCGACAAACAAGGCTTCATGCGGGCGCTCACGCTGAAGCTAATGCCGCACAACGCGCCTGAACGCCTGGCGTTTTTCGCGTTGGTTACGACCGTGGCTCTCTGCGAAGAGATCATCTATCGCGGTTTCATCCAGCGATTATTCCTAAACGTCTCGAAGGGTTCCATCGCTATAGCGATTCTCGGCGCGGCGGTGTTCTTCTCGCTCGCGCATTTGTATCAGGGTCGCCGCGGATTAGTCGTCACATTTTTTGCCGGCGCAATTTTTTCAGCCGTGCGCGCCTGGACGGGCACTCTCATTCCAACGATGGCGGCGCATTTCGTTGCGGACCTCTCGGTTGGCCTGCTCGCCCCGCGCCTGCTGCGGCCGCGCACCCCGCCGGCGCTAGAAGGTGCGAGTGCAATCTCGGCTGGTGCCGACTCAAATCCATGAGACTGTCCGCCCGCGTTTGCCTGCCGCCTTCGAGGCCCTAGTCCGATGTCGACCAAAGAATCGACTCCGTCGAGTTCGATTAGCGCCAAGGATATTCGCGCCTCGCTCGAATCGCTAGACCTAGCGGTCAGGAATCAATTCTGCGAACAGGTTCGTACTTACATCGAACTGCTACTTCGCTGGAATCGGCGAATTTCGCTCACTTCGATCACATCTCCCGAGGAAATCGTGCGAACGCACTTCGCTGAGAGCCTACTGGCGATAAAAACGGTCGTCAAAGTTCATGGTCGGCTCGCCGACGTTGGAACTGGCGCTGGATTTCCAGGAATCCCACTGAAAATGTTCGTTCCGTCGCTCCGGCTGACGCTTATTGAGCCAAATGCCAAGAAATGCGCGTTTCTCGCCGAGGTTGTTCGCACTCTCGAACTTAAAGATGTCGAAATCATCCAGAAGCGCTACGAGGATGTTCGCAGGCCGGACATTCCGTATGATATCGTCATGGCCCGAGCGCTGGGCCAGTTCTTGGAGTTTGCTGAGTGGGCCGAGTCGGTACTCGCGCCCGGCGGGCACATCATGGTTTGGACAGGGCCGGACGGCCGACTCGAACTGGAACGCAGGAAATCCGTGAAGTGGCTCGTTCCCTTCGTAATCCCTCAGACGAAACACCGGCTTATCGTTATCGGAGAGCCGCGCCCGCAAGAAAATGTTTCACGTGAAACATTTGAACCGGCCAGCTAGATGTTTCACGTAAAACAATTCCTCGCAAATGTGTCTTTCATGCACATTTGCCCTTGCGCATTTCCCGAGAATTCTGGTAGATTCGCGTCGCTCGAGGGGGAAATTTGGGGCGAGTTATCGCCATTGCCAATCAGAAGGGCGGCGTCGGTAAGACCACCACCACTGTCAACCTCGGAGCATCGCTAGCCGCTACTGAACGCCGCACACTCGCCATCGATTGCGATTCCCAAGGGAATATGTCCACCGCCCTTGGTTTTGCCAAAGATCCAGCCCGTCGGACCCTCTACAACCTACTGATTCTGAATGAATCTATCGATAGGGTCTTGCTGAAGACTCAGGTAGAGGGTCTCGACCTCATTCCCTCAGATAAGAACCTGGTTGGCGCCGCCATCGAGCTAGTGGACGTAGAAAACCGCGAATATCGGCTGAAGGCCATCGTCGATCAGCTCAAACAGAACTATGACTATATTCTGATTGACTGTCCGCCAGCCCTCGATCTACTTACGCTTAATGCTCTCGCCGCGGCTGACTCGGTTTTGGTTCCAATCCAAACGGAGTATCTGGCACTCGAAGGCGTGTCAGAGCTGCTTGATACGCTGATGCGGCTGAGGCGGACAATTAATCCGTCGCTTGCCATCGAAGGGATTCTGCTCACGATGTACGATGACCGCACGACGCTCTCTAAACAAGTCGCGGCGGACTTGCGTAGCTTCTTCGGCGCGCAGGTCTACGAGACCGTAATTCCGCGGAACGTACGGTTGGCGGAAGCGCCCAGCCATGGTAAGCCTGTAATGTTTTACGACATACATAGTAAAGGGGCGGAGAGCTATCTCCAGCTCGCGAAGGAGGTTGTAGCCTATGGCACGAAACGCTTTGGGGCGGGGGCTTAGCGCGTTAATTCGCGAGCCGGCGCTCGTGAACCCGCCGACGGACGACAAAAATACGAATGCATCTTCGACACCTTCTGCGACAGCGCCCGCAAGCACTGTTCCGAGCCTGGCAGCGAGCGTGGGCCCAAGCGCAGCCGCAGCTACGTCATCGGCTCTAGCATCCGGCAGCGAAATCGTCGTCATGATCGACATCGATTTGATCGACCCTAGTCCGCACCAACCTCGTGTGAAATTCGATCAGACTGCGATGGACGAATTGGCCGCGTCCATAATTGCGAGCGGAATTATTCAGCCCGTGCTGGCGCGTCGAAACGGGCCGCGGTTCCAGCTCATCGCCGGCGAGAGACGTTGGCGTGCGGCGCAAGCGGCTTCACTGCAGCGCATTCCGGCAATTTTGCGCGATGTTTCCGATGAGAAGGCCGCGGAGTTGACGCTCATCGAAAATTTGCAGCGCGAAGATTTGAATCCGCTGGAAGAAGCAATGGCGTTTGATCGCTTGTCTCACGATTTCGGAATGACTCATGAGCAGATCGCCGAGCGCACCGGGAAGAGCCGCAGCGCGATTTCGAATTCAACCCGACTGCTGAAGCTTGATCGCCAGGTGCAAAAGATGATCGCGACGGGTGAAATCTCGGCCAGCCATGCGCGCGCACTGGTGACGATCAGTGATCCGGTGATGCAGCTCGATGCGGCGAAGAAGGCTGCGCGCGGGCGCATTTCGGTGCGGCAGATCGAACGGATGACGCACAAAAGCGCTGCGGTGCCACCGAAGCCTGGATCGGTCAGCATCAATGATCCTAATGTGAAGCACATGTTAGGTTTGATGGAGCAGAAGTACGGGACGAAAGTTACTTTGAAGCCGTTTGTCGGGGGTAAGGGCGGGCACTTGATATTTCACTACTACGAGAACGAGTACTTGGGGACGCTTTACGATTTGCTGATGATCGAACACTAGAAATGTAGTAGAAATTGCGCATGAAGAGGCCCGGCATAAAGCGCGGGCCCTACGAGGAGCGACTGCTTACGAATTTGGCATCGCGGGGGGACTCGAAAATTGCCGTGGGATTGGCTGGAGCGGAAGATTACAGACTCGTCCGATGAGTGGACTGGGTTTCTTGAGCGCGGGATCCGCGTAGTTGGCGACATCGAGAGCTCCGGGACGCTGCGGGTGAATTCGCATGTGCAGGGGACTTTGAAATCCCAGAGCATGTTGATACTTGGCGATGAGGCGGATGTTGAGGGCCAGCTCGAGGCGCGCGTGGTGATTGTCGGCGGAAAATTTAAGGGCATTGTGCGCGCACTCGACCGCGTGGAGATTCATGAGAAGGGCGTGGTCAGCGGCGAGGTACACGCAAAATGTTTGTTGATTGAGGCTGGCGCGGTCTTCGAGGGGACTTGCCACATGATTCCGGAGAGTTCGAATGGCAGGATCGTGGCGATTCCGATTCGCGCGGCGGGCAGAGGGTAGATCGTTCGACGGCCTTTTGTGATTTAAGATTTCTTGGAGCTCTTGCAAGGCATTCACGAACTCGAAGTTTCCTTCCGTTATTGAAGTCTCACCCCAAATTTTCCTCAACTGATCCGTGTTTGTTTGATGGGTGCTTTTAATCGCAAAGGCAAGAGGGCCGAAAAGCGGGAGGGTCTAAAGAACCCTCCCCTACTGAAGGCGCGTTCGTTGACTTGGGTTTGGGTGGGGTCTACCATTTGCGCGCGGAGGCTGGTGATTTTTTCATGATCGGTAGCGGACTGGGGCACTACCTCATCATTGAGAAGATTGGGGCTGGCGGCATGGGCGAGGTTTACCGCGCTCATGACGAGCAGCTTGACCGCGATGTTGCGCTTAAGGTGCTGCCTGCCGGGATGCTGGCGGACGAGGCGGCGCGACGGCAGTTCCGCAAGGAAGCTTTGGCGCTCGCTAGGCTAAATCACCCGAACATTGAGACGGTTTATGAATTTGCCAGCCAGGATGGGGTGGATTTTCTGGCTTTGGAATTGATCCCTGGCGAGGCGCTTAGCGAGAAGGTGAAGAGCGGGCCTTTGGCTTTGGCGGAGATCAGCCGGTTGGCTTTGCAACTTTGCGAGGGGCTTTCGGCGGCGCACGAGCAGGGGATCATTCATTGCGATCTGAAGCCGCACAATATTTTCGTCACGCCGGATGGATGGCTGAAGATTCTGGATTTTGGATTAGCGCGCCGGGTGCATTCGGAAATTGTGGGAGATTCGACGCGCAGCGTTTCAGTGGATACGGCGACAGTGTCCGGGACAGTGCCGTATATGTCGCCGGAGCAGCTTAGCGGACAGGCAACGGATGCGCGCACGGATATTTACTCAACCGGTGCAGTACTCTATGAGTTAGCGACGGGGCAGCGAGCGTTTCCGCAGACGCAGGGGCCGCAGTTGATGGGCGCGATTTTGCATCAGGAGCCAGCGGCGGCAGCTTCGGTGAATCCATCGATTTCCGCGGGACTCGATTCGATCATTCGCAAGGCGATGGAGAAGACGGCTTCGCAGCGGTATCAGACTGCGCGGGAATTGCGCGTGGCGATTGAGGGATTGACGACCGCGGCGGTGGGATCGGCTTCGTGGTCAGGCACGGCAGTTCGCGCACCGCTCTCTGCGAAAGGCAAGTGGACCGTCGGCGCGATCGTAGCTGTTTTGCTCGGAATCGGCGCGGCACTGGGATTCAATATCGGCGGCGTGCGGAATCGCGTGCCGGTTTTGAATCGCGTGCATGTGGATCCGGTCGTTAAGCCGGGAATCCCGGCGCGGCCGGCATCGATTCGTCCCGCGGTGGCGGTGCTGGGATTCAAGAATCTTTCTGGGCGGCCGGACGAGGCTTGGCTTTCTACTGCGCTATCGGAAATGTTGACCACCGAAGTGGGAGCCGGGGAAAAGGTGCGAACAATTCCTGGCGAGACCGTGTCGCAGTTGAAAGTAAATCTTTCGCTTTCGGATGCGGATAGTTACGGGGCTGCGACTTTACAGAAAATCCGGGCCAGCATCGGCAGCGATTACGTTTTGTTGGGATCCTATTTGGCGCTGGGGAATGGACAGGTGCGTTTGGATTTGCGATTGCAGAATACGCAGACGGGCGAGTTGTTGAGTTCGATGTCGGCGCAGGGGAGCGAGACGGAGATTGCTGGGCTGGTGTCGCGGATTGGCGCGACGGTGCGTACAAAGCTGGGCGTGGGCGAGGTGGCCTCGAGCGATGCGGGAATGGTGCAGGCCACACTGCCGGCAAATCCGGAAGCAGCGCGACTGTATAGCGAGGCGATCGAACGCTTGCGCAATTACGACACCTCGGGGGCATTGCCGCTGATTCAGAAGGTGCTGGCGCTGGAGCCGAAGTTCGCGCTTTCGCACATGGTGATGTCGCGCGTGTGGTCCAACCTGGGATACGGAAGCAAGGCGGAAGGTGAAGCCAAAACGGCTTTCGATCTTTCCGGCAGCTTGTCGCGCCGAGAGCAGCTATCAATTGAGGGAAGATATCGCGAGACGACGCATGAGTGGAGTAAGGCGATCGAGATTTATAAAGCGCTGTGGAATTTCTATCCCGATGAAGTTGCGCCGGGATTGTCGCTGGTCTCGGTGCAGATTCTCGCTTCCCAATTGAAGGACGCGCAGGAGACCGTCGACGCGCTGCGGAACTTGCATGCTTCGGGATTCGACGACATACGCATTGATATCAATGATGCGCGCATCGCACAGACCGGCGGAGATTTCAAGAAGCTGCTGGAAATTGCGCAGCGAACCGAGGCGAAGGCGCAGGCGCTGGGCGCGCGGGCGTTGCGGGGCGACATGCTGTTGATGGAAGCGCGGGCGTACGAATATCTGGGCGACCCGAAGAAAGGCGAGCAGGCGTCGATGCAGGCGAAGGATTTGTATGCCGCCATTGGAGATATCGCCGGCGTGGCGCGCGCGCAGAATGCGCTGGCTAATCTGCTTGCGAATGAGGGCAACAATAAAGATGCGCGGCGGCTTTACGAGCAGGCGCTGGCGACCTCGCGCAAAACCGGCAACAAGATGGAAGAAGCCGTGGAATTGCACAAAATCGCCATAATTCTGCGCGATTCGGGCGATCTGACGGCGGCGAAGAAAATGTTCCTGGACGCGTTGGCCATCAATCGCGAGATTGGCAACAAGGTCGGTCAGGCGGAGACTCTGAACAGCTTGGCCAACATTTCGTCGATCCTGGGCGATATTTCCGGGGCGGAAAAGATGTTTCGGGATGGGCTGGCGTTGGCGGAGGAGAGCGGTGATCAGGCGATGGTGGCACTGCTTTCGAGCAACCTGGGGAACATGCTTTACGGCCGCGGAGACGCGCGCGGCGCGCAAAAATCGTACGAGAACGCGCAGGCGATTTACCGGCAGATGGGGGATAAGGACGGCGTGTCGATGACGGCTGTGAATATCGGGGCGGTGCTTTCTGACCAGGGCGATTTGAAAACCGCGGAGAAGAGTATCAATGAGGCGATTGCGCTGGCCGCTGAAACCGGCACGAAGGATCTGTCTGGGACTTCGCTGTTGACTTTGGGCCAAGTGCAGCGCGATGAGGGCGATTTGGCGGCGGCGCGGAAGAGTGTGGAGCAGTCGCTGGCTATACGGAATGAAATCGGGGAGAAGGTTGGCGCGGCGGAAACGGGAGCGATGTTGGCGGTGTTGGCGCTGGATGAGAAGGATGCGGCGCGCGCCGCTGAGTTGGCTGGCAAGGCTGTTGAGGAGGCGCATCGGGAGAAGACGTCGGATTTGGAGGCCGGGGCGCTGGCGGTTATGGCTGAGGCTGATTTGGGATTGAAAAAGATTGACGCGGCGCGCGAGGCGATTGCGCGGGCGAAGGCGATTGCGTCGAAGAGTGAAGAGCGGCATGTGATTTCCAGCGTGACGATCGCTGCGGCGCGAGTGACGGCGGCTTCTGGGCATCGCGATGAGGCGATTGCTTCGCTGGAGGATGTCTTGGCTGGCGTTACGAAATTGGGGTTGGTGGAATTGGAGTTTGAGGCGCGGCTCGCGCTTGGGGAAATTGAGATTGCTGCGGGGAAAGTGACGGAGGGGCGGGGGCGATTGGCGGAATTGGAGAAAGAGGCTGCGGCTAAAGGATATTTGTTGTATCAACGGAAGGCTCACGAGGCGGCTGGATAGCGATTGAAATTCGCAAAGGCGTGGGTGCAATTTCAGATTTCAGATTACGAAGAGAAAAAATAGAGCACAGCCTGCCTGAAATTGAGAAGTTGCGCCGGCGGGCATTTTTGGATCTGGCGCGGACGCGATCGCAAGATGCCGGCAGGGACGCCGGCGCTACTTAATGCTACTATTGGCGAACTTTGGCGGAATCTTCTTCACTTTCGGGGCGCGTTGTTTCGCACTACCGCATTCTTGAGCGGCTGGGCGGCGGTGGGATGGGTGTGGTTTATAAGGCTGAGGATTTGAAACTTGGCCGGTTTGTGGCTTTGAAATTCCTTCCTGATGAAATTGCCAAGGACCCTTCGGCACTTTCCCGATTTCAGCGCGAGGCTAAGGCTGCTTCTGCTTTGAATCATCCGAATATTTGCACCATTCATGAGATTGATGAGGAGAAGGGGCAGGCTTTTATTGTAATGGAGTATTTGGACGGCGTGACGTTGAAGCACCGGATTGGTGGCAAGCCGGTGGATACGGATACGCTGCTGGGATTGGCAATTGAAATTGCGGATGCGTTGGACGCGGCGCATGGCGAAGGGATTGTTCATCGCGATATCAAGCCGGCGAATATTTTTATTACCAAGCGAGGGCACGCGAAGATTTTGGATTTTGGATTGGCGAAATTGAAACGCGTGGAGCCGGCGGGGTCGGATGCTTCCGAGGCTACTCATGATGCATTGGTGCCTGAGGAGCAACTGACTAGTCCGGGGACGGCGGTTGGGACGATTGCTTATATGTCGCCGGAGCAGGTGCGCGGGAAGGAATTGGATGCGCGCACTGATCTCTTTAGTTTTGGAGTGGTGATTTATGAGATGGCAACCGGGACTTTGCCATTTCGCGGTGAAACTTCCGGAGTGATTACCGAGGCGATTATGAATCGGGCGCCGGTAGCGCCGGTGCGTTTGAATCCGGATTTGCCTGCGGAGTTGGAACACATTATTAACCGGGCGCTGGAGAAGGATCGCGGGCTGCGTTACCAGCATGCTTCGGATATGAATTCGGAATTGCGGCGGGTGAAGCGCGATACGGATACGGGGCGCGTGGCTGCGGCGAGTTCGGGGCCGGTGATGGCGGCGCAGGAGACGATTTCGCAGAGCGTAGCGCACGGAAGTTCGCAGCAAAGCGTCGCTCAGCAAAGTATTTCGCAGGCTAGTTCTGGAGCGCAGGCTGCGCCTTCGTCGGGTTCCGTTGCTGCGCGATCTGGATCGTCGGCTGCGGTTACTGTTGCGGATGTTCCGCTTCGTCCTGATAACAGACTTTGGAAAATTTGGGTTCCGGCTGCGGTGGTTTTAGTCGCTGCAATTGTTGCCGGCATTTTCTTTTTGCGTCCGCGGCCTGCGGCGACTCCTTTGACGGAGAAGGACACGATTGTTCTGGCAGATTTCGACAACACTACTGGGGATCCGGTTTTTGATGGCGCGTTAAAGCAGGCGCTGGCGGTGCAACTGGGGCAATCGCCCTTTCTGAATATTCTTTCCGATCGCAAAGTTACAGAGACGATGCGGCTGATGGGACGTCCGACGACCGACCGCATCACGCGCGATGTGGCGGGGGAACTGTGTGTGCGCACGGGGAGCAAGGCGTTTCTACTTGGGTCGATTTCGAAGCTGGGCGATCAATATGTAGTGGGAGTCGATGCAGTTGGATGTAGTAACGGCGATACGTTGGCGAAAGAGCAGGCCACAGCAGCGACGAAAGAAGATGTGTTGAAGGCGCTGGGGCAGGCGACCACAAGCTTGCGCAGCCGGCTCGGCGAGTCACTGGCTTCGGTACAGAAATTTGATGTCCCGGTGGAAGCGACGACGACCTCGCTGGAGGCGTTGAAGTCGTTCAGCATGGGAATTTCGACGGCGCGCGCGAAGGGCGATGCGGCAGCAATTCCGTTTATGAAGCGCGCAATTGAGCTGGATCCGAATTTTGCGGCGGCCTACGCGGGGCTGGGAGTGCAGTACGGCAATTTGGGGCAGACGAGCTTGGCTGCGGAAAACGTGAAGAAGGCGTACTCGCTCCGGGATCGTGTGAGCGAACACGAGAAGTACCGCATTGGAGCGCTGTACTACGAGAAGGTGACCGGAGAGCTGGATCAGGCGACGCAGGTGTATGAACTGTGGGCGAAGAGCTATCCGAACGACATGGTGCCGCCGGCGAACTTGGCGGGAATTTTTTCGGAGCGTGGGCAATATGATAAGTCGATCACCGAAACGCTGGAGTCGCTAAAAATCGATCCGGATGTGGTGGTGGGATATGGCAATTTGGCGCAAAGCTATCTGGCCACCAATCGTCCCGATGATGCGGCCAACGCGCTGCAAGAAGCACAACGACGGAATCTGGAAGGCGACTACCTGCACTGGATCATGTACCAAGTAGCGTTCTTGAAGAATGACGAAGCGAGTATGCAGCAGCAGTTGGCGTGGGCCGCGGGTAAGCCGGGAAGCGAAGATTTGCTGCTGTCGTTCCAGTCGGACACGGAGGCTTTTTACGGTCGTTTGACGAAGGCGCGGGATTATTCGCGGCGCGCGGTGGATTCGGCGGTGCGCGATGATTCGAAGGAAACGGCGGCGTTGTGGCAGGTGAACGGGGCGTTGCGCGAAGCGGAATTCGGTAATGCGGCGAAGGCCAAGGAAGATGTGGCGGCGGCGCTGGCGCTGGCGCCGGGGCGGGACGTGAAATTGTTCGCGGGGCTAGCGCTGGCGCGGGTGGGTGATGGTACGCGCGCTAAGGCGATGGCTGACGAACTGGAAAAGAATTATCCGACGGATACGATGTTGAAGATTTATTGGTTGCCGGTGGTGCGCGCGGCATTGGATCTGGATGCGAACAATCCGGCGCAAACGGTGGTGGCGCTGGAAGGGGCAGCGCCTTATGAATTGGGGCAACCGCCGGAATTTCAACTTGGAACGATGTATCCGGTGTACCTGCGAGGAATCGCACAGCTCGAGCAGCACAATGGCGCCGCGGCCGCGGTGGAGTTCCAGAAGTTTTTGGATCATCGCGGGATTACTTTGAATTATCCGCTTGGGGCGCTGGCGCATTTGGGAGTGGCGCGGGGATATGCGATGGCTGGGGATGCGGCTAAGGCGCGGGTGGCTTATTCGGAATTCTTTGGGCTTTGGAAGGATGCGGATGCGGATATTCCGGTTTTGGTGGCGGCGAGGGGGGAGTACGCCAAGTTGAAGTAGGCTGGTTCTTCTTTATTTTTTCCACATTACGCTTGGCCGAAGTGCAATTTCAAATTTCAGATTTGAAATTTCAGATAAAAACAAAAACTACGAAACGGTTGCGCCGGCCGGATCTTTAGGTTGTGGGCGTATATTTCTTCGTCCGAGCCGGCGGGGACGCCAGCGCTACGGGGCGGGCGTTACTTTTTCTCTGTGGGGATTAAATTATCTTCGGGATTTCTGTCGATCAGTTTGTTGTAGGGATCGATTCCTGCGTAGGTTGGGGGCTCGTTCACTTCTATTTCGATTGTTGAAGTGTTTTGGGTGAAATGCTGCTTTTTTAGATAGAGCGGATTTAGGTGTTCTTTTGTGCCGGTGAAGACGCCTACGTCGATTTGATCATCCGTTGGCATTGGGGTTTCGTTGCCGGAGCCGTCGGATTTTTTCTTTTGCGTGTTTACCACCATCGTTACTTTGTATTTCCCGTTGGCGGTTGGGGCGTAACTGGCTGAGACGGCTTTGTCGTCGTAAAGGACGATGGATTCGAACATGTCGGTGATTGTGTATTGCAGATCGGGCGGCGTCACAGCGCGCAATGCGGCTACGAAGCCGCGCGTGTCGGGATACGGGCCTTTGGCGTAGCGATTGGCCATCAGGAAATTTCTCAGGCCGAGATTGAGTTGATCTTCGCCGATGTAATCGGCTAGGGCGTACATGACTAGCGAGCCTTTGTTGTACCAGACGTACGGTTCGCGCTGGACCAGGACGATTGGGGGCTCGTGGCGGATTTCGCCGGCTCTTCCTCGTAGGTAGCGATCGAGTTCTCGGCGCAGGGCTTTCCGCACCATATCCATTCCGTATTTTTTCTCTACTACCTTTAGCGCGGAATATTGGGCCAAAGTTTCGGACATCATGTTGGAGCCTTGCGTTTGGCTGCCGATCAGTTGGTGGCCCCACCATTGATGGGCTAGCTCGTGCGCGGTTACGTAATAGAGAAGATCGAGATCGTCGGTCTTTTTCAAGCGCTCGATGAAGCCGATGCCTTCGGAATACGGGACGGTGTTGGGGAAGGATTGCGCGAAACCTCTGTAGCGCGGGAATTCGAGCACTCGGAATTGCTGGAATTGGTAGGGACTGAAATTTTTATCGTAATAGTCGAGACCGGCTTTGGAGGATTCGAGCATGCGGTCGAGATTGTATTCGTGGCCGGGCTGGTAATAGATCTCGAATTTCACGCCGTTCGATTCGTCGCGCTTTACGTCGTAACGGGCGGAGAGGAAGGAGAAGAAATTATTTATGCGCGTATCGCCCATGGTGTATTCGAAGTAGCGGCGATTGTTTTCGGTCCATTCGCGCTGGAGATAGCCCGGAGCGATGGCGATTTGATCGGGCGAGGTGCTGACGATGGAGTGGAAAGTTACCCACTCGGAATCTGTGGTGAAGAGATTTACGTTGGAATAGTAGGGATCGCCCGGCGGAGCTAGTTCTTCGAGGGCAGGGAGTTTTTCTTCGCGGCGGCGGACCGGATCGTCCAGCTCGACGCCGCTGTTATAGCCGACGAATGGGAAATAGCCGCGATCGAAGAAGGTGCCGTTGTAGGCGAGCTCGGGGCGCTCGTGGCCGTCGCGAAAACCGCGGGAGGTGTGCGAAACCTTGAAATCCATGCGCAGGGTTTCGTTGGGTTCGAGAGGCTTATCAAACGTGTAGATGGCGTAGAAATGTTTTTTGTCGGCTAATGTTTGGTGGAAGGGGCGATCGAAGCGCAGTTCATCGATGGATTCGCCGCCGTCGGTGATGTGTATGGCTTCGATGGGCTGGCCAGTGTGATTGACGAGCATGTAGTGACCAGTGGCGCTAAAGGAACGGCGCTCGGGGAAAATATCTGCCGACACATCTACGTCGGTAATTTTCGGTTGCGGCAGGCGCTCGTATTTTTTGTAGAGCTTTTCGTAATCAGCGGCGCGGTGGCGGCCTTCTTGGTCGGTGCGGAATTCATTTAGGGCGTGAGTGTTGTAGTAGAACCAGCCGCCGCACGCTGTCGTCAGCACTAGAAAAGTTAGGGCCGCAGGAATCAGACGGCGGAAGCGCGGCCGCGCGAGACGCAATCGCGAGGACCAGGAAAGATCGGTGCCTCGGCGAGAGAGCGCGATGGCCACCACGCCGAGCAAGCAGCAAAAGAAGAACCAATAAGAAATCGACCAGATCAGGGCCGGGACGAAGTGCCCGTAGCCGTTCATGTCCGAATACGTGTACGGAGTGATCTCGCCCACCAGGTAAAGGCGATTCTCGATCCCGTAGCGATAGAGAATGGGAATCAGGATGAAGAAACCGATCACCAGAGCGTGTCCTACAAACTTATTGCTGACCATGGTGTGGACGAACAGAGCCAGCAGGATAAAGGTGAGGACTTGCGGGTAGGCGATCAGGAACATTTCCTTCAGGTAGACCGGAATTTCGTAGTGGTAATAGCCGAGGCAGGTTTGCACGATCATGCCACAGAGTATGACCACCGAAATCAGAACGGCTTGGACCGCCGCCAGCGCGAAAAATTTACTGAGCCAGTCGATGGAATCGGATACCGGCAGCGAATCGTGGATTTGATCGAAGTGGACATTACGCTCGCGCCAGATTAGTTCGCCGGCGTAGATGGTGACGATGATGTAAAGGAACAGGAACGCGCCGCCTTGCAGGGACTGAACCATTAAATACGTTACTGGCCAGACGAAGACGTCGCTTACTTCGCCGGCGAAATAGGCGTTGATGGTGGCGTTTACGATCATGATTACGACGATGGCCCAGAAGACCAGCTCGCGGAAAATATTGGAGAAACGAATGCGCGTTAGCGACCAGAGTTGCGCGCGAGCGGTGGCGGAATTGAAAATTTGCGTGGCCTGCGGAATCGCGACGCTGCGCGGGCGGGATTTTTGTTCGGCTTCTTCGTCGGCGCGGGCCGCGCGGGCTTTTTTGGTGGTGCTGCGGGAGCCGAGGACTTCGGCAGACATCGGGAAGAAAATATAAGTTACTAGCAGAGCTAACAGGCCTACGCCGACCCAGACCAGACGGTTAGCCAGGAACACGCCGGACCAGTGCATGAATTGGGAATTGCGTTCGGCCACCGTCCAGTAACGCGTGATTCCATCCATCAGAACTATGCCGAGGGGATCGGAGATGGAGGGCCAGGTGCGATCGAGTTTATTGCTGGTGACCACCGAGACTAGAAGGATTAAATAGATGGCGAAGAGGATTACGCCTTGTAGATAGACGACCACGATGCGGCGGGTGAGCGCGGCCACGCAGAAGAAGAGGCTGCCGAGAAAAAAGATTTGAACTACGGTGATGGAGAGAAACGGCTGCAAGTAAGTCCAGAGATGAACCGGAGCGATGCGCGCTTTGTCGGCCCAGGGCATGAAGCCGCCGATCAACGCGCCGAAAATTAATCCGGAAAAAATCAGGATGGTGATTGCGAAGGAGGCGGCCCAACGCCCGCCCAGATAATCGAATTTGGAAATGGGCTTGGTGAACAGGAGCGGGTAAGTATCCTGCTGGAAATCGCGCAGGATGGATGGGCCGAAGATGGCGGAAATCAGGATAGAGCCGAAAGCGGTTAGTTGGACGAAGCAGATCGTCAGCGCCCAGGGGCCATTGAGGAAAACTTTGCCATTGGGGACGGGACTGAAATCGCGGGCAGACTCGGTGAAAAACATCATGATGAAAGGGATCAGGAAGAAGACGTACGTGGAGATGCTTTTGAAGCGCTGCTTGAGTTCGAGGGAAAAAAAATCAAAAAACATTTGAGGGGCTCCGGTCGGAGTGCATCGTGTGTCGTCGCATGGTTAGTTACGCTGATGGCGGGCTAGAGTTAGGAAATAGACGTCTTCTAGTTCGGCGTCGACTTGCGTGAAACCGAGGCCTGGCGATGATTCGGAATAGACGCGGACTTCGTGTTGGCCGCCTACCAGGTGCGTGGAAACTACCTGCATGGATTTTTCCAGGGATTCGCGCTCGGAAT
This sequence comes from Acidobacteriota bacterium, assembly GCA_013286465.1. Taxonomy (GTDB): domain Bacteria; phylum Acidobacteriota; class Terriglobia; order Acidiferrales; family UBA7541; genus Palsa-147. The sequence continues at coordinate 26,983 of JABDFR010000019.1, read as the reverse complement.
CTGTGGGTACGATTTTGGTCCAGATGCGGCCTTTGATGGCTTCGAGCGTTTGCGCTGGGGCGCCTTCGATCAGGAGCTCGCCATTGCTGATCATGGCCATGCGCGAGCAGAGTTCGCGAACGTCGTCCACGATGTGAGTAGAAAGGATCACGACGACATTCCGGCCGATGGAGCTTAGTAAATTCAGAAAACGATTGCGCTCGGCCGGATCGAGGCCCGCGGTCGGTTCGTCCACGATGATGAGCTTGGGATTGGCGAGCAGCGCTTGGGCGATTCCGAATCGCTGCTTCATCCCGCCCGAGAATCCACCCAGGGCTTTCTTTCGAAAATCCCAGAGATTGGTCTGCTGGAGCAGGCCTTCCACCAACTGCTTTCGCTCGCCCCGATTGGTGATGCCTTTCATGATCGCCAAATGATTGAGCAGGTCGAGCGCCGACATTTTCGGATAGACACCGAATTCTTGCGGGAGATAGCCGAGCAAACGGCGCGTGGCGTTTTTGTCGGCGATCAGATCGAGAGAATCCAGATGGGCGCTGCCGGAATCGGGTTCGAGCAGCGTCGCCAGGATTTTCATCAGCGTGGATTTGCCGGCACCATTGGGGCCGAGTAGGCCAAACATGCCTGGGGGAATTTCCAGGCTGACGCCTTTTAGCGCGCGGACTCCGCCTGGATAAGTTTTTGTCAGATTTTGAATGGAGAGCATTTTGGCTCCTGGTTGGAGTGAGGATTGTATCGGAAAGGTTGCTGGGCAGGAAGGGTGCCGGCGGCACTGCTATGTGGGCTGGCAGGGCTTGGTGAGGTACAATCCGACGACTTTTGTTTTCGCAGGAGGTGGGGCTTGCCTGACTGGCATTATGCGCAAAAGAGCGCTGGTGAAGAGTTGTGTCAGCTTTCATTTTACGCGGTGAAGAAGCGCGAGGGAGACCGGGAGATTGAGTTCCGGATTACCGTGCGGGAGTATGTGGAGAGGCCTGCCGGGCAGCACTCGCGTTTTTTTGCTGAGGCGGATCAGCAGGTGAACCGCGGGACGGCGCCGATTTTGCCTTGCGGATGGGGGACATCGGAATTGGAGGCGCTGGCCGGTTGCACGCAGATGATTCGTCAATTTCCTTTCGAGGAATAGCTTGCACGCGCGCTGGCGGAGAGCGCCGCTATGAAATATTCAAAGAGTACGATGGAGCCTGGGATCCTCGTGCTGACGATGTCCGGGCGATTTTTGATGGGATCGGATTGCCAGCAGGTGAGCGGGGAGATTGACTCGGCGATTTTGCGCGGGGACAAGAGTTTCATTTTTGATATGACCGGCGTGGATCATGTGGATAGCGCGGCGGTGGGGCAGATCGTGAAGTGTTATTCGAAATTGAAAAAAGTTGGCGGGACGCTGCGTTTGGCTGGAGTGGGCGGCATGGTGGACCGGGTTTTGAAGATGACGCAGGTGCATAAGGTGATTCCGATTTTTCCTACGGCGGCGGATGCGGGGAAAGATTTTCCGAGTTCGAAAAGTTAGGGGCATTCTGGCCGCTCATGGCTGATCCTTCTCCACTTTCAGGGCGCACTGTCTCCCACTATCGAGTGCTGGAACGGCTTGGCGGCGGTGGGATGGGTGTGGTTTATGAGGCTGAGGACGAGAGCCTGGGGCGCCATGTTGCGCTGAAATTCCTGCCGGACGATGTGGCTAGCGACCATCAGGCGCTGGAGCGATTTCAGCGCGAGGCGCGGGCTGCTTCTGCGTTGAATCATCCCAACATTTGCACGATTTACGAGATTGGGCAGCACGACGGGCGGCCTTTTCTGGCGATGGAATTGATGAAGGGGCAGACGCTCAAGCATCGGATCGAGGGGAAGCCGCTGCCTTTGGACGAAGCGCTGGAAATTGCGGCGCAGATTGCCGATGGGCTTGACGCCGCGCACTCCGAGCGCATCGTTCACCGCGACATCAAGCCTGCCAATATTTTCTTGACCCGGCGCGAACAGGTGAAGATTCTCGATTTTGGTCTGGCGAAGCTCGTTCAGGCCCGCGGCGTTTCCGCGGAATCGGCTGGGGCCACGATGGACGCCCACGTCATGGAGCCGATGCTGACGAGTCCGGGCACGGCGGTGGGAACGGTGGCGTACATGTCGCCGGAACAGGTGCGCGGCGAAGAGCCGGATGCGCGGACCGATCTTTTCTCTTTCGGTGTGGTGGTGTACGAGATGGCCACCGGCGTTTTGCCGTTTCGCGGCGAGACATCGGGAGTAATTACCAACGCCATTCTGGAGCGAACGCCGGTTGCGCCCGTGCGGTTGAATGCCGAAGTCCCGGCGGAGTTCGAGCGCATCATCAATAAGGCCTTGGAGAAGAATCGTAAGTTGCGTTATCAGAGTGCTGCGGAGATGCGAGCGGATTTGCAGCGGCTGAAGCGCGACATCGAGTCCGGGCGGCGCAGCGCGTCGGAGAAAGGCACTTCGGGTTCGGGGACGCTGGCCGTCGCCGCCAGGCAGAAATCGGTGGCTGTGCTTTACTTCGAGAATCAGAGCGGATCGAAAGAGGACGAATATTTCCGCGATGGGATTACCGAAGATATCGTTACGGAACTTTCGAAGATCGAGCAACTGGAAATCTTTCCGCGCTCGGAGATGCTGGCGTTTCGCGACAAGCCGGTTACGGCGCAGCAAGTGGGGCAGCAGCTTGGTGCCGCTTACGTGCTGGAGGGCTCGATCCGGCGGGCCGGGAATCGCGTGCGGATTACGGCGCAACTTGTGGAAGCCTCCACGCGCCATTCAGTTTGGGCCGAGCGATACGACCGGCAGCTTGAGGATGTGTTCGCCATTCAGGAGGAAATTGCGCGGAGCATCGCGCAGGCGCTGCGAATTACTTTGACGCCGCAGGAAGAAAAGACCATCGCGCGCAAACCTACGGAAAACGCGCAGGCGTACGACCTCTATTTGCGCGGAAAGAGCTATACGCGGCGCGTGAATTTGGATTACGCGCTGCAGATGTTCGAGCAGGCGATTCAGCTGGACCCGAATTTCGCGCTCGCGCATGCGGGAATAGCGCATTTGTGCGGTTTGATTTACGTGCTGCGCGAGCAGAATCCGAAATGGATTGAGCGCGGACTGGCGGCGGGCGACCGGGCCAACGCGCTGGCGCCAGAGTTGCCGGAAGTGCTGGTGGCGCAGGCGCACATTCTCTATGCGCAGAAAAAATACGACGAAGCGGCGCTGCTGGCGCGGCGGGCCATCGAACGCAAGCCGGACTGCGAAGGATCGTGGGACATTCTTGGACGAGCGTATTTTGCATCGGGGCGTTTCGAGGAGGCTGCGGCCTTGATGGAGCGGGCGTTCGAGGCCAACGGCGACGATTACAATACTTACATTCCCTATAGCAACGCACTCGGGAGACTGGGTCGAAAAAAAGAAAACGAGATCGTCCGGCAACGGATGATCAAGGTGCTGCGGCAACAGCTGGAACTTGTGCCCGAGGATGTGCGGGCGCGCGTTTTGCTGGCGGGGCAGCTCGCTTACTTTAAACAAGATGAAGAGGACAGTTTGCGGCATTTGCAGACTGCCGTGACGCTGCGGCCTTCGGATCCGAGCACACTTTATAATGCTGCATGCACTTACGGCGTGATGGGGAAAAAAGTGGACGCGCTGGAGACGCTGAAGAAGGCGTTTGCGGCTGGTTACAGCAATCGGGATTGGGCCGGAAAGGATTCGGACTTGGATTGTTTGCATGATGAGCCGGAATTTCAGAAGCTGGTGGGTGCTAGAGGTTAGAGGACGGAAGTTGGAACTTCGGAGGTTTTTGTGAGTGCTGTTGTGAAGCTTACTGCTACCGCTAAGGCTGCTGGGTGTGCAGCTAAGTTGAGTCCCTCGATTTTGGAGCAGGTTTTGAAGAAGTTGCCGCGCGGGACCGATCCCAATGTGCTTGTGGGATTTGAGACTTCCGACGATGCCGGGATTTATCAGTTGACGCCGGAATTGGCGATGGTGCAGACGGTGGATTTCTTTACCGCGATCGTGGACGATCCGTTTGAATTTGGGCAGGTGGCGGCGGCGAATGCTTTGAGTGATGTATATGCCATGGGTGGTAGGCCGGTTACTGCGCTTTCGATTGTCGGATTTCCGCCGGGGGCTTCGCCAGATTTGCTGGAAGAAATTATGCGCGGCGGATTGAGCAAGATTACTGAGGCGGGGGCTTCCGTTTTGGGCGGGCATTCGATTCGGGATGAGGAATTGAAATTTGGTTATGCGGTTACTGGGTTGATCGATCCGCGGAAAGTTTGGAAGAACATTGGAGCGCGGCCCGGCGATGCTTTGCTTTTCACTAAGGCGATTGGGACGGGCGTGATTGCCACCGGATTGAAGCAAGGAAAGATTGGAGATGGGCCGGTGCGGGCTGCCACGCAATCGATGACTACTTTGAACCGCGCGGCGGCTGAGGCTTTGCACGAATTGATTTCGGGGGCTGGCGGCGCGGAGTCGCCTGTGCATGCGGTTACTGACGTCACGGGATTTGGATTGTTGGGACATTCGCGGGAGATGGCCATCGGGAGTGGCGTTTCTTTGCACTTGGATCATTCGCGAGTGGAATATTTGGATGGGGCCGTGGATGCGGCACGGGCTGGATTTTTGTCTGGCGGGTTGCGAAATAACGAAGAGTTCGTTCGCGGGTGCGTGGGATTTGCGGATTCGGTTGGCGAAGATTACCGGAATTTGTTTTTTGATCCGCAGACTTCGGGAGGACTTTTGGTTGCGGTCGCGCCGGAATTTGTGGACCGCGCGGTGGCACGTTTCGAGAAGCACGGAGTCCGCGGCCGGGTGATTGGTGAAGTTGTGGCGAAGACGTCGCCCTTAATCTACGTTGTTTAGATAGATTTCGCATCGGGCGCCGCAGACGCTGAACGACATTGTCATCCCGAATCCCCTTCCGGGATGAGGGATCTGCATTTTCTTCATTCGTGACAAGCGCGGCTGCAAAACGTACAACAGATATCGGTTTGGGGCGATTTGAGTTTGTGGCGTAATTTTGCATGAAGAGGCCCGGCATAAAGCGCGGGCCCTACGAAAACCTTTGGATCCCATTACACATGGAATTGCCGGGGCTTTGATTGGGAAGGGATTTTTTTCTGAGCGTGAAGGAAAAATCGCTACGTTCGCCGCTGCGCTCGGGGCCGTGTTTCCGGATGTGGATTTTTTTGCGATTGTTTGGTCCGAGATTTTTTCCGATGACCGCTTGGCTACTGTCAAATTGCACCGCGGGTTCACACACTCGTTTTTTGGATTGCCTCTATTTGCTCTTGTGCTTGCCTGGTTGACGCGCTGGTATTGCCGTCGGCGGAATTGGCGGGCGCCTTCTTTTTGGACGCTTACTTTGATATATGGCGTGGGTATTGCCAGCCATATTCTCTTTGACTCGGCTACTTCTTATGGGACGCGGATTTGGAATCCGTTTTCTGCGGATCGCGTGGCTTGGGATTTTGTTTTCATCATTGATTTTGTTTTTACGGCGATCGTGCTTTTGCCGCAGGTGGCGGCGTGGGTGTTTAGCGACCGCGAGTCGGGGGCGGTGCGCGGCGGCGCGATGTGGCTTTTATTTAATGTGTCGGCGGCGGGAGTTTGGTGGGTTGCGCGGTGGTTTGGATTTCCGTTTCATGCGTGGATTCTTTTGGTTATCGCGGCGGTGCTGGCTGGGATTTTTCTTCTGCCGCTGGTGGGGGATCGTGGGTTTAGGATTTCGCGGGGGCGATGGTGCCGGGCGGGCTTGTATGCGCTGGTGGTATATCTCGCGCTGTGTGCATGGGCGCATCATTTCGCGATGGAACGCGTGCGGGACTATGCATCGCGCAATCATCTGGATGTAATTCTGTTGGGGGCGATTCCTTCGCCGCCTTCTTTTTTGGAATGGAGCGGGAAGATTCGGACGGCGGATGGGATTTATCAGTCGCGGATTGATTTGCGGGATTCGCGGGTTGCTGCTTTTCAATTTCTGCCAGATTCACCGCCGGACGCGTTTACTGCGGAGGCTTTGAAAAACCCGGATGTGCAAGTTTATTTGTGGTTTGCGCGATTTCCGGTGATGCATTCGCGGGCGGTCGGGGATTTGCATCTTGTGGAGTTTGGGGATTCACGATTTTCGGAGCCTGGGCAGCGGATGCCTGCGCCTTTTCGATTTCGATTGTTGTTCGACGCTAACGGGAAACTGATTGAAGAGGATTGGGCTGAGGGGATGGCGGGAATTCGGCGGAATAAATCGCGCATGCCGGCCTCGGAGACTAAACCGTGACTCGGGTGCTTGTGTTTAGCGACATTCATGGGGATTTGCGAGCGCTCGAGAAAATCGTGGCGCAGCCTGCCGACATTTATATTGCGGATGGGGACCTTTCTACTTTTGGGAAAGGGCTCGATCGTTGCGGAGAGATTTTGGCGCCGCTGGGCGAGAGAGTTTGGGTCTTGCCTGGCAATCATGAGTCGCATGACGAGATTCGGAAATTTTGTTCGCGATTTGGATTCGTGGATTTTCATCGGGCGGTGCGGCAGATCGACGAGACGCATTGGGCTGGGCTTGGATATTCGAACATCACGCCTTTCAAGACGCCTGGGGAGTATACGGAATCGCAGATTGGCGAGGCTTTGACAGCTTTTGCTGGATTGCCGCGGCTGTATCTTGTGGCGCATGTGCCGCCTTTGGATTCTGCTTTAGACGAGTTTGCTCCGGGGAAGCATGGAGGGAGTTCGGCTTTGCGTTCTTGGATTGAACGGGAACAGCCTGAGAATTTATTTTGCGGGCATATTCATGAGTGTGCGGGGCGCGAGGATTTTATTGGGCGGACGCGGTGTTTTAATGCGGGGAAGGTTGGGCGGATGGTTGAGGTGTGAGAAAAGGGACAGCTGAATTTAGATTGGTGGTCCGTCGGTGTGGGAGGATCTGTTTTTATTTTGTGGTCGTAAGAGCCGGCGGGACGCCAGCGCTACGCGAGTTGGCGCGATTTGAGGTGCGTCGGTCTGCGACGAGCTAGTTTTATTTTGTGGTCGTAAGAGCCGGCAGGGACGCCTTTCGAGAATACTCAGGATAAACCGGCGGTACGGGTTCAGCGCTTCGGCGGTTTTGCTGTGGAATAGATTACTAGGTGACGGCGCTCGCCTACTCCTTCGCTGTTGGTGCGCACTCCTTGAGCGTTTGCTAATTCCAAATGGATCAGGCGGCGGTCTCGGGCCGGCATGGGATTGAAATGGAACGGTTCGTTGGTTTCGCGCACTCGTTGGGCTGCAACTCTCGCTGAAAGCTTCAGCTCTTCCAGGCGTAGCGCGCGGAAGCCTGAGCAGTCGAAGCGGATCAGGTCGAAATATTCCGGCTCGAGATGCAGCCAGCGCAGGGCGATATGCTCGATGGAAAGGAGCAGTTCGGCCTGGCGCTCGATGAGCAGCGCTTCGTCCGGGCCGCGGAAATCAATGGAGATCAGCGGCTCGCCGTTGGGAGCGGCGGCCTCTTTCGATACGGTGATTTCGTATTGGACGTCGAGTTGTGTTTCGCGCAGGAATAAATCCAGGTAGCGGCGAATTTCCTCGGCCGCGGCCTCGCGCTCGAGTTTTCCTTCGCGGATAAATTCCGATTTCATCGGCTTCTCAAAGTGCTGCGCATGCGCGCGTCGCGGTTCGCTCATTTTCGATTGTTGTTTGCCGGCTTCACGTTTAACGGATCTGTTTTCACCAGATAATACTGCTGCCCAATTCCCACCAGGTTGGTCGCGAAATAATAGAGATTTAATCCCGCCGAAAGCCGGAAAAAAATAAATCCGAAAAATAACGGCATGTACTGCATCATTTTTTGCTGCGAGGCGTCCGTCGCGGGCATGGGCGTCATTTTCTGCATCACGAACATGGTAACGGTCATGACGATCGGCAAAATGTAATACGGATCGTGCGCCGAAAGATCGTGAATCCAGCCGAACCACGGCGCGTGACGAAGCTCGATCGTGCCGTTAAGCATGCGGTAAAAAGCGTATAGAAATGGCAACTGCACCAGCATCGGCAAGCAGCTTCCCAACGGATTGATGCCTTCGCGATTGTAAATCGCCATTATTTCTTCGTTCATTTTTCGTTTGCGCGGATCATTGAACGAATATTTCTTGTAGCGATCCTGAATTATTTTTACTTCCGGGCCCACGCGCTGCATATTTTTCATGCTGCGCCAATTTTTTACCTTCAGCGGGAAGAGCAGCATGTTGATGACGATGGTCAGGACGACAATGGCCCAGCCCCAGTTGGGAATGTATTTGTGCGTCCATTGCAGAATCTCGAGAAGCGGCTTGGCAATAAGGCTGAACCAACCGAGTTGCACCAGATCATCGAGCGGTGGCCGGACTTGCGCCAAAATATGGATATCTTTCGGGCCTACAAACAGGCGCATGTTAAGAGCTTGCGGGATGGCCGAGCCCGCGGCCATTTCGGGTTCGGGTTCATTGCCGGGCTTGCCGTTGTCGTCGAAGTCGTGCTGTTGCACCCAGTGCCAGAGATTTAGATTGCCGCCATTGGGCAGGAACGCGGCGGTGAAGAATTGATCTTCGATGCCCGCAAAGGCGTAATTGCCGGGCTGCTCGAAGCGGATTTCTTGATGATCGGGCGTCCCCAGTTTTTTTAGCTGCAGGACATTCAGTTTGCCGTTCTCGTTGTAGAAAACGCCGACGCCCTGCGATTGTTTTTCGACGGCAACGTCGCCGAATCCGCCGCGCCATCCGATCGCCGCTGGAAGCAAATGGCCATCGACGCTGGCCGTAGCTTCCAGATTAACGATGTAGCTTTCATCGAATTTCAGGTGCTTCACGAAATCGAGATGGCCATCGCTCCAATGCAGCGTAATTTCCGCAGGAGCTTGCAGGGTGCTGCCTTCTTGCGGCTTCGTTTCTACTCGGTAGAGCGCCGTGTTGGCTTTTTGTTCCGCGGCCGAATCTTCGAGCGTAAAAGAAAGCGGCCAGGCCCCGATTTGTCTCGCGGCGGGGATATTCACCAAATCGAGAGGTTGCGGGGGCTTGTCTTCGGTCAGATATTTTTTTAGCTTCCAGCTTTGGACCAGGCCGCCGCGATTGGTGATCTGCACTCGATAGAGCGGGCTTTCGATTACCGTGATTTGTTCATCTGTGGCTTGGATCGCGCCCGCCGGCGGCGGCAACATGGTTTCGATTGCTGGTGTCGCCGTAGCGGCCGCTTGATTTGTTTCTGGCGCTGCGGTGCTGGTTTGCGCCGTTTTTTGTGCGGTGTTCGGCGGAGGAGAGGGAGGTTTGAAGAATTTTCCCCAGACGAACAGGATTATCAGCATCAGCGCGAAGGCGATTAATACGCGCTGTTGATCGGACAGTTCTTTCATCTGTGGTGCTCCTGTCCGTTTGCTGCTGATTGGAATTCTTCTGGGTCTGGGACTGGATCATGGCCGCCTTTTGTGAAGGGGCGGCAGCGCAGCAGGCGTTTTGCTGCTAGTAATACGCCTCTTTCAGGGCCGTGGATTTTTATGGCTCGCTCGGCGTAATGCGAACAGGATGGATAAAATTTGCAATTGCCGCCCAGGAATGGGGCCAGCGTTAGACGGTACGCATGGATCGCGGCGATTAATATCCAGGACGAGAAAGTTGGCTTGTTTTGCGGCGTCGAATCGTTGTGTTGTACAGGTTCCGACGAAGATGCTGGGCTGAAGCCCACCGCTACGAAAGATTCGAAATTCTTCATTTGGGCATGGACTTCAGGAGTTCCGCCGATAGCGCCACGAAATTGCCTTCGGCTACTTGCGGGCGCGGATGAATCACGATATCCCATCCTGGTGCGATCTCCTGGCGATGCAGGCGCAGAATTTCACGGACGCGCCGGCGAATGCGATTGCGTTTTACCGCGCCGCCTTGCGCGCGTTTCACGCTCAGGCCGAAGCGGGTGATGTCGCTTCCATTGAGGCGGAAGAAGACGACGAAAGACGGGCTCGCGCGCCGGCGCCCCTCGCGATAGACCGCGTCAAATTCGGCGCGCCGCACCAGGCGGCAGGCCCGCGGGAAATCGAGGAGCGCGCGGTCAGACGCGCGTGAGGCTGTGACGTCCTTTTTTGCGGCGTCGTGCAAGAACTGATTTGCCACCCTTTGTTTTCATGCGTGAGCGGAAACCGTGCTTTTTGTGACGGGCGCGCACGTGGGGTTGAAAGGTGCGTTTCGGCAACGCGGGCTCCTCGGGTCCGCTGTGCGGACTTGAATGAAACAGCTAGTTTAGGCGAGGGTTGCGGCGCGGTCAAGAAAGTGTGGGATGTGGCGCTTGACGCGACGTGGAAATGTGGACGAACATCGCGGACTAGGTCAGGCGGCGTACCTGTGCTCGATATTGATCTGGCATTTCCGCATTCTTACGATGTGCAGGAAGTCGGCGAACTCCCGGGGACTGGGAAATTCGCTGCCCCGCTGATTTTCTTTCCCGAACCGAAGACCAGGCCGGAGCATGACGGATTGTGGTTGAAGGTGAAGATGGCGGGTGGTGCGGCATGGATCGGCGTCTTCGCGTATGGCTATCAATCGCCTCCCGCTTTGACTCGCGTTATCAGTTCTCCCGATCCGGACCGTTTGTGCGTCGTGGCAAAAGGCAGCGCTTACTTCGTGAGGGCTGGCGAGCCCAAGGATTGGATACAAATCCCAGTCTTTCCAGTAATCGATGTGAGACCGCTTCCAGAGGACAATCTTCTTGTATTTTCAGATTTCGTGAAGTTAGCTGCTTTCGGAAGCCGTGGTGTTGCTTGGTAAAGCCCAAGAGTGTGCTGGGACGGACTGAAGATTACCGGCGTCAATCGGGAGACGATTGAGGGCACGGGATATGATCCCGTTAACTCGCGCGAGTCGCGGTTCGTGGTTGAAGTGAAAACGGGCAAGTCACTTTTGCCGGCGCCTACTTCGTCCGAAGGCAAGCCTCTGTGGTAGCCCAAAAATCTGGATAGCGCGTGAACCGAAAATCGAATCGTTGTGTCGAATCTGCAGTTGGCGCGAGAAAGTCAAAAACGCCGGCAGGCTGCCGGCGCTACGGCTGTATGATGGCTTCGTCTGAGGAGGATTTTTATGCGACGAGGAATTTGGGCAGCTGTGTTTGTGCTTGCGGGGGTGGGAGCTTGTTGGGCGCAGGATTCGGCTGCGCCGCGCGTGGTGGATTTGAAGGCGGCGGATGGCACTGTGCTGAAGGCTTCGTTTTTTGCGGCGGCCTCTCCTGGGCCTGGCGTGATTCTTCTGCATCAGTGCAACCGGCAGCGAAAGGTTTGGGACGATTTGGCAGGGAGGCTGGCGGCTTCGGGGATTAGCGTGATTACTTTGGATTTTCGGGGATTCGGCGACAGCGGAGGAACGCCGATTGACAAGCTCACGCCGGAGCAGGCGGGGCGGAATCAGGCAGAGGTGTGGCCTGGAGATGTGGACTTGGCGCTGCATTATCTGGAATCGCAGCCGGGCGTAAGTCGCGAGACTATCGGCGCGGGCGGCGCGAGTTGCGGGGTGAATCAGGCGGTGCAATTGGCGCGGCGGCATGCGGAAGTGAAATCGTTGATGCTACTTTCGGAAGGCACGGATCGCGATGGGCGGGCTTTTTTGCGCAAATCGCCGGGGCTGCCTCTTTTTCTCGCGGCGGCGGACGACGACGAGGATCCGGGAGTGGTGGACGTGATGGAATGGCTGCGCGATCTTTCGCCGGACCCTTCGAACGTGTTCGTGCACTACCACACGGGCGGACATGGCGTGGTCATGTTCGAGGAGCACAAGGAATTACCGGGGAAAATCGTGGAGTGGTTTGACACCACGTTGATCAAAACGCCAGGCCGCGCGCCGGTGACGCGCAAAGCTGGCGAAATGAGCGCGGAGTCGCGGTTTTTGGAACTAACGGACGAACCGGGCGGCGCCGTCAAGGCCGTGAGTTTTTTCAATGACGAGCGCAAGCGCGATCCAAAGAGCGCGATAATTCGCGAAGTGATGGTGAATCGGATTGGATACGAACTTCTCCAAGAAGGCGACACAAAAGGAGCGATTGAGATTTTTAAAGCGAACGTGACGGCGCATCCGTATTCGCCGAATGCGTACGATAGCTTGGGCGATGCGTATTTGGCGGATGGGCAGAAGGAACTAGCGCGCGAGAATGCCAAGAAAACTCTCGAATTGCTCGCAACGGATAAGGTGGACGATCAAGCGCGCAAGGATGGAATCAAGGCCAGCGCGGAATCGAAATTGAAATAACGTACCGCCGGTTTTCTCGAAGGGCGTCTCTGCCAGCGTTTTTGAGTATCCGCGGCCACACCACCGTCATGCCTTCGTAGAGGTCGGGCTTCACTACCGGCCCGATGTAGCTTTGGGTTTTCGTCTTTAAATCCGAATTCCCGCACAGAAACGGATGGCCGCTGCCACGAAATGTTCGGGAGTCCGCTCGCGCGGACTCCGAACGGTCGCCGTTAATTATTTCTTTGGGTAGTTCGGATCAGCTTCCACTTCCAGGATTTGCTTGGTGTGGCGCTCGCTGTGCGCGCTGATTAGCAGAAGGAATTCGTAGGCGTCTAGCGGCATGCCTAGCGGATTCTGATCGGTTACGTGGGCGCGCAGATCAGGCGTGTTTTTCATGAACTCGATGGTTGCCGCGCGGCTTTTCAGAAAATGATCGAGCGATTCGGCCGGGGTCCATCTCCCGGTGGGGACAAGCGGCGGTGGCGCTTGGGCTTTGTGGCTGCGGTCCGGAATCATGGCCATCACGCCGGCGTCGATTTTTGCGACGTCGCGATCGGCTGGGCCTGGAGGCGCGGTCATCACTTTATCTTTTACCATGCCGAGAATGTAATCTTCGGCAAGGGCGATGTGCTCGAGAGTTTCGGCTACGGACCAGCGGTCCGGGCCGGCTTTGAATTTCCATTGCGCTTCGGTGAGTCCCTTGGTGGCTTCCACCACGCCATCGCGGGTCTTTTCCAAGTAGGCTACGCCTTTGGCGCGGTCTTCAGGGGAGAGGGCTTGTCCGAAGGCTGCGATTTGAAAGCAGAGGACTGCACCGATTAGTAACGCCGCTTTTTTCATCTTGAAGTCTCCTCAGTGTCTTATCACGCGTTTGGGTGAGTTTCTTTTTAGTTCGAAGGTGTGCTTCGCGAGGGATTCGCGGCGCTTACGGATTTTAGTCTGGTTGTAGGCGGGGTGCAACATGGTTCGATTTAATCAACGCGTTGATCGTCGGACGTGATCTTACGTTTGGGCCCGTCGGTGATTTGGGGTGGGTGGCTGGAGTTGCGCTCGTAAGATGCCGGCAGGGACGCCAGCGCTACTGAGGAGCGGGGACTTCGTCCCAGTTCTGTTCAGCCGGCAGGCGGGAGGAAATTGCCAATTCTAGTTCGTGGGCACTTTTTGCGTTGTCTGGGTAATTGCGGACAAACATTTCGAACTTGAATTTATCTTCTTCGGCCACCTTGCGGACTGCTGGCTCGAGCTTTGCGGTTAGCTTTTTGGCGGTGGCGGTGTCTGTGTCGGATAGAACTACGCCGAAGAAGCCGGCGGCCAGTAGATACATGGAATCGGAAGTCCTGAGATTGCGGCCGATAGCGCGGGCGATTTCTCCAACGAGGGCACGGGATTCGTCATGATCGGTGACGGTGGCCGAGACGCTTACCTTTACGGCTAGGACGGAGAGCGCGTGCTCCATTGCCGAAGCACGGCGGTATTCCATTGCTAGACGATCCTGGAAATGATTTAGATCCGGGATGGTATGAAGCAAGTCGGCGTCAGCTTGATGGCGCAGATCGATGTTCCGCTGCAGCTCCGCGACGAGCTGCTGCTTAACGCTGCGGAAAGTGCGTTGGCGATCGAGGAGATAGGCGGCGACGAGCAGCGAAAGAACACAGAAACCGAAGAAGGCGAAACGCATGGGCCATTTGGTGGCTTCTTCGCCGTGAACGAACACGAGCGGATACATCAGAAGCGCTACGCCTGCGGCCAAAATCAGGACGACGACGGCGGCAAGAATAGTTAAGTGGCTTTCGCGGCGCTCGAGTTGGTCGAGCTCTAATCGGTTCAAAGTGGCCATCGCCTAGTCTCCGCGCCGGCCAGCGGGGCCGCCTGGCGGCCGCCTGAGAGAGCGCGAATTCCCTATACTGATTCTGGGCTGTGCGGGGCTGGGGTGCCAGAGATGGTTTTGGGGCTGTGGCCTACCTGTTACGGCTGCCTGGGCGGAAACGCGGAAAGCGACGGCCCGGCATGCGTATGCGCTAGGGCGGGCATATGTATACAGCCGGAATACTCATGATGCTTGACATTGTATGCACAGGGCGCTAAGTTTCCGTGCAGGGTTTTCAAACAGGAGACGCAGTTCCGCGGGATCGGAGTATCTCCGGAGGCTGCGCTAATTACGACGCGAATGCCATCGACCTGCTGCCAGTGCAGCACTGCCCGGACGTATCCAACTCATCCAACTCGAATTCAATTCACTCGCGCGACACGAACGCGCGGAGGCCACGCATGAAGATCCGATCGATTGTTGTGCTTTCACTTGCTTGCCTGTTCCTGGGATTTCCGTTTTCCTTCGTGGCGCGGGCGCAGAGCGCTTCCACCGGGGCGCTGGCAGGGAGCGTTATCGACAGCAGCGGCGCGGTGGTAGTGGGCGCCGAAGTGATTTCCATCAACGAAGCGAGCGGCGAAACGAAAACAGTCACGACGCAAGACTCGGGACGCTATACGATTCCCTTGTTGCCGCCGGGCACTTACCGTGTGCAGGCCAAGAAGAACGGGTTCAAAGTTTCCGAAAAATCGGGGACCCAGATCAACGTGGCGGAGACGACCCGGCTGGACATTGAAATGGTCGTCGGGGAGTTGACTCAGAACGTGACGGTGGAAGCGGCTCCGACGATGGTGCAAACGGACTCGAGTACTTTGGGGCGAGTGGTAGATGAGCAGGCGATGGAAGGCTTGCCCCTCGTCACCCGCAATTACACACAGATTATTGGGCTTTCGCCCGGAGTTGAAGCGCCGGTGAACAACGCGACGGATCTTGGGCGCGGCGGCGGAGGAATTTCGCCCACGCAAACTACTTCCGGACTGTTCGTGCACGGGGCGCGCTCGTACGACAACAATTTTCAGATGGACGGAATTTCGGTGAACGACAACGAGTCAACGGGCGGGTCGAGCGGCGGCGTGCCGATTCCGAATTCGGATACCATCGAAGAATTCAAGGTACAAACCGGATTGTACGATGCATCATTCGGACACAACGCGGGCGCGAACGTGGACGTCATTACCAAAGGCGGCGGAAACAAATTTCACGGCAGCTTATTTGAGTTTTTCCGCAATGAGCACCTCAACGCCAACAATTTCTTTTTCAATGCTACCGGGCAACCCCGGCCAATTCTGAGACAGAACCAGTTCGGCTACACGCTCGGCGGGCCGATCGTGAAGGACAAGCTTCAATTTTTCAGCTCGTATCAGGGCACCCGACAGCTTAACGGTGCGTCGACCTCCGTGAATACCACCTGCGCAGCCAGCGTGTTTTTGCCGCCGCTTACCGACGATCGCTCTGCCGCTGCTTTGGGAGCGCTATTCGCCGGGCAAACGGGAGCGCAGGGCGGCACTGCCGTGGCCGCGGACGGATCGAATATCAGTGGACCGGCGCTGACGTTGCTGCAATTCAAATTGAAAAACGGCCAATTCCTGATTCCGACGCCGCAGATTATCGATCCGAGCCAGCCGTTTGCGAGCCAGGGATTTTCCACATTTTCGCAGCCGTGCAAATTTAACGAAGATCAATTCATGATCAACGCGGACTATTTGCAATCGACGCGCAGCAAGATTTCGGCGCGGTTCTTTTTCGCCAACAGCACCGAGGACATTTCCTTCCCGGTGAGCACGTTCGTCGGCCCAGGAAATGTGCCGGGATTCCCCGACGACATTAAGGGCGACTTCCGGGTTTTCTCCATCGCGCATACGTACACGTTCAGCTCACAGCTTTTGAACGAGGCGCGCTTCGGCTTCAATCGCATCCTGAGTTCGCTGATTCCGACGTCGCCGTTCAAGTTTTCGGATATCGGAGTCTCCGAAGGGGCGCAGAACGATCCGCTTCCCTCGATCGATGTGCTGGGATCGGTGAGCCTGAATTCGGGGAGCGTGCTGCAATTCGCGCAGAATACTTTTTCGTTTCAGGATTCGATGACCTGGGTGCATGGGCGAAACTCGATGCGCTTCGGCGGCGGATTCGCGCGCTTGCAGAATAATTTGACGCACGTGCTGGTCGGCGGCACTTTGCAATTTTTGAGTTTCCCGGATTTTCTGCTGGGGCAAAGCGCGGCTGAGAATGGCAGCGGATTCAGCAATGTGTTCGCGTCGCTCGATGGATTTGGCGAATTCGACCGGGCCTATCGGGCGTGGGAAGGAAACGCGTACTACCAGGATGATATTAAGGTCACGCGGAGGCTGACGATTAACGCCGGATTGCGATACGAGCGCCTCGGTCTATATAAGGATACCGGCGGGCGAAATTCGGCGTTTGATCCGGCGCTCGCGGATCCGAACCCACCGGCCGGTGGAACGATTCAGGGGTATGTAGTGGCGTCGAATTTCACGGGGACTGTGCCTGCGGGAGTAATTCGGTCCAGCAATCCATACGCAGTGAACGGCGACGGGCAAAATACTTGGGGACCACGGCTGGGATTTGCGTGGCAGATTTTGCCGCAATCGACGCGCTTCGTTTTACGCGGCGGATTCGGCACCTATTATTCGCGCCCGACTGGCGAAGCGTTTGTGCAGAATGTGTTCGGAGCGCCATATAGCGTGACGCGCATCAACGTTGGCTCGACCAACAACGATGCTACGTTTGCCGCGCCGTTTGCGCCGCCGATCACTACCTTTCCGATTTTTCCGGCTTACTCGCCCACGACCGCGATTACCGCTTTCGGCGATGGTCAGGTATTTCGCCCCGGAATCATTCAGCAATATTCGCTGAACTTGCAAACTTCTTTGGGCAGGGATTTCTTGCTCGAAGTTGGCTACGTCGGGACGCACGGATCGCATCTGCTGCATCAATTCTCCGCCGATCAGGCGCTTTCCGCGAGCGTGGCAGATCCGATTCGCGGCGTGACCGACAATCGCGTGGACAATATTTCGCTGCGTCAGCCGATCCAGGGATTTGCCCCGGATACTATGGTGCTGATGGAATCGGCCGGCTATTCCTACTACAACGGTTTGGATGCCAGCTTGACGAAGCGATTCAGTCACGGATTGCAGTTCCTGGCTTCGTACACATTTTCGCGCACGATCGATACGGATGGAGCGGCCACGAATACCACCGCTGCCGGAAATGCGATCACCATTGGGAACCAGAATGATCCGAGGGAACGCCGCGGTCCGCCGGATTACAGCCGGCCGCAACGGCTTACGGTCAGCTACGTTTATGATTTGCCTTCGCCGAAGAATCGATCGGGCATACTCGGGCATGTGCTCAGCGGTTGGGAGACTGCCGGCGTGCTGACGATTCAGGCGGGGCAGTACATTACGATTCTGGATGCGAACGTGAACAACGTGTTCGGAATTTCCGAGGATCGCGCTTCGATTGTGCCTGGTTGTTCGGCGGGGCAATTGGTTACGCACGGGTCGGTGAACAGTAAGCTGAGCAATTATTTTAATGCTGCGTGCTTTATGACGCCCGCGGTGATCAGTCCCGATGGAATCGGAACGGGTTTCGGGGACGCCGGCGTCGGTATCGTCCGCGGGCCCGATCAGCGGAACTTCGATCTGGCCATCATCAAGAAAACCGCAGTAGGATGGCCCGTGGAGACGGCGAATTTCGAGTTCCGGGCCGAAATGTTCAATGCGTTTAACACGCCGCAGTTCTCGAATCCCGATAATAATTTCAGCTCGCCGACCTTCGGGCAAATATCGTCGACATCCGTGAATTCGAGAATTATTCAGCTGGCGCTTAAGTTTAATTTTTAGCGAACCAACGTAGCGCTGGCGTCCTGCCGGCCCTTTTGGGTTTTGAGGTCCGTCCGTGAGTGTTGGCCTTGGCGAAAATTTTGCTCGTAAGATGCCGGCCGGGACGCCGGCGCTACTTGGGATTGCCTCGATCATTTGTTTGCTGATTGTTTCGGGTTTTGGCTTGCGGAGGGCTGCTTCGCCGGCTGATCGCGTTGTTCGATTTCAGATTTCGTTTCCTTCTTCTCTTCGAGCCGCGCCGATTACTGGCCGCGTCTATCTGATTCTCAGCAAGAGCAATGATGCGGAGCCGCGCCTTCAGGCCGGCGATTGGGACAACGTTGTCGTGCCGATGTTCGGCCTCGATGTGTCCGCACTTCAGCCCGGCGCCGCTGCGACGATTGACGCCGGCACTCGCGGCATTCCCATGCGCAGCCTCCGCGAACTTCCCGCCGGCGATTATTACGCTCAGGCGGTCCTGAATGTTTATACGGAATGTCATCGCGGGGATGGGCACGACGTGTGGGTCCATCTCGATCAGGGCGAGGGGCAGCAATTTAATTCCGCGCCGGGAAATCTGATCAGCGACGTGACAAAAGTTCATCTGAATGCCGCGGCGGGATTTGACGTGGCGCTCTCGTTGAGCAAAATTATTCCGCCGATTGCGCCGGCGTCGGATTCTGCTTGGGTGAAGCACGTCAAGCTGCGCAGCGCGTTGCTCACGAAATTCTGGGGCTGCCCGATCGATCTCGGCGCGAGCGTCCTTCTTCCGAAGGGCTACGATGCGCATCCGGGCGTCGCGTACCCGGTCGTGTATTTGCAAAGCCATTTCAGCGCCGATGCACCGTTCGGATTCGATCCGGATGCCAAGGTGACTCATCCAACCTGGGCTGAAAAACAGGCGGCGAAAAAAGGATTGAATGTAATCGAGCCAGTACGCCCGTTGCAGATTGTTTCCGGGGCGCTGGTGCAGCAAGAGACGCCGCGCGAATTTTATGAAGCCTGGAATTCGGATGATTTTCCGCGCGTGATTGCCGTCACGTTTCAGCATCCCACGCCTTACTTTGACGATTCTTACGCCGTTAATTCCGCGAACAATGGGCCTTACGGCGACGCCATCCTGCAGGAATTGATTCCTGCGCTCGAAAAACAGTTTCGGATGATTCCGGAATCTTATGCGCGGGTTTTGACCGGCGGCTCTACGGGAGGCTGGGAATCTTTGGCGTTGCAGGTTTATCATCCGGATTTTTTTGGCGGCACTTGGACTTTTTATCCTGACCCGGTGGATTTCCGCAGTTGGGGCTCGGTGAATATTTACGAGGATAAAAATTTCTTCCTGCAATCGGATGATTTCCCGCGCGCGCCTTTTTATATGCAGCGCGTTTCGGACGGGCGGCCGCGGCTTACGAACCAGCAATTCAATGATATTGAATTGGTTTTGGGGAGCGATGGGCGCTCCGCGGAACAGTTTGGCGCTTGGGACGCGGCTTATGGGCCTGTCGGCGTGGATGGATATCCTAAGCCTTTGTGGAATTTGGATACCGGGGAAATGGATCGGTCCGTGGCTGAGTATATGCGGGCGCATGATTATGATTTGCGCGATTACTTGCAGAGAAATTGGGCGAAGATCGGGTCGAGTCTGGTGGGCAAGCTGCATCTCTTCAGCGGCGATATGGACAATTACTATCTGAATCTCGGCGTTTATAAGCTTGAGGATTTTCTGGTGAATGCGCGCGATCCGGAGTTTGGCGGATCCTTTACCTATGGACGGCCCATGAAGGGGCATGGTTGGCAGCCTACGACCAATGCGGAACTGATTCGGACGATGGCGGGGCACATGGCGGCGCAGGCTCCTAAAAATAAGGATTCTGCGGCTTGGCACTACAAATAAACCTCGTGGCAATTGTGTTTTTTGAAGCAGATGGCACGACTGAAGTCGTGCCCTGACAATACAATCCGCGTAATTCCTGCTTGCAACGTTGTGTCTGTTTTGCCGCATCTGATTTTCTATGAAACCCGTGCTACTTTATAATTTTAAATCTCAGCGGGTTGGGATGGACTTATACCTATGCCTAAGATTATTCGAGCGTTTGCTTGCACCGTTTTAGCTTTGGCGTTCACGGTTACCGCCGTGAGCGCGCAGAATGTTCCTTCGAAAAAAGAGGCTAAGGAGCTGTTGAAGAAGGCCGCGGCGGATTCCGAGTTGCGTGGATCCGGTGCGGCGCCTTTTCACCTGCTTGCTAATTTCAAGTACACGCTGGATGACAATAGTGTGGACGGGATGTACGAACTTTTCTGGGCTGCGCCGGATAAATACCGCGAATATTTCAAGATGGGCGACATAGTGGAAACCGATATCGCCGCGGGGCACAAACTGTCCGTCGAGCGGACTACTAAGGCGATTCCCTTGCCTTTGTGGCGGATTCAGCAGAGTTTGCGGGCGCCGGTGGCGCAGCTTGTGGGCTCCGATCCTAACGTGAAGAAAGTTTACGCGGATAAGAGCAGCGGGGATTACCGCAACTGTGTGGAATTCGAATCGAATTATGCGCGGCCGCAGGCTTGCTTTGATTTGAATACCAACGCGATCAATGCGGCGATCGGCGGGATTTATGGGCGTTATGCGGGATCGCAATTCCGCATCAATGATTTCGTTTCGATCGGCGGGAAGCGGTTTCCGCGGCACATTATTTTGAGCGCGCTGGGTGAATCGATCGACATCCACATTACTACGCTCGAGGCGCAGAGCAGCTTTGACGAGACTGTGTTCACGCCTGGGGCTAAGGCTGAAGTTCATGACTGGTGCCCTGAGCCTGCGCAGAAGGGCAACGTCAAGTGGCCGCATCCGCCAGGCGTTTGGGGATTGGGAGCGCCGCCGATGGCGCCGCCGGGACAATTTAGCGCGTATTATTTGTTGATTGGGCGCGATGGCCAGGTGGCGAATATTATCGGGTTGCGAACCGGGCCGGCTGGGGAGGATCGGCGGATGCAGGCGATGCTGCATGACGCGAAGTTTCCGGTGCGGCGTTGCGGGGATTCGCCTATCGACTACGAGATTGTTATCACTGGTAGCCGGTTTGGGCCTTACGGAGCGTTTTAGTTTCGTAACGGGGACGGTCTTTTGAGTTCTTGCGGATTCTGAGGACCGTTCCTCGAATAACATCGTTACACTACTTGGATGCCTCGGAGTTTTTTCGCTGTTTCTTCGCCAATTCCTTCGAAAAGGGTCGTTTTTCGGGGTGTGAAAACTGCGTTTTCTTCCCGATTAGAATCGATCGCTGTTGTTTGTTTTGATGGAGATGCGGGCGTTTCTAATAAAATCCATTCCCGATTAGCCTTTTGTTCGCCTTTTTTGTGAGTGGGGGAGGGGTTGGGGCGCTGCGGGATTGGCCCTCGGGTCCCGGGTGGTTGGGATTGGATCGCGATTTTGATGTTTGGCGCGAGCATTGCTCCCTGGCTCGACGACTTGGCCGGATTGAGGGTAGCATGAGATAACCAGTTTGTCAATACTAAAATACTATTACCTTGGCGTGGTGTTTGGGGAGGATTTGTAACATTTGACGGGTGCTTTTGGGTTTCGGTTTGAGAGGGGCTTGATTCGGACACAGCCAGGAGTGGCTGTGCTACAGGGCTTGGCTCGTGGTTGCGGCTGGGTTGATGTCTTCTGGTGGGTGATATTTTGTGGGCTTTTCGTCACCTTAAGGTGACGAAAACTTGGGTTGGCCAGCTTGGGTTGATGTTAAGTGGCTTGTTTTCAGTGGCAATTGCAGTTTGGATTTGGCGATTTATATGCAGTTGAGTTATCCGGGTTGGTCTAGCTGTTGTCTGGATACCGCTGGCCCGGAGGTTGGTTATGAGGAAGAGTTTCTGGGCTTTGATCGTCTTTGCGGCGCTTCTCGTGGTTTTTGCGCCGGGGGCTCAGGCTTTTGGCGGCAACTCCAATTGGCTTGGTAAGGCCTTCCATCATCAATCTAAGCCTAAAGTGCACCCCGAGCGTGACGCCTTCAAAGCACGCGAACGCCAGGATAAAGCCAACGACCGCACCAGCAAGCAGCGCCAGCGCGTTGCTGACAAACACCCCGCTCCGAAAGACGCAAAGACCGAAACGACCAAGAGCAAGTAGACATCGCCAAGCGAGAAAACAGGGAGTTGCTTGGCACATTCCGATATGTCCGGACAATGTCTTGACACTCATCTCAGAGGGTGTAAAATGAAGGAGTGAGCGTGACATCCAGAGTGTTGGCATTAAAGGGCGAAGGGACGCATCCACCGAGCGAGGGGATGCTGGCTCGCTTCGCGGAAGTTCACTCAATCGGATCCCGCGCGGATCTTCAGGCGCTCGGCGGGGAGCGGGCTGACCTTGTTCTGGTGGATATGCGGATGCCGGTTATGGA
Source organism: Acidobacteriota bacterium (assembly GCA_013286465.1). Classification (GTDB taxonomy): domain Bacteria; phylum Acidobacteriota; class Terriglobia; order Acidiferrales; family UBA7541; genus Palsa-147. Next base: position 4,689 of record JABDFR010000019.1, on the reverse strand, counting down.
GGGGAGAGCAGCCGTGGAGGCTGTGCGCGCGCAATATTCGGACGCGATGATCATACTCGTGGATTTCAAACAGCCGCCAGCTCAGTTGCGGCGGCAGTTGACCTTGTTGGCTGAAGCGGTATCGCCGCTGCCGTCGCGCATGCCGAACATTCCGTCAATCGTGCGGACGCTTGGAGTAACGCAAGAGACGTTGGGGCGCATCCTGGATGTGTCCGGCCGGACGGCGCACCGTTGGATGAAAGGCACGCGTCCGCGACCGAAGCCGGAACTTGAACGACTGAGGCGCGTTGTTGTGATGTTGCAGGAAACCATGCCGAACGACGTTGCCATTAAGAATTATCTTCAGCATCCGAATCCGAGCTTTGGTGGAGACACGCCGATGACTGTGCTCATGAGGCGCGAATTCGATCGAGTTGAGGGTGATTTGCAGGCTGTCCGTGAAGGAGTCTTCCTTTAATTGTCTGGCTTTGGCGAGGCGCCTCGAAAGTCGGTCTCCGCTAATTTTTACCGAGTGGTGTTCAAGGGAGTTGATCCTCTTTCAACTTTGGGAAGCGCGCGGAGTGGTGGGCGTTACAATTCGCCCGGTTTCGCTGGCGTGCTCTACACCTCATTTGCAAGCGAAACTGCGATTGCCGAGGTTTCGAAGGGGCAGATCGCGCGCGGAATCAATCCTCAGAGTTTCGCCGCGGACGACTGGTGGGTGTATGAGATGGAGGTGTCGCTCGATGCGGTGTTGGATCTGACGGACCCGGCTACAACCAGCCAGCTTCAAATCAGTTCTCAAAGTCTGGTGCAAGCTGATCCCGCGTATGCCCGTCAAATTGGGAAACAGGCCAACGATGCTGGTTTCGAGGCGATGATCGTTCCGTCGGCGGCGCGTCCCGGCGAGAAAAACCTGGTGATTTTCTTGAGTGCCGCCGCTCCACTACCCACCATAAAAAGTTCCCGGCCTGCTAAGCTTTCCTGAGTTGGACGCACCTAAGATTTCTGCGACCCTTCAACCGTGTTGTGTGTCGTGTTAACTTGATGGGGCGGGGACACTGACCATGTTTGAGACGCTTACTGAAAAATTGCAGAGGGCTTTTAAGAACCTGCGGGGGCAGGGGAAGCTTACTGAAGAACATTTGGATACGGCGCTGGGGGAGATTCGCGAGGCGTTGCTGGAGGGCGACGTTAACGTTGGAGTTGTGGATGAATTGATTGCGCATATTCGGGAGCGGGCGCTGGGATCTGAGGTTTTGCTTACGCTTTCGCCGGATCAGCAAGTTGTGAAGATTGTGCGCGATGAGCTTTCGATGCTTTTGGGACGCGAGGCTAAGATGCAGTTTGCTTCGCGGCCGCCTTCGGTTTGGTTGATTGTTGGGTTGCAGGGATCGGGCAAAACTACCACTACTGGAAAATTGGGGAAGTGGCTGGGCGAGCATGGGCACCGGCCGATTGTGGTTTCTACTGACGTTTACCGGCCGGCGGCTCGGGAACAACTCGCGCAAGTGGCTAAGGCTACTGGGACGCCGATTTGGCCTGGAACTGGGACTGATAAGCCTGTGGAGATTGTGCGTGGGGCGGTGCGCGAGGCTAAGCTTTCGGCTTATGACGTGATTCTTGTCGACACTGCTGGCCGTTTGCACATTGACGATCAATTGATGACTGAGCTTTCTACTTTGAAGAGCGAGCTTTCGCCTACCGAAATTCTGTTCGTTGCTGACGCGATGATTGGGCAGGACGCGGTGAAATCGGCGGGGGAATTTCATAAGCGGTTGGCTGTCACCGGCGTGATTCTGACCAAGCTCGACGGTGACGCGCGCGGCGGGGCGGCGCTTTCGATTCGAAAAGTTACGGGCGCCCCTGTGAAATTCGCCGGCGTGGGCGAGAAGTATGATGCGCTCGAGGCCTTTCATCCCGACCGCATAGTTTCGCGGATTTTGGGCATGGGCGATGTGCTTACGCTGATTGAGAAGGCGGAGAAGTCGATTGATGAGAAACAGGCTCGGGAGATGCAGCGGAAGTTGCGGGAGAATGATTTTACTTTGGCGGATTTCCGGGATCAGTTGCAGCAGGTGCGGAAGATGGGGTCGCTCGAGTCGTTGATGGGGATGCTGCCGAAGATTGGGCCGTTTGCGAATATTCCGAAAGATGTTTCGGTGGATGAGAAGCAGTTGAAGCAGATTGAGGCGATTATTAACTCAATGACCGCGGCTGAGCGCGAGGATGCGGATATTATTGATGGGAAGAGGCGGAAACGGATTGCGCGCGGCAGCGGCACGGCTGTGCAAGACGTGAATCAAGTTCTCAAGCAATATTCTGACATGCGGCGGATGTTGAAGCGGTTTGGCGGAATGGCTAAAGGCAAGATGCGCGGGATCGGCAAATTTGCGGGGTTAAAGTAGCGCCGGCGTCTCTGCCGGCATCTTACGAGCGCAAGTTTCGGTAGGGGTAATAATCGACGGCGGACCTGAACTGCCGAATTCGTCGCAATTAATTTAGTTGTTTGCGCCGTCGACGATTTCGGTATTTGGGGGCTTTTGTGGTCGTAAGAGCCGGCGGGACGCCAGCGCTACTTGTGCGATTAATTTAGTTGTTTGCGCCGTCGACGATTATGGGCTTTGCGGGCTTTTGTGGTCGTAAGATGCCGGCAGGGACGCCGGCGGTACGTTGGTTCGGCGGGCGCGTCGGTGGTGGCGAAATCTTGCTAGGGTTACGTGGCTCGGTTCGCTATACTTGTGGGATTCGAAATGGAGGGAAATTAGAGTGGTAACTATTCGTTTGGCACGTATGGGTAAGAAGAAGCGGCCATTTTACCGCGTGGTGGTGATTGAGAAGACGCGTCCGCGGAATGGGCGGTTTGTGGAAATTGTGGGGACTTACGATCCGCTGAAGAAACCTCATGAGGTGAAGCTGGACGCTGAGCGCATCAAGTATTGGCTGGGAGTGGGTGCTCAGCCTAGCGACACAGTCCGCAGTTTTTTGCGTAACCAGAAGATAGCCTGATACGTCCGAGACCACAGGGTAAGTGTTTCTTGATCTAGTTCGAGCGCGGGTCATCCCGCTCGCCCTAGCGGCCTGTGGAGGGGCGCTATCATGAGAGACCTCGTTGAGGCTATCGCTAAAGCTCTTGTTGACCACTCCGATCAAGTTTCCGTGCGGGCGGTGGATGGTGAGCAAGTGACGGTGTTGGAATTGAAAGTGCACCCGGAAGACTTGGGGAAAGTGATCGGGCGGCAAGGGCGCACTGCGAAATCGATTCGAACCATCCTGGGCGCGGCTGGCATGAAACTCAGGAAAAGATTTACGCTGGAAATACTTGAGTAGTGAGCGCTGAGAATACGAAGTTTGTAACGCTCGCCCGCTTGGTTCGGCCGCAGGGGCGGCGTGGCGAAGTTGCGGCTGAAATCCTCACTGATTTTCCTGATCGGTTGACCCGCCTTAAGTCTGTTTATCTCTTCGATGGTAAGAATGAGCCGCGTGCGATTGGTGTGCGTGCTTGCTGGTTGAGTCAGAGCCATGGCGGGCAGGCGGTTTTTCATTTTGAAGGATGCGATTCGATTGAAGACGCTGGGCGGTTTGCTGGAATTGAAGTGCAGGTGCCGATTGCTGAGCGTGTGGTGCTGCCTGCGGGGACTTATTTTGTTACGGACTTGATTGGGTGCGAGGTGCGCGAGCGGGTTAGCGGGATTCGATTGGGAGTGGTGCGCGAGGTGCAGCCTACGGGCGAGGGAGTGGCGGGGACGCCTTTGTTGATTGTGAATTCTGCGCGGGGGGAACTTTTGATTCCGTTGGCGGTGGAGATTTGTCCGAAGATTGATTTGCTGGGGCATAGTATTGAGATACTTCCTCCGGATGGCCTGCTGGACCTGAACGAAAATTCTTAGGATTTGAAGATTGGCGCTTTTAGTAGCGCGGGCACTCTTGCCTGTGGATTTTTTGGCGATAGCTATACGTGATGCCTCGCCGAACGTACACAGCCAGGAGTGGCTGTGCTACATGGCTGCTCTGCATTTACGTTACACTGAGACGGAAATTTAGACTTGTACGAACGCGCGAGGGTTGGCGCATGATGCAGCCGGAGCTTAAGAAAACTTACACTTCCTTCCTGCTGATCAAGCTGGCGATTTTTACGATTGTTGCGCCGGGGTCGATTACCGTTTGGATTCCGATGTATTGGCTTATGCCGTGGTTGCGGCGGTCGATTGCGCCGGGGCATTGGTGGCAGGCGCTGGCTTCGGCGCTGATTTTGATTGGGGCTTGGGGATATTTTTGGTGCGCGCTGGATTTTGTGTTTCGCGGACGGGGGACGCCCGCGCCGATTGATCCGCCGCAGGTGTTGGTGGTGCAGGGGCTTTACCGGTATACGCGGAATCCGATGTACTTGAGCGTTTTGATGGTGCTGGCGGGCGAGTATGTTTTGTTTCGGTCGCCGATTTTTCTGGAGTATTTGGTTTTGGTGGGGCTGGGATTTTTACTGTTTGTGTTGATTTATGAGGAGCCTGCCTTGACTCGGAAAATGGGGGCGGCTTACGAGCGCTATTGCGACGAGGTGCCGCGGTGGATTCCGCGATTTTGGAGGAAGAGGACGAATCGTGCGGTTTGATATTGTGACGATATTTCCGGAGTTTTTTTCCGGGCCGCTGGATTATGGGATTGTGCGGCGGGCGCGAGAGACGAAATTGATTGATGTGGCGGTGCGGGATT
>JABDFR010000018.1 GCA_013286465.1 Acidobacteriota bacterium | reverse complement strand
GCGATTGATGGCGTTCCATTGCTCGTTGGGAAGCTGTTCTTCGCCGGCGCGGTATTTGGAATCTTTGGAGTCGGACTTTGTGGTGCTGTTCTTGCGATGGTCCACCACGTCGCCGACCAAGCTAAAACTCGGTTCGACGATGGGAGTATCTCCGGGGCGGACAATCTTTACACGCAGCCCGGAATTTTCGAGACCCGAGGCGATAGCGTCGGCGAGTTGTTCGGCGAAGCCGATACTGTCGCGGCGGGAAGTCTGATCGCGAAAAGTGACATGGATCGAAAGGTGCGAGCGCAACTGGTAGGTGGCCTCGGCTTTGGTCTTCTCATCGCGGAGAGCCTCGAGGTTGCTGGCTTTATAGGGCATGGCTTTATCGAGGAACGACCAGCCGATGCATGCGCCCGAGCCCATGGGTCTGGAATCGTAGCGGATGGCTTGCTCTAAATAATATTGGCTGAGCTTGTCGGCGAGATCGTCGCGGCGTTCTTTGAGGGCGGGTTGGCCGTCGAAGGCGAAGGCGCGATCGAGATAAACGTAGGCCTTTTCGATTTCCTTTTCATCCGCCAATCCGCGAATGGGGTCGTGGGCTTTTTGAATTTGTGCGGCGGCCGCCGAAGCTGTGGTTACGTATGCGGGGCCGAGAGCAGTGCGTTCCGCTTCGACGAGAGCGCGTTGGTCAGGAGGCAGATTGTCGAGGACTTCGTAGGCGGAGAGAACGTCGCTCTGAGCCGCAAAATCATTGCTCTTGCGAATGGCGGCTTCCGCGGCGGCTTTATTATTGGCCTTCTCTAATTCCTTTTTGGCGTTGGCCAGCGCCGCGACGGATTCGGGAGAGGGCTTAATCGTTTCTGCGAGATCGAATTCGTGCACGGCATCCTGCCAATTGTTGGAATCGGCGGAGGATTTACCTTTATTGAAATGATAGCTGTGGGACGAATTGACGATTTCGGCGATGCGCGGATCTTCCGGGAGAAATGCCAGGTAGGGAGAGACTGCACGCATCGCGTCATCGGGGTGATTCGACGCGATTTGGTTCTGAGCGGAATGGATTGCGGTTTCGTAGGTGCTGGTTTCTTTGGTAGCGCCCGATTCGAATGCCACCACCGAAGGATTCTGCGGATCGATTTCCTGGAGCTGCTGGAGAAGATAATCGGCGGTTTTGAGATGTTCGTAGCCGGCGGTCTTGGCGGAAAGGGCTTGCTGGTAGCTCAGAAGTTCGCCGGTGCCTTTCTTGGCGATGGTGTCGACGGCGGCGGTGACTTCTTCGATCGCCGACAGGCTTTCGGCGTCGCCGGGCAAAATGGATTTTGCCTTGAAGGCGAGTTGCGCGGCGGTTTTCAGCTCGGCATAGGCGGGGGAGGCTTGCGATTCCGAAGTCTTGTAGAGCTGGAGATGGGCGCGACTCTGGTTGACGAGAAAATGTGTGAAGGAAAGTTTGGCTTCCGCCGTGTGGGCCGCAGACGGAAATTTCGCCAAGTAGGCATCCCAGAGCGCGATTTCAGACGCGCGCGACGCTAACAAGAACTCGGCATATTCGGCGTCCGGCGCGGCAACGAACACGATCAGCATGCCGGGTTTCAGCGCAGGCATTGCGGTTGCCGAGCCGATGGGTTTGCCGTCGAGGGAGGACTTGGCGGCCAATTGCCCCGGAGTAAACCCGGAATTCTTTTCGAATTTTAGATTGTCGGGCACCACGCAGGTAGCGACATCGTTCTTGGTGTAGCGCAGGCTGCCATTTTCCAGAACTTCTAGAGACGACGGAGCGGACAGGCGGATTTTAGGGAACTTGCCGTAAACATTTTTATCGATGCTTTGCTCATTGCCGCAGTCTTTCACTTCGATCTTGGCGTTGAGTTGTACGTCGGAGGCCTGCATGTAGGTCCATGCCGAGGCGGTTTGATAGACCACGATGGCGTTGAGCGGCAGTTCTTTGGCGGACAGGCAGAGTGTTAACGCGGAGGCACACAGGCATAGCGCGATTAACGCGAGCGCGCCGCGGCAACGATCTGCGGAGAACCTCGGATTCGAGAATCTAGGCTTCATGTTTACAATTGCTCCCCTGCGCTCGCGAATCGCGCCGCGAATACAGGCCTTCAGTTGTGCACCACTGCCTGGTCCGGCTAACCTTTCGATTCCGCAAAAACTTCCGCCCTATTATTGGAGCCGTCGGTTACCGGCTTCATCCGCAGCTACATTTTTTTTGCCTTGAGAGTGCGCTCCAAGCCGGTGCGCGCCCTCTCGTTGTTCGGCTCGCAGGCTAGGACGTCGTTGTACTCGCGCTCGGCGCTCTCGTAGTTTCCCTGAGCGCTGTTGCGGTCGGCCCGATTCAGGCGGACCGGCAAATCACTTGTCGATAGCGTGCAAGCAGAAGTTGGAGTAATCGTTGGAGCTGACGGAGCATTCTTTGTTGCGACGCCCTTTGTGGCGGGATGCTGCGCTGGCGCGCGATTCAAACTTAGTTGGTGTTCCTTTAATTCATTTTCTTCCCATTGCACGCCCGCCGCGATTTCGTTCTTTTCTTTACGCGCCTGAGCCTCCATCTCGCCGTGGAGGTCCGCCAGTTGCGTAAGCAGAGTTTCGGCTTGCTCGTAGCTGGCGGCTGCTTTTGCTTGCTGGACCTGTTGCTCGAGGTCTTTTTCCTTTTGCAGCAGCGCGGCCAGCCGGGTGTATTCGTTGCCGGCTTGCGTTGCGAGCGCACCGTGAGCCTGTGCCAGTGCCTGATATTCGGCCGCGGCCTGCGGCCATTTCCGAACGCTTTCATCTTCGGCAGCTTGATGGAAGGCGGCCGTCTCTTTTTTTGCCGCGTCGTTTGCGATCCGCCAGCGCACGAATAGCGCAACGGACGCTAGCGCGATGATGCCGGCCACCACACCGATCTGTTTGGCTTTTCCCCGCAGGATTTCCAGGTACGGAGGCAAATCCGCGGGCACCGTTTCGGGCGCCGCCGCGCTGGCGGGAAATCCTTGCGATCCTTCCCGCGCTCCCACTTTTGGCACCGGGAATTCGATTCCGTAATCGGCGGGTGCCGACGCGGAGGTGCTGAGACCGTCATTTTCTGAGGGCGGCACGGTCAGCCGCCAATCGGAGGCCACTTCGGCCGCTCTTTCGCTTGGGAAGACCGTCTGCTGCGGTTCGATTTCGTGCGGTTGCTGAACTGCCGCCTGACTGCCTCGAGCGGCGGCTTGCTGAGGTTCGCTCGGCGTACGATTGAAATTATGTATATCCTTCAGCAAAGCGAGTACGCGGGCGTCGTTCTTTTTGAATACGCGCGCTTCGATGGCGCTCTGTGCCAGTTGCAGGGCCTCGTCGCGCTTGCCATCTGCCAGCAGACTTCTGGTTTCCGAAAAAGTGATTTCCTCGGCTGCGTTTGCATCAGGATGCTTCTTCGAGCGGCGTTTCTTTCGGCTCGCGCTGGTTTCTGCTTCAGTGGCGCCGCGCTCTTCGGGTGCCTCAGCTTTGTAAGTTTCCTGTGCGACGAACGAATGCAGATTGCTCACCGCGGCATCATGCGGAAACTTTTGCAGCAACGCTTCCATCTTTTGGTGCGCCGCTTCCCAATTACCGTTTCCCACGAACTGCCGGATTTCATCGATATTCCGCTGGCGCTCCAGTTGCGAAAGCGAATCGGCCAGATCGCGGCGCACGATTTCCTGCATCTTCAGGAATTCGGGTTCTTGCGGATATTCCTGCAATCCCTGAGCCAGCAAGGCCAGACATTCGTCTTCCTGCAGCGCGGCGAGCAGCGACTGCGCGCGGCTCAGAATTTCGTTGATGCGCTTGCGTTTCAGCCGTTGCTGCTTTTCCTGCTCGATCTGCCGCCGCAACTCCAGAGATTTCGGATTGCCGGAGCTGAGGTCCTCGAGTTCCTTGAGGAAGTTTTCGGCCTGCGACAATTCGCCTTCGGAAATTCGCAGCTTGATCTGCCGCAGCTTTTCCTGCAGCAGCTCTTTTTTCTTTGCTTGCTCTTCGATCTCTTCGAGGTACTTGCGGGCCGGCTCGAAAGTGGAGTCGAGGGCCAGCGCGAAGCCAATTTCTTCCCGGGCGTTCTGATATTCATCCAGGTGCGTGAAATCGCGGGCGCGTTTCAGGTGCGTGTGCAAGCGCGGCAGCAGCTCTTTTCGATGCAGTTCTTTTTCGATCTTTTGGAGAAGTTCGCGTAGCTGGGAATTCGCCGGATCGTAGTTGCGCGCCTCGCTTAAGACCGATTTCGCGCTTTCCATTTCGCCGATCTCGCAGAGGTCATTGGCGCGGTGAATCAGGGAGGCAGCCGTCTCGCAGCGCAGGCGCCTGGCGATAGGTTCGAGATCGAATAGCAAATCTTCGACGACCTGATACCTGCGGGAAGCGTCTTTCTCGATCATGCGAAGCACTACGGCGACCAGATCGTTCGGGCAATCGGGCGCCAGCTTTGCGAGTGATTTCGGATTGGCATGAATAATGTTGTGGCGCAACTCCTCGAAATTTCTGCCCTGGAAGGGGCGCTCGAAGGACAACAATTCGTAGAGCGTTACTCCCAAAGCCCAAATGTCGGTGCGCTCGTTGGCGCGGCACGATCCGGTCAGAAGCTCGGGAGCCATATAAGCAGGAGAGCCGACTAACAGACTCGTCTGCGAAATGGAAAAATCCTGCTTTTCGGAGAGATCCACCAAGCGCGCGATACCGAAATCGACGACCTTGACGACTTCTTCGTTGCCGTCGTTGTGCAGCATGATGTTGGCAGGCTTGATATCGCGGTGAAACAAGCCGCGGCGATGCGCGTAATTCAAGGCGTGGCAGGCGGGAATAATGTAACCGAGGCGCATGGCCAGCGGGCTGTGCTCTCGTTTTTCGATGATTCGATCGAGGCTCCCGCCATTCATATATTCCATGACGATGAAGTGAACACCTTCCGCCTGATCCGCGTCATAGATTTGAACGATGTTTTGATGTTTCAGTTTGGCCAGCGCGCGGCCTTCGCGCTTGAATCGCTCCAGCAACTGCGCGTTTTCGAGGCGTGTATCCTGGATAGTCTTCAGCGACACATAGTCATGGAAGCCGGGGTGCCAGGCTTTGTACACACACCCCATGGCACCTTGACCGAGCTTTGATTCGATCTTGTATTTGCCGAGCGCTTCCATAAAGTTCCGAAAAAGTACGCGAATCCATTTAAGAAAACGGCTAAACAATCACCTTGGGGCGATTCGGCTTTCCTCCCAGGTTCACAAAGTGTGATGTTCGTGAACGTGTACCACAATGGAGCGGTGGGCGCAAACTTTGGGAAACGAAAGTCCTACACTTTTCTAGTACTCGGCACGCCGGCAGTTTAACGAGCAGCTTTTGAGCCAATCGACACTCGGCCGGCCACAGTATGGAAGCGACGAATCGACGGCACATCGATGCAGCTGCCAATCAATTTGATTCTGTGGCAAGGTAGACTGCCCGGACCAATCTGGTCATCGTTCCTAAAGGAGTCTGACAAGATCGTGCAGGACGCGCGTGATAAAGCATGCCGGATTGCAAATCAGGAGCAGATGACATGACCGATGAACCCCGAGAGCCGACCCCGCGTCCCATTCTAAGTGGAATTGAGCCGCAACTCTTCGTTGCGAACATCAAACGTTCCTGCGATTTCTACACAAAGAGACTTGGCTTCGCGATCCAATTCGTCTATGGCGACCCGCCCGACTACGCGCAAGTCTTCCGCGACAGTGCACGAATTAACTTGCGGCTGGTCTGCGAACCGGTGTTCGCAGGCGATATTCGCAAGCGCGAACATCTGCTCTCCGCTTCCATAACGGTCGCCACCGCGAACGAAATCAAAGAGCTCTTTCTGAGTTATCAGGCTGGAGGAGTCTCCGTCCATCAGGCGCTCAAGAAGGAACCATGGGGTGCCACGACTTTCATAGTCTCGGACCCAGACGAGAATCTCATCCTCTTCGCTGGCCCGGCATCCGACTGACGTACTCCGATCTGGAAATGCAAACTGCGGACGCGAAAAACTCGACCCCACGGGCGCTCCAGGACGGGCGCGTGTCCAGATTCGAAAATAAATATCCTCACCGTCTCTTTGTTGTACAATTCGCGCCGCTACTGATCGCGAAAGCCTGTTCCCGATAGAGAACGCGACCGTACGCTTGGGATCGGCATGCGAACAACAATTCTCGTCATGTTTATTGGGACATCCCGCACGGTCATTGCGATGTGCGCTGCTGGCATCCTGGTTTCCCTCATCGCGCTGTGGGCTGCAAGAACCAACATCGCCCGCGCCCCGGGCCTGGAAAAAATCGTAGCCCTCAGCTATTTGTGCTTTGCCGTTCCGTATGGAGTCTTCGGCGCGCTTCACCTCTTTGGCGTGGAATTCGTCGCGCCCCTAGTTCCTGAATACATGCCGTGGCGTTTGTTCTGGGCCTATTTCGTAGGCGTCGCGCTTGTAGCCGCGTCCCTGAGTATCGCCACAAAAATTCAAGTGCGCTGGTCCGGCCTGCTGCTCGGGCTAACAATGTTTCTTTTCGTTGCCATGATGGACATCCCGGGCACAATCGCCACCCCCAAAGACAGGTTCGCCTGGACTTTGACACTCCGCGAAATGTCGTTCGGCAGCGGCGCCTGGGTTTTCGCGGGGAGCGCGATGCACGGCCCCGCCGGACGCAGGTTAATAACGATAGGCCGCATAATCATCGCCATCACCGCCATCTTTTATGGCGTCATGCATTTTCTGCATCCACTGGCACGCCCCGGTGTCCCACTCGAAGCTCTGATGCCCGTATGGATTCCCGGACGCCTGCTAATCGGCTACGTGACCGGCGCAATCCTTCTCGCAGCGGGCGCATGCATCCTGCTAGACAAAAAGACGCACATGGCGGCAACGGTTCTAGGCACCTGGATCGTGCTGCTAGTCGTCTTCGTCTACGGCCCAATCCTGATCGCCGCGCTGATGGACCCCAGCACCGGAGCCAAAATCGAGGGCATAAACTACTTTTTCGACACGCTACTCTTCGCCGGAACAATCCTAGCGGTCGCCAGCGCAACGCCACAGACAGAATGAGACTCTGCACTGTCACGTGCTCGGAATGTTCGAACGCTATTGACAAAGAATCCGGCTTAGCGGGAATTGAGTGGTGCGGGGCAGCCAGTTTTGAGCTTAGCGTCAGGTTCGAGCCGAATATCTACAGATTTATTCTCACCGGGCGCGAGGCGCACCGACTTTGCCGCTGTTTTGTCGACCGTTCCGGGGTAATACCACGTCTTGTAGCCGTCGAGTGAAATCTTCATCAGGATTTCCGCGTCCGGAGGAATCAGCAGTTTGTATCGCGGTTTGACCAATCCGCTGGCGCTCATAAAATTGCCCGGTTCCGCAGCTCTCCGAAATTCTACGCATGGACTTAGAGGTACCTGTGATACTGCGTCAGCGACGGTGCCAACCAAAACTCCTGCCCTCGGCCCCAGGCGAAGTGTTACCGTCGCGTGGGGATGTCTGGGCGTCAATGTCACCGTCACGAATTTGCCGTCGCTGTAGAACTGTTTGACCATGTCGGGATAGTCTTCATCTTCCTTCATCGCCGCCACCGCGAATTTTCCAAACCAGGAACGCGAAATGTGAATCACGAAATATCCGGATTGATCGGTTTCCGCGTGAGGAGTAATCGCACCCATTGCGCGTCCGAGTGGCTCGGCGGAAACTGTTGCACCTTTAACCGGTGTTAGGTTCTGGTATGTCACAACCCCATCGATAAAGCTACCTTCGCGATCGGCAACGTCGTTTGCGCTGGGTCGCTGCGACCACGGACTGAGAGCAATCGCCAGGATCATTGAAGACCCAAGTCCCAACCGGCTCATGTCCATATTCTGGCATAGTTATGCCGCAGGTAAGCAATTCAAATAGTAATTAAATCTCAAATCGTAGGACGGGGGAAGAGAGTTCGCGACGATCTGGTCCGCCCCAAAAACCGACCACGCGGACTCCATTCGACGGTTTTGGCTGTGCCGCGAACGATTCGACCGATGGGAAAAAAGAATGGCGCGCCCGGGGAGATTCGAACTCCCGACCCTCTGCTTAGAAGGCAGACGCTCTATCCAACTGAGCTACGGGCGCTTTGTGCCAGTTTACCTTATTCGCTTTTGCCGGTCGAACTCGACGCCAGAAAACTCGAAGATGAGTCACTTCGCAGAGCGGATTTGCTTGAGGATTGCGGCGGCGTTGTCGCCGAAGGTGGCTTCGTATTTCGCGTACTGGCGGAAATCGGAGTACTGCGGCAGCTGGATTTTTTGGCGGATTTCTTCTTCGGTGGCGCCGGTCTTGGCGAACGCCACAACTTGCGTGTTGAGATCGTTCATGTAATCGCGAAAGCGTTGAATCGTTTGACGCGTGCCCACCTCGAAATGTCCCGGCACGAAATGATCGGCCGGCAATGCCAAAATTTGATCGAGATCCTGAATCCAGTGCGCCGCGCTGCCCTGGTCCATCGCCGGGACGCTGTTTGTGAGATATAAATCGCCGGTGGCTACCGCCCGCTGCTTCGGAAAATAAACGTAGACGTCGCCGAGCGTGTGCGCCGGCCATGCAGCGATGATTTCGACCGGATTGTCGCCGAGATAGATGGTCAGTTTGTCGGTGAATGTTTCCGTGGCCGGCCGGAACATGAATTCATGGCCTGCGGGCCGCGCTGCGCCGGGCTTCGAAGTTGCTTCAGCGACAGCGATCGTTCTCTCGCGCGTGAACGGCGACGAAATAACCGCCGCGTCGGGACCGATGATTCCGTTTCCACCTTGATGGTCCGGATGGTAGTGCGTGTTGACGATGTAGCCGACCGGGAGCGGCGAGATTTTGCGGATTTCGCGCAGCAGCTTCTCGGCTTCAAAGTGATCGATGCTTGTGTCGACTACCAGAATGCTTTTTGGGCCGATTAGGAAAGTGGAATTAGCGCTGCTGTCGTTGTCGGAGATATAGGCGTAGAGATTCGGACCGAGTGAATCGACGCGCGGCCCTTCCGGTGGCGGGAATGCGAACGCAGATAGACAGAAAACGAATACCAAAGCACTGGGAATCTGCGTTCGCGCACGTCCCGCTCGCCGGCTCATAATTCCTCTCTAGAACAAAAACTTCAAGCCGAATTGAATCAGGCGCGGGCCGCCAGAGCCCAGGCCCACGTTATTCTGCGCCACGTCCGGAGTTTGGAACAAGGCGCCGAACGACGGCGAAGTCAGCACATTATTCGGCAGCGCGAAGTTCGGATGATTGAAGATATTGAAAAACTCCGCGCGGAATTGCACGGTCACGCGTTCGGTGATGATGGTGTTCTTCATCAGGGCAAAATCGACATCGGTGAAGCCCGGACCCGTGACGATATTGCGGCCCGAATCTCCGAAGGTCAGCAGCTGATTCAGCGAAAATGCGCTGGTATTGAAAAACTGCGCCACGGTATGCGGGCCGTTGTTTGGATCACCGCTGACGTTGGCGCGATCGTCTCCCAGGCCAGTGCTGCTTTGGTTCGCTCCGGTCAACACCGAGAATGGCTGGCCAGTCTGTGCGGTAACGATGCCGCTGATCTGCCATCCGCCGCCGACCCGCTCCGGAATCGCTTGCCACAAATTCTTCAGGCTCGGAATGCTGTAAATGTAATTGAACACGAAGCGGTGGCGAATGTCGAAATCGGAAAGGCCCTTCTCCGCGGCCGTGTCGTAATTGTTCTGCGGAAAGATCGTCGTCCCGTTCACGCCGGAGCCGAAAAAGTCCGATGCGCTATCAATCGATTTCGAATACGTATAAGCGGCCCCAAACGTGAGTCCGTGCGAGAGCTGTTTATCCAGCTTGACCTGCAGCCCGTTGTAATTCGAACTCATCGAATCTTGCGCTTGAAAAATCTGCGCGAAGCCGAAGTACGGGCCGCGAATGATGCTGGGCATCTGATCGATGTGTTGCAATAGGAATTGCTGCGCAGGAGGCGGAATTCCGAGGATGTTCATGCGCGTGACGATATCGGGATTGGTGAGCGCATTGACCTGCGCCGGCGTGATGTAGGCCTGATCGATTTGGACGAAGCGCGGCAGATGCGTGCCGGTGGTGCCGACATACGCGACGTCGAGCAACATTTTGCCGGGCAGTTGATGCTGCACGTCGAGATTCCACGCTTGCGAATAAGGCGTGGGCAAATTGGCCGCCGTGACGGTGATCACTGGGAATCCGGAGGGTCCGAAGGAAGCCGGGAACGGGGGATTGGGGATGAAGTAGTCCGGCAAGAACGGCGGATTCAACATCACGTTTCCGGGAATATTTCCGAAAACCGTGTCGTAGAAAATCCCGTAACCAGCGCGGAGCACGGTGGATTGCGCCGGTCCGAGCGCCCACGCGATGCCAATTCGCGGCGCGAAGTTATTGTGGTCGCCATTATAGAGGCCGCCCAGCTGGCTTTGCGTGGCGATGCCGGAGAGTTGCAGCTGAGCCAGATTGGTCTGGTCAGCGTTCGGCGGAAGGAACGTGGTAAACAAATTCGGCCGCCAAGTGCTCGAGTGCCCGGTCGCATCGTGCAGCACGGTGTTCAGCTCGTAGCGCAGGCCATAAGTGAGCGTCAGATTGGGCCGCAGCTTGAATTTGTCCTGCGCGAAGAAATCGTAGCTCGTGGTGCGGTAGCTACGCCCGGAGTTGCCGACGAATTGCAACGACGAACTGGGCAGGCCTTCCGCGAAATCCACCAGCGGATTGGGAATTCCTTCCAGATTGACTGTGCCGGTGTAGCCAAGTTGTCCATTAAAGAAAAGGTCGTAAACACGATTGTCGCGAATATTGCGCGCCTCGCCGCCGAATTTAAATTCGTGGCGCGGAGTGACGTGCGAGAAATTGTCCACAAATTGCAGCGTGTTGATCCAATTGCCGGCCGGATTGTTGCCGGTCGAGCCAAGATTGGACGTGGCGCTGACACCGGAAACCAACCCTCCGGAGAAAGTGATATTGGGAATATTGCCGAGACCCATTGGCGATCCCGCCGGCCAACCGGTATTGAAACCGTAGGTCGCGGCCTGAGCGCCAGGCTGATTCGAGGTGAAGCCGGTGACGCGCGTGAATCCGAAACGAAATTCATTGAGCGACGCCGGGCTGATGAACCACGTATAACCGAGCGATCCTAGCTGGGTAGATTCCTTGTCGTTCACTCCGTATCCGGGAATTGCCGTAACTCCTTGGCCGGGCTGGAACGGAAAGAAAATCGTGGCTCCGGTGTAGCTGTAGCGCGCCGTCAGCATTCCGTGCGCCAGGTGATGATCGATTTTCAGCAAATACTGGTTTGTGCTGTTAGTAAGGTTGGGGGAGGCCACAAAATTTCCGCCCGGCTGGGTGGTATTCGGCTCGGGAAAGAGCGTGAAAAGTTGCGCGCTGATCGGATTCACGGTCACCTGCTGAGTTAGACCCGTGTTTGGATTGAAAAATAGGCCGCTTCTCTGTGCGTCAGTGGGAACGTTCGTGAGGCTGGTGATGCCCGCAATTTGCCGGAAGCCTTCGTAATTGCCGAAAAAGAAAGTTTTGTCTTTCTGGATCGGGCCTCCGATGGTTCCACCGAATTGATTCAGACGCAGTTCGGGGGCGGAAAAAGCGGGATCGGCAAAAAAGTTGCGCGCATCCAAAGCGTTGTTGCGGAAAAATTCGTAGGCCGATCCGTGAAATTGATTGGTGCCGGATTTTGTAACCAGATTGACAATCGAGCCGCTGCTGCGGCCGTATTCCGCCGCGTAATTATTCGTCTGCACCTGAAATTCCTGGATCGAATCGATGGAAGGAAGCTGCGCCACGCTGCCGGCTTCGTAATTGTTGTTATCGATGCCATCGACCATGAAATTGTTCGAGGTGGAGCGCTGGCCGTTCGAGGAGTAACCCGAAATGCCTCCTTCACCGCCTTGCTGGCCGCCGCCACCCCCGGATGCCGAAACGCCGGCATTGAGCAGCGCAAGTTGCGCAAAATTGCGCCCGTTCAGCGGAAGGGTAGTGACCTGTTCCTCATTGATCACGCTGCCCAGGTGCGCGGTTTCTGTGTCGGTGAGCGTGACGTTGCTCTCGACGGTGACCGATTGCGTGGATTGCGCGACGGCCAGCGCCACATCCACGGTGGTTATTTCATCAACGCGAACTTGAACGTGCTCAACCTTCGCAATCGCAAATCCGGATTTTTCACCGGACAGCGAATATTGTCCCGCCGGAAGTGCAAGAAAACGGAATGAGCCATTATCGGGCGTCGTCGCGCTGCGGGAAAGGCCGGTGGCCGCGCTGCTGATCGTAATTGTGGCGCCGGGAACGATGGCGCCTTGCGGATCGTGGACCGTGCCGGTGATTTCACCGGTATTGGATTGCGCGAAGGCGGCGCCCGCAAGCAGTGCCAGAAAAATTGCCGAGACGAAGAGTTTTTGTATCATCAGTGCTTCCTCCTAATGATTCAAACTTTGTGGCCGGCGACGATTCGCGCCGCAGCCGTCCGCTCCGTTGGCCGTCTCTAATTCCGCAAAACTTTGCAAACTCGCAAGCGTGCCTGCTATTGATTGCCTTTGTAGACGACGCCGCCCTTCATCACAAAATCCACATGCTGCAGCAAAGTAATGTCGCTCAGCGGATCGCCATTTACGGCGACGATGTCCGCATATTTCCCGGGTTCAATCGCTCCGATTTTGTCGCTCCACCCCATCAGATCGGCGGCATTCACGGTTCCCGCTTGCAGCGATTGCACCGGCGTCAGCCCGAGCTGCACCATCGACCAAAATTCGCCGCCATTCAATCCGTGCGGATAAACCCCGGCGTCCGTCCCCAGCGCGACTTTCACTCCCTCCTTGTACGCGCGCGCCACATTCACTTTCGCCGCGGGAATAATCATGGCCACTTTTTCGATTACCCACGGCGGCAGATGCAAGCTGTCCTCATTTTTCTCGTACCAAAACAACGGATAGGTAGTCGCCGAGAGATACGTCCCGTGCTGCTTCATCAGTTGGATACACTCTTCGTCCATGAAAATTCCGTGCTCCACAGAATCGACGCCCGCGCGGACCGCATCCTTAATTGACTGCGCCGAGTGCGCGTGGGTAGCAACCTTGCGCCCAAGCCGGTGCGCCTCCGCCACTAGTGCCTGCATTTCCTCGGGACTGTATTGCTCGAAGAGCGGACTATCACCCTTCGAAAAAGTTCCGCCAGATGCAGTGAACTTGATCACGTCGGCGCCGTATTTAATATTTTCGCGCACTTTGGCCATCACCGCAGGCACGCCGTCCGCGACCCCTTCCGCGTTGTAATGAAATTCGAAAGGCAGCAAATTATTGTCGCCATGCCCGCCGGTGATAGTAATGATCGGCCCGGAAACCTGCATGCGCGGCCCGCTCACATCGCCCTCATCGATCGCGTCGCGCAGCGCGACATCGGCGTAGCCCTCGGCGCCCACATTTCGTACGGTGGTGAATCCAGCCAGCAGTGTGACCCGTGCATTGCGCGCCCCCGCCAACGCATGGCGCGGAATCGAGACTCCGAGAGAATTATAGCCAGCGGCCCCGGCCTTCGACGTCAGATGCGTATGCACGTCGATGAACCCGGGAAGCACGGTGGCTTTGCGCAGATCGACTTCATGCGCGCCCGCGGGCACGGCAAGATTCGGGCCGACTTTTTCGATTTTCTCGCCGCGAATCAAAATATCCTGGTTTTCGATCATTCGTCCGGCATGGGCGTCGAATAATTTGCCGGCATGAATGACCGTAACTTCCGCCGGCGCAGAATCCTGTGGCGCAGCCGGGATCGCAAAAAACGCGAAGCAAAGCAGCGCAGTCACGCAAGTGACTTTGGCCGAAAATGCAGATCGCAGCACGCTTTTCATCGCGGTTCCTTTCGCCAACTGTCGCGGAATGTGCACCGACGAACATCAGAATGGCCGCACAAAGGTCCAGGGCATATCTGTAGCCAGGGATTCCCGAAGCCGTGCGGCGAAAGTCTAATCAGATCAGCAGTTTGACGGGCAGTCGCGTTCATAAAACCGTCCGGAGCAAGCAGCACCTCCGAATGCACGGTGCTTGGCGGGCAAGCTATCTTGAGACTGCATGCCTGTCAAGTACAATTCGCATACCGTATGTATTCTGGCAAGTGCCGCGGATGTGCAAATGCACGAAACCGGCCGCCGGAGGACAAATCGAGCGGCAAGCAGCCTCCGTAGACGCATTCCCGAGCGAAAGCTGCCACGACGGTCGAATGCCCACTCACTGAAACCTTGAGCTTGGCGCGCTCATCCTACAGAGGAATTCACGCAAAAATACATAATTGCTTCGAATCACAATGCTCCTTTCAGAGCCGAGAATACTCGGGAACAACGTGGCACCGATGGAATGAAGCTTAATCGAGGGAACCATGGCAGCGATTGAATACGGAAGCTATTACTGGTGCGTGGTGCTGAATGGGACGGAACAGGATGCCGCGGGCGAATCCGTGCACCTGCATGCCGATGAGGTGGCCGTCGACGAAACCGGCTGCCTGGTTTTCAAGAGCGCCGGACGCCGGCCGGCAGGCGCAGACCCGAAACAGCAAGGCGACGGCAAGAACGACCAAAAGGATTCCGACGCCAATGGCAATGAAGAAAAGGTTTCAAAAGAGGGCCAGGAAGGTGGAGAAGGCAAACGCGAGGAAAAAGGCAACATGATCTATGTAGCCTTCGGTCCGGGAACCTGGAAACTATTTTTCGCGGCGAAACTCCAAGACGGAACACCCGCTTCGATCGAGCACTGGAACAATTCCGGCTCGAGCCGCTTCAACACGAGTATCGTGCCTCCGAATTCCGGAGCGGCCGGATATATCCCCAAGAATTAGCGCGGCACGAATCGCAGCGAGGATCCGTTCGCTCGCGAACTTCCGTTCCGGGCGAGTCGGCGCGGCCCTCGTTTTAATGACTCAACAGTGCAATCAAGATGATAAAGGGTATTGGAACTCCTAGAATCCACAGCAGGATGTATCTCATGTCTTTCCTCCGGTCTAAATTTTCGCCAGCCTAAAGCGAAGCAAACGTCCGTGTCTGTCAAACGATCACGATATGGTCTCTCTGCGCGCCGCCAAAAGTTGCCGCCAAACTCGCGCAGAACGCTCCGATCAAAAGTGCAAGGAACATCCAAAGCGACAGATGCGCGACGGCCTTCCGCGCCGTATCTGCCGCCTGTTGAGCTTCGGCAAAAACCTGCGTCACCCGCCCGTCGGCTTCGGCAGGCTTCATTCCCGATCTCGCCGCCACGATTTCATCGAGATAAGTTTTATCCGCAGGCGGAATTTCGCCCGTGCGCAACGCGTTCGCGAAAATTAGTCCAACTTCGCCGCGCAGCGCGGTTTCAGTCTGTCCGAGATTTGGCGGATTCGACCGCAAGAGTGAGTCGACAAAATATTCGTTTGGATTAATCGCCAAACCGCCGGACGGCGCACTCGCTGAGCCCGCAGCGCGCTCAGCGGTTCCAAGACGTCCAGCCCCGCCAGCCACCGATGCTGCCGCGGAAGCCAAAAAGGCCGCCGTAATCACCAGCCCCACGGCCCACACCAGAAAACCATGCGCGGTATCGCGAAAATAAACTTCGTCCGAGTGAATTTTCGCCCACTTCGTGCGCAGGCGCCCCGCCAAATAACCGCCCATCAACGATCCGATAGCCTGCATCAGGATCAGCCACAAAATCGCCCCCTTGCTGATCGTGGCAGCGGACAAGCCCGAATTCGTCCACGGCGACACAGCTGATAATCCCAACCCGGTTCCCAGCGAAAGCAGGATGAGCGACAGCGCCGCGGATACAAACGCGCCCGCAATCACCGCGCTCCAAGTGATTCCCGACGAATGAGAATCATTTTTGATCGACCCATCAACAATTCCGGTTTCCGCGAATGAGACTGTCGTAGCGTGTGCCATGTGAACTCTCCTCTTCAGCTGCGCATTTCGTCGTTTGTCACGGCCCCGTCGTGTCCGCCGCTCAGTGTCTCGACAAAGCGAACACGAAAGCGCAGAGCTTACTCCCTTGCGCGGCGCCCGCTATACCAGGTGTGCTGTACAGCCCACAAACGGATGGTGTAGGAATCTAGCCGCGTGCAGCTAGCTCGACTCGCATATCCCAATTTCCGCAAAGAACTCAATGATTCACCCGATAGGCCTCCGCCGGGCTCTCGCCTATCCTCCGACGACATTGGACCAGTGCTCCGGCAACCACCGGGCAATCGATCAACGACTTGCGCAAAGCCGAGTTTTTAGTCGCAGCTCTAAAGTCCAACGAAATTCCAAGGAGAATCGCGATGACAGCGAAGACGGTAAGCAGAAAAGTAAAGGAAACGGCTAAAGAAACTGCCGGCATGCTGACCGAAGTAGCCAAGTCCATCGGTTCGGCAATCGGCGCGGTCGCCGTCAAGACCGGAATTGCGCACGAGCCGGGACCGCGCCGACGCCATCGCGTCCGCAGCGCCAAATCAGCCGCCGCACGCAACAAAGTCACTCGAGCCACTCGCCTCCGCGCACGTTCCGCCCGCGCTAGAATGCGAGCCGCTTCCGCGAAAGTCAGAACTTCGCGCGCAAAATCAAAACGCCGTTAGTCCTCCAAAATTTCCCAGAATTCCCGGCCTGCCGCCATCGGCCATCCCGGGAATTCTGGTTTTCCGCGTGGCCTATTGAGCGGGAGGAAATTTCCTGCCGGCAGCCAAACATCGACCCAAATAGTCTACATGGTCTCCTGTAGAGAAGTGACGACAAGACCCGATAGTCTGAAACGGCCCTCGTCCCCAAAATAGTTCGGATTACTGCCTCGAAGCTGCCAAAATTGAAAATCGATCGCTCAAGCAGGTGCGAACGAGATGGACGATAACCTCCGCTCCGACAGCCTGAGGGCTGATCCCCCTGACGATTCCACATGGCAAACTTTGCTTCCGCGCCTGGCGACGCTCTTGTGGATCATCGTCATCGCCATTCTGGTGGCATTTGCTTTCTTCGCGAGTTCACTGTGCATCACGGTTTTGCTCGCGGCTTTCATTGCCATTCTGATCGATCCTCTCATCTCTCGTCTTGAGCGATGGCACGTGCCGCGCACTCTTTCCTCCGCGCTGGTGCTCATTCTCGGAATGCTCGCCGTGGGAGTGTTCAGTTATACGTACTACGCCAAAGCGACGGCCGCCGTGGACGAAATCCCGAAATATGCCTGGCGAATCCGGCAGGCCGTCGAGCCGCTGAGCAAAGAAATTGAGAAAGTTCGCGAGGGCGCCGGGTCGCTCACCTCTGAGGGCAACTCTTCGTCAAAAAAAGTCGCCGAAGTGCGAATCAAGGAGGCTTCCGACTGGCCAGGATTCATCGTCCGCGGATTCGGATCGGTTTGGGGAGCGGTGATCGTCGGCGGCGTGGTTCCGTTTCTCACGTTCTTCATGCTGGTCGGGAAAGACCGCATGTCCGTCCGATTTAGCAGCATGTTGGGCTCGAAGATGGACGTGCCGCGATTCGTCGACCGTCTCAATCGCATGGTGCGCGGATTTGTGGTCGGGAATCTGATTATTGGGTCCGTGATGATGGCCGTCTCGGTGGCCGTTTTCTGGAGCATCGGATTGAATGGCGCCCTCGAGATCGGAATGCTCAGCGGGTTCTTAAACTTGATTCCGTTTCTCGGAGTTCTCTTGGCAGCCATCATCCCGGTCTTAGCCGCCACATTTCAGTTCAATAGCGCTACTCCGTTCATCATCATTGTGCTGACGGTTTTTCTTCTCCACATGATCTCCGCGAATATATTGATTCCGAAATTCATCGGCTCGCGAGTTCAGATCGGGCCGGTAGCGGCCACAATCGGTATGTTGTTCTGGGGCTGGCTGTGGGGAGTGATGGGGCTTCTTCTAGCGGTTCCGCTAACATCGCTCGTAAAAATAATCGCGGATTCGAATCCGTCGCTGTTGCATCTCTCCAACTTGCTGGCAGAAACCCCGCGGCCGTTGCCGCAGTGGGCGCGCTACGGCAGCCACACGCTCGACCGTGCCGTTCCATTCCTCCGCGACCGATTCAGCCCGCGCGCCAGAACTTAGCCGCGAGCGCAAAGCGCGAAGCATCGCGCTCCGCCAGCCGTCGAAATTATTTCTTCGGCGGAACTTTTGCGCCTTTCTTGCGCGCCTCCGAAAGCCCGATGGCAATCGCCTGCTTGCGGCTAGTCACGACTCCGCCTTTTCCACCCTTGCCCGAACGCAGCGTCCCGCGTTCCTCACGCTCAACAGCGCTCTTCACGCTCTTCGCCGCCGCTTTCCCATAACGTGCCATGTGTCTCCTCCTCCGCAACTAAAATAAAAACAAATCCTAAGCACTCAAACGCAAACGATCCATACAGCATTAAACTGACTTTTATTCAAAGACTACAGAAGCTCCTCTACCGCGAGCGCTACGTAGCCTTGCTCACAGCCTCTTCCAACCGCTGCCGGTGCTTCCAAAAATCCCCCCACAAATCCCCAACGCGCTTCACACGCGCCCCAATCGTCTCCAGCGTCCAAGAATCCGCCCGCAATTTCCCAGTCAATTCCTTCGCCGCAACCGGCGCAGAAACCGCAACCGAAGCCACCGGTCGCACAGAATAAGCCGCAGCTAAAGGCTTCCCGCGCGCATTCTGCACAGTATCGATTAGCACCGATCCCTTCTTCCGTTTCGCAACACTGCGTTCAAACGTCACCAATTTCGGATGCTCCCGCTTCACCATCTCCGCCACCGCCGCCGCGAACATCTGCACTTGCTCATAGGAATATTTCGGCTCCAGCGGCACATAAATATGAAACCCGGTAGCCCCAGAAGTTTTCAGATACGATCTCATGCCCAGCCGAGTCAAGTGCGCCACAGTGCTCTTCGCCAATTCCACGACGGCATCAAATCCAGTTCCCTCGGTAGGATCGAAATCAAAAAACACGTAGTCGGGCTTATCCAAATTTCCAACGCGGCTCGACCACGGATTGTGATCGATACATCCAAGATTGGTAAGATAAAGCAGCGCCGCCAAATCATCCGCCACAAAATATTCCATCTCGCCGCCGCGCTCTTTCGAGTAAATCGAAACGGTCCGCATCCACTCCGGCCGCGATTTCGGCGCCTCTTTCTGAAAAAAGAAGCTGCCATGAATCCCGTTCGGATAGCGCTTCAGCACCAGCGGCCGGTCCTTCAAAAACGGCAAAATATATTTCGACATGCGCAAATAATGGAGGAGCAAATCGCGTTTCTTGCAGCCAGCCTCCGGAAAATAAACTTTGTTCAAGTGCGAGAGCGCCACTTCTTTACCGTTGAAAACCAGCGATAGTGATTCCGCAGTCCCTTTCGAAAGCTCCGCGTCGATCGCGCTCTCGTCCTCGACGGCTTTGCCGCGAGTCGATGCGAATTTCGGCGACACGTCTCGTGGGGCCGCTTTAGCCACAGCGCCCGCGGCGGCGTCTTCAGCCTCGCCGTGTCGCCCGGCGCGCGAGCGTGCGCCTTTCGGACGGCTAACCACGGGCTCCGGCGCCTTCCGCTGCTCCGCAAAAGTAGCCGACGAAGCGTCGCGGTCGTTCTGAAATCCAAGAAACACGGGCTGGCGAAGCTTCAAATCCGTAGTCCACTCCGCATATTTCACCCGCGCAACCAAAGTAGGCTGGACCCAGCTTATTTTTTCTTTCACTTTTGGGGGATGCTTGAAAGGCGACTTCGCGGTCTCGATTTTTCGCAGCCGCGCGTGAATCCCGGAAAGCGATTCGCGATCAAACCGCGTTCCCACACTGCCAATGTAATGCAGCTCGCTACCTTTATATAGGCCCATCAGTAATGCCCCAAAATAATCGCGCGACCGCCGCGGCGCCGTCCAACCAGCAATCACCACGTCCAAGTCATGCACGATTTTGATTTTCAGCCAAACCCGCGAGCGCCCCTCCACATACGCGCTATCCATTTTCTTCGCGATCAAGCCTTCGAGCTGCTGCTTCTGCGCCACTTCAAACAGCTTCTCGCCCTCGCCCACCTGATGATCCGAATATCGGATCGCCTCCGAAGTTTGCAGCAATCGTTGCAGAAACTCCTTCCGCTCGATCAAAGGCGCGCCGCGCAAGTCGTAGCCGTCGCAATACAAAATATCGAACGCGTAATAAACGATCGGAACTTGAGCGAGTAGCGTTGCCGATGGATTCTGCACGCCGAAGCGAGATTGCAGTTTCTTGAAATCCGATCGCCCCGCATCATCCAGCGCCACAATTTCGCCATCCACGATTGCTTCGCGCGCGCTAAGCTTCCTCGCGAATTCCCGCAATTCAGGACATTCCCCGGTAATATCTCGATGCGAT
Organism: Acidobacteriota bacterium; assembly: GCA_013286465.1. Classification (GTDB taxonomy): domain Bacteria; phylum Acidobacteriota; class Terriglobia; order Acidiferrales; family UBA7541; genus Palsa-147. The sequence goes on along the minus strand of JABDFR010000018.1, from coordinate 26,472 downwards.
CGCGAACGCACGGTCACGCCATTGTCTTTCGTCCACACCACGGCTCGCTCGCCATCCCACTTGATCTCGAAAAGCCAAGCATCGTCCGAAAATGGTTTGTCCGCTAAGGTGGCCAGCGCCACATTAATTTTCGAAGGCATCGGCGCCCGCACCGCCCCCGAAAGCGTCGAAGGATCGGCGATCGATCCTCGTTTTCGCGGTTGCTTCGCGCGCGCACTCCCATTCTTTCGCGCAACGGCCGCGACAGGCTCATCAGCAACGGCCGATCCACTAGCCTTGCGAATAAAGAGCCACTCGTTTTGCCGTTTCGAATTCCGCATCTTCACCAGCACAAATCGCCCCTGCAATCGCGTCCCATCGAGGCTAAATTTAATCTCGCCGTTCTCTATCTGCGCGCCCGCGGGCTCCGAGCCTTCCGTCCTAAAAGTCCCGCGATCCCAAATGCGCACATCGCCCGCGCCATAATTTCCCTTGGGAATTACGCCCTCAAATCTCCCGTACTCAATCGGGTGATCTTCCACCTGAAGAGCCAGCCGTTTCTCGCCATCCTCAAGCGGGGGTCCCTTCGGCACAGCCCAAGATTTCAAAACGCCGTCGACTTCCAACCGAAAATCATAATGAAGCCGCGTAGCAGAATGCCGCTGCACCACAAACGAGCCGCCATCGTGATGATCACGCTCGTGTAGCGCAGGCACTCCTGCCGGTGCACCCTCGCCCCCAGAAGGCTCAGGCGTTTTCCCAAAGCTCCGTTTATCGCGATATTTTCGAAGCAGTTTCGAAGGCGTTTTCAAAGCACAAATCCTCTAGCCATGAGATGCGCACCACCAAGCATCCGTAACGCCGGCAGCCTGCCGGCGTCCTTGTGAGACGAGCGTACGATTCACGCAATGGAAAGATTCCTCGGAGTACTGCACTTAAGCCGCTGGAGCACACCACGAGGGAAGCATAGATGAGCAGAGAACTAGGAATTGAAACCGAGATTTCTTGAAATCTTCGCGGCAGCGCTTTTGGCCAAATTGCCAAGCTCCTCGATATCCTGCCGGCTAACCTGCGCGGTAGTTCCAGCCACACCAATCGCGGCCACGGCGATGCCCGACCGATCGAAAACCGGAGAGGCGACGCAGCGCACTCCGATGCCGCATTCTTCATCGTCAATGGCATAACCGCGCGCGCGTATTTTCTGGATATCCCGCTTCAAAGCTTCCTTGGAATCAATCGTCCGGCGAGTCCGCCGGCTCAAAACCGAGCCGCGAAAAAGTTCATTGAAATGGTCAGGCTCCAAATGCGCCAGCATCGCCTTCCCGAGCGCCGTGCAATGCGCATCAATTCGCCGCCCCACCCAAGTATTCATCTTCACCATGCCGGGCGAATCCATCTTCTCGACATACACAATCTGGTCCGCGTCCAAAATCGCCAGATGCGCCGTCAGTTCCGTATTGTCGACCAAATCCATCAAGTAAGGCCGCGCCTTCTCGCGCGGTTCGGTAGCGGCAAGCAGCCGGTCCCCCAAGGTAAAAAACTTCGGCCCCAGCGAATACTTACCGTTCCGCGCATCGCGCTGCAAAAAACCGCTGCGCTCCAGCGTCAGCAAAATCGTATGCGCGCTACTCTTCGGCGCGTGAATCTTGCGGCTTACCACCGACGCGCCCAATCCTTTCGGCGCATTGGCAAGGATTTCAATGATCGATAAAGCCCGCCGAACGGAAGAAACACTCGGTGTTTTGGTCGCGCCCATCGTTTTCCTCGCGTGCGAGCATAAACGGACTCGGTTCGGATGTCCAGAAGCCTGTCCATAGATATGGACGGCATCTCCGAATACGATCGAGATGGCAATTGACAGCGTCCACGCGCAAACCTAACATCGCGGCCGCGCGCGCGGAAAATCTGCGGCGAAACGACGCGGTCAGCCAAGCGCGCCAAAGCTAAAGGAACCGCATGCCCAAACGAGGCAAGTCGAAATCGAAATCTCCGGAGACGAGTGTGCCGAGCACTAATTCTCTAAGCCGCCGCGACTGGCTGCGCGCCGGCTGCTCGCTCTCCACCATCGGACTACTCGAAACCGTTTCGCGACGCCCGCTCGCCGCCGCACCCATTCCGAATTCGGATGCCGGCGTCTACGCCTCCATCGGCGTTCGCCCCATCATCAATTGCGATCACGTGAAAACAGTTCTCGGCGGTTCGCTCGTTCTCCCGGAAGTCATGCGCGCCATGGAAAGCGCCTCGCATGCATTCGTCCAGCTCGATGAATTAATGGAAGCCGTAAGCGCCCGCCTCGCACCATTAGTCGGCGCCGAAGCCTGCATCGTCACTTCCGGCTGTTCCGGCTCAATCGCTCACGGCACCACCGCCTGCATCGCCGGCGGCGATCCCGAAAAACTACGCCGCATGCCGAATCTCGCCGGCCTGAAAAGCGAAGTGATCATCCCGCGCTATTCCCGCAATCTGTACGATCAAGCCGTGCGCATGACCGGCGTAAAAGTAATTGAAGTCGACACTCCCGAAACCCTGGCCGCAGCCTGCAACGAAAAAACCGCCATGATTTACATGCTGGGAATCAATGATCTCGGCGTGAGCTGGCTCGGCGATAGAATCCCACCGCAGTATGCGAATCTCGGCGTGAAAGCCGTCGTAGATATCGCCCGCCCGAAAAACATTCCAGTTTTCGTCGACGCCGCCGCCGAAGGCATAACCAATCCCGACATTTATCTCCAGCGCGGCGTTTCTCTGGTCGGCTACAGCGGCGGAAAAGTGATGCGCGGCCCGCAATGCAGCGGTTTGCTAATGGGCCGCGCCGATCTAGTAAAAGCAGCCTGGATCAATAGCGCCCCGCATCATTCCTACGGCCGCCCGATGAAAGTCGGCAAGGAAGAAATTATCGGCATGATGGTGGCCGCGCAAAAATGGTTCGAGCGCGATCACGCCGCCGAATGGAAGGAGTGGCAAGCCTGGATGCAATTCGTCCAGCAGCGAGTCACCACCGTCCCCGGCGTCACCACCGAAATGGACGAAGGCCCCGGCATGACCCTGAATTGTCCGACGCTCGTAGTGAAATGGGATGGCGCGAAACTCGGCATCAGCGGCGCAGAAGTAAAAAAGCTGCTAGAGCAGGGAACTCCGCGAATTTTCCTAGGCGAAGGCACCGGCGACAAAACCGACCCTACAAACAGCTCAGTAACCGTTCGCTCTCTAAATATGGTCAGCGGGCAGGAACGAGAAGTAGCCGAAAATCTAACCGCCGCACTAGCCTCTCCGCCAAAAAGCACTCCGGCAAATCGCTCCGAAATTTTTCCCGCAGTCGCCGGCCTCTGGGATGTGCATATCGCCTACGTCTGCGGTAGCGCCGATCATTCTTTCACGCTGCAACAAACCGGCACGCAATTAACCGGCGAGCACAAAGGCGAAATCGTCGCCGGAGAATTACACGGCTGGGCGCGCGGCAATGAAATCTACCTGCGCAGCGCTCAGAGATACGAAGGCAATTGGCTCCGTTACCAATTCGCCGGCACAGTCGAGAATACACGCATGAAAGGCGCAGTCGATCTAGGTGAATACGGCCAAGCCCGCTGGACCGCAGAAAAACGCAGTTAGACTAGCCGCGCATTTCTCAATTTCGTCTTTGAATTTTCCCCGTAGGGGCGCCGCTCGCTGCGTCCGACCGTGTAGCGCCCGCGAAAACTTATGCTATTTGTTATTGCATGCTCTGGCTCGACTTTCTTCCCATTCAACCGACATAGTACGTACACACGATGTCAATCGAACCAACTGCATCGAAAAGCCCTCCGATATGCGGAACGCCGTCCATATGTATGGACGAAAAGAAGCGCGGCAACCCACTTCGTAATTGACACTCCCCAAACACACTTCTAACATCGCCAGCAATAAGGGGGCGTCAAGTGTTACAGGCGAATTGCTCATGGCAACGATGACTTGTCTCGCTCAGCGCCCTCGTGCAGTGCGTGCTCATCCATCACGTAAGCCCCAGCCCATCAACCCAGTATTCCCACCAACCGCAGTCGATATCGCGCGGAAGAGACAGCCAGAATCATGTTCGATTGCACTCAATCGAGGAAACAAGTGAAGTGGCGGCACAAAAATTGAAGCAAAGCGACTGGCCTCGGAGGCGTTCATGAAAAAGGTGTATGCGATTCTGACTGCGGCGTTAGTTCTCGGGGTCCTGTTGGTATCCGCGGGCAGCGCCTACGGCCAATACTACCCAGGCCGCGTCACCGGCACGGTCCAAGATTCCTCAGGCGCAGTCGTCGCCGGTGCCAATGTGAAACTCACCGCCGCGGACATCGGCTTCGAACGCACGGCCACCACCAACGCCGAAGGTACCTTCAGCTTTCCGCAACTCCCCCTCGGCATGTTTAAATTGATGGTCGTAATGCAAGGCTTCAACACTTTCGTGCAAACGGGCATCGTCACCAGTCTCGAGAACGTAAACGAAATTCAAGTCACCCTCGTCACCGGGGCGGTTTCCACCCAAGTTGAAGTCACCTCCGCCGCCCCGCTGCTGCAAACGCAGACCGACGTGATCGGCGGCACATTTTCCTCCGGCGAGATCGAACAGCTCCCGCTCGGAAACAGCGACTACACGCGTTATGCATTCTTCCTGCCCGGCACCTCGACCAACACCGATTACACCTTCACTCAAATCGCGATTAACGGTTCGCCCAGCCGCTCGGTAATGTTCAATATCGATGGCTCGCAAGATATGGACGCCTATCGCCAACTGCCCGCCATGAACCAGGGCGGCAATTCCTACACCGCAGCCACCCGCCTGCCACCGGATGCGGTGCAAGAAATCAGCGTAGTAACCGGCGGCGCCGCCGATGCAGAAGCAGGCGCCGGTTCGATCAACGTAATCCTGAAAAGCGGCGCGAATCAGTGGCACGGATCAGTCTACGAATCGCATCGCGATGCCTCACTGGAAGCCCATAATTTCTTCGAAGACCTCGGAAACGAACCCAAAGCCCATTTCATCTGGAATGAATGGGGCGGCAGCCTCGGCGGCGCCATCGTCAAAGATAAAACTTTCTTCTTCGTAGGCTACGACGGCGGTAAAAGCCTCAACGGCACCACGCTCGTGGTCAACGCACCGTCGACCGCGCAAATTGCCACGGCAACGTCGCTCCTCGCAGGCGTCGGGATGCAGCCCAACACAGTCGGCCTCGCGATTCTGAATCTGTACTCCCCAAATCAAGGCAAATTCACCATTAACGGCGCAGGCACTCAGCAACCCGAAGCATTCTCGGTAAAAATCGACCAACGCCTCGGCCCCAGCGATCTCCTCACCGGCCGATACATTTTCGGTAATGGTCGCGATGCCTTCCCTCAAGGCCACGACTCGCCGGGAGGCGGCTCGCAATTGCCGCAATTTTTCGGAGTCACTCCTGTCCGCGCGCAAAACATCGCGCTCAGCGAAGTCCACAATTTCTCTTCAAGTCTGATCAACACTGCGCGCGTTTCTTACAATCACGTATTCGAATATTTCAATCCAGCCGATGAAAGCTTCGATCCCACTTCGATCGGCATAGTCACCAACGCGCCGCCGCAAGATGGCGGCCTTCCGGAAATCGATCTGGGCGCCGGCGTTTTCGAAAATCTGGGCACTAACACCAGCTATCCCCGCGGACGCACGAGCGAAACCTTCGAGTTGAACGATGACGTAGTCTGGAATCGCGGGAAGCACAATTTCACCTTCGGCTTCAACTTGGAAGCCAACAAAGCCTGGGGACTAAACGACAATAACTTGCGCGGCCTTCTGACCTTCGACGGCTCGCAACTCGGAAACTCTCTCACCACCGACCCACAGACAGCGATTGTCGTCGACGTTCTCGCGGGCTTGGTCGATCCGGCGGCTACGAACATCAACCGCGGCAGCACCCGCTTCGACATTAACGAAAATGTTTTTGGAGTTTACGCGAATGATGTCTTTCAACTCACCAAGAAGCTCACCGTAATTGCCGGCATCCGCTGGGATTTCATCGGCGTACCCGACGAAAATCGCGGCCGCCTGACGAACTTCTTCCCCAGCCAGGGCTTGGTGCATGTGGGTCAGCCTTACGGCAACGACTGGCGCAATTTCTCTCCGCGCCTCGCGATTGCCTACAAGCCTTTCAGCTTCCACGGCCTCGACACCGTGATTCGCGCGGGCTACGGAATTTATTACGTGGCTGAGTCGATGGACGTGCTAGTCGGCCAGGGTCTGGCCGTAACAAATGCAAATCCTGGCATGGCCACGAACCCGTTCAACGGCGAAGGAATCTTTTCCGCGCCCCTGGTTTCAAATCAAATCCAGGCCGGCGTTCCAATCTTCAGCACCACCGGAATCGCCACGCCGCCGTTCAATCTGGTAGCCGTCGATCCGCATTTGCATCCGCCCAACGTGCAGAGCTGGAACTTGAATCTTGAGCAAGACATCACGCGCGGAGTTGAACTTCAGATTGGCTACGTCGCGTCGAAGGGCACCCACATTTACAACTGGGTGGACATCAACCAGCCCCCCGCAGGTTCGGGCTGGACTCCAGCCGCAATCTTAAACAAACGTCCCGATCCGGTCGCAGAACAGGAAGCCCGCCCGTTTTTCGGCACCTTCCCGCAATTCGGCCAGATCAGTCAATTCCAATCCGGCGGCAATTCCACCTACAACTCATTGCAGATTCTTTTGCGCACCAAAAATTATCACGGCCTCACCACTCAATTCGGCTATACCTGGGCGCACGATATCGATTACGCCTCGGAAACTTCCGACGCCTTCGGCACCAGCGGCTTCGTCCCGCGCGATTCGACTAATCTCGCGCTCGGCCGCGGCAATTCCGAATTCGATGTGCCCCAGTCGGTCAATTTTTCCTACGTCTATGAAGTTCCAAAAACTCACTTCACCGGCGCAGCAGGTCAGGTCCTCAACAACTGGCAACTCTCCGGCGTAGTCACCTGGCACAACACCATGTGGCTCCCTGATCTAACCTTCGACGACATCAGCGGCACCGGCGAAGTTCACGATGTCCCCGATTGCACCGGCAAAATCGTCACGCAACTCCACGATTTCACAAAACCCTACGTAGTGAGCGGCGTCTCCGAACCTGCCATGGGCACGTTCGGCACCTGCTCGCGCAATAGCATCCCAGCTCCAGGCCTCGGCGAATGGGATTTTTCTCTCGGCAAATATTTCCCGATCAACGAGCGCTTCCGTCTCGAGTTTCGAGCAGATGCCTTCAACTTCCTGAATCATCCGATCTTCGGAAATCCCGGCCCGGTACTCAAAAACGAATTCATCACCGGCACCGCCGACAACGTCAACAACGATTCGCACTTCGGCGCAGGAGCGCAAAGGCAATTCCAGCTCAATTTGAAGTTGTTGTTCTGAGGCAGCCCGATTAACCGTGCCGCGACAGGAGGGGAGCGCAGCCCCACCCGCTGTGCTCCCGGCACGGCCCACAGGAAAGCACTGTAGGTAGTGCCCGGCAAACCGCAAAAGGAGTATTCTCAATTATGCTCAGCGACGCAGATGTCCTAAAAATCCGCTCCCATTTTCCCGTCTTCCAGAGCCAGATTCACCTCTGCAGTTGCACCAAAGGCGCTCTCTCCGACAACGTGGAAAATGGCCTGCACGAATTCATGCGTCTCTGGCACACCCACGGTATCCCCTGGGGCATCTGGATGGAAAAATACGAAGCCATCCGCAAATCGTTCGCGAATTTCGTAGGTGCCAAGCCCGAAGAAATCGCCGTGGTCTACAGCACCTCCCACGCCATCAGCGAAATCGCCAGCTCCCTGAAATTCGATAAGCGCAAAAAAGTAGTAATGGGCGAGCTGGATTTTCCGGCAAGCGGCCATATCTGGCTAACGCAGCAACTCCGCGGCGCGCAAGTAACGTTCCTGGATTCCGTAAATGATTCAGTCCCGCTAGAAAGCTATGAGCGCGCCATCGACGAAGAAACCGCCATCGTCCCGCTCACTCACGTCTCTTATAAAAATGGCGCCCGCTCCAACATCGAAGGAGTAGTCCGCGCCGCCCACGCGAAAGGCGCATACGTAATCGTAGACGGCTACCAAGTCTGCGGCACCGAGCCCATCGACGTACACGCCCTGGACGTAGACTTCTACACCAGCGGCACCCTCAAATATCTCCTAGGCGCCCCAGGCCTGGCCTTCCTCTACGTAAGAGAAAGCCTGATCGAAAAGCTGCGCCCATCAGTCACCGGCGCCTTCGCCCAAAAAGTCCTGTTCCAGGACAGCCTCAAAAATTTCGAGCCAGCCCTAACCGCTCGCCGCTACGAAATGGGCACCCCAGCCATGCCCAGCATCTACGGCTCAGCCCCAGGCCTAGACCTGCTCCAAGAAATCGGCCTAGCCAACGTAGCCGGCCACATCAAGAATCTCCGCGACGCTCTAGCAAGGGGCCTGAAGGCGCTGCAAATTCCGCTGAAGACACCACTAGAAAATCCCGGCCCCATGCTAGTAGTAAGATCGCCAAACGCCGAAAAGCTCTCCGCAAAGTTCGCGGAGACTAACATAATCGCCTCAGCCAAATTCGATGGCCTACGCATCTCCTTCCACGTCTACAACACGTTAGACGACGTGCGCGCGATTCTGGCGGCCTTAGAAGCAAATATGGATATGGTCGTTCCGGAACGCGAAACAGCAAAAGCGTAACCCGCGCTTCGGGATTTTGCCGTCGTAGGGGCCGGGGTTTACTACCGGCCCGGTGTGGCATTGGGTTTTCGGCGCCGTAAAAAAAACGAACCACCCTTGCAAGGAGGGCCGATAAATAATGTCTGGCCCGTCCTCACCAATCGCACCCACTCCCGTCGACAAAGAGCAAGGCCTAGAGCGCCAACTAAGCGCCCGCCAAATGGCCATGATCGGAATCGGCGGCGCCCTGGGCATCGGCTTCTTCCTACGCACCAGCCTAGGCGTACACATAGCCGGCCCAGCAGTCTTAATCACCTATCTAATCGGCGTCCTGATCGCAGTCCTATTCGCAGGCGCAATCGCCGAAATGGCAGTCGCCCATCCCACCGCCGGCTCCTTCGGCGTCTACGCCGAACTCTACGTCTCCGAATGGGCCGGCTTCGCAGTCCGCTACGCCTACTGGTTCAGCATGGCCGCAGGCATGGGCGGACAAGCCATAGCCGTAGCCATCTATCTCCAATGGTGGTTCCCCAACGTCCCCAGCTGGATCTGGATCGTCTGCGTCACTGCAGGCCTGATCTATCTCAACATGCTAAAGGTGGGAAATTTCGGCGAGTTCGAATACTGGCTATCGATGATCAAAATCCTGGCCATCTGCTTCTTTATAATCTTCGGCCTCTCGCTAATCCTGGGCATCGGCCACGGCGCCCCAATCGGCCTGCGCAATTATCACCTAGCCGGCGGCTTCTTTCCGAATGGCATCCTCTCCGCGTGGACAGGCATAGTCTTCGTAATAGCCAGCTTCTGCGGCCTGGAAATGATCGCAGTAACAGCAGGCGAAGCAAAGGATCCCGAGCACACAGTCCCCAAAGCCCTAAAAGATATGGTAATCCGCCTGGTAGCCGTCTACGTAGGCGCGATGCTGGTGCTAATCGCCGTAGTCCCGTGGAATCAAATCCAACCGGGAAAAGACGTAACCGCCAGCCCCTTCGTAACCGTCTTCCGCCTAACCGGCGTCCCAGCCGCAGCCCACATCATGAATTTCGTAGTTCTAATGGCCGCCATCTCCAGCATGAACACCGGCTTCTACATCGCTAGCCGCATGCTCTTCTCGCTAGCCAGAGGCGGCTACGCCCCAAAACGTTTCGGAGAATTATCGCCAAGAGGAACGCCGGTAAGCGCGTTAGCAGTTTCAGCCTTCGGCCTAGCCCTAGCAGCAGTAGTAACAAAACTCTACCCAGCCAGCGCCTTCATCTATTTCGTGGGCCTAACCCTCTTCGGAATCATGTTCGTCTGGCAAGTTGTCTTCGTAACCCACCTACGCTTCCGCAGCCGCTGGATAGCCAAAGGCAATCCCCTAAAAGTAAAAATGTGGGGCTACCCCTACACGTCAATTCTGGGCCTATCACTAGTAACCGCGATTATTGTGACCACGTGGTGGGTAGAACGAATGAAAATCACAATCGTCTCAGGCCTAGCCTGGCTAGCCGTAATCACGGTTGCCTACTGGATTTGGAAGTCCCGCCAAAAATCCCAATCCCCAGTCCCGACAGCCACTCCAAATCTAGCCACTCCGCCGCCCGCAGACTAACCGCGCCCGCCAACAGTCCCGCGGAACGCCTCCGCCAAACTCCGCCCCACAATTGCATCCTCGTCCGCACGCAACATCCAAACCGCGACATCCAATCCCGACGAAGAATCTTCGCTGCCGTAGGGCAATTCAATCCGCGGCTCCCCAGCCCGCAACGCCACCACAATCTCCTTCGGCGAAACCCCAATCTTCTCGCGATCCCATTCCACCCGAACCTGCGGCCGATTGTGCGGCACCTCGCCGACCACCAAAGAAGCCCGCACTCCACTCACAGCCGCCAACTCCCCAACAATCACCGCCACCCGCCGCTCCCATTCCTTCCACTCCGCCTCATGATCCGCAGCCAAAAAAAGCTGCAGCGCCCGATACAATCCGATGATCTCCTCTTTCCCAACTTTGGAAACCCGCCCGACGCTATCCGACTTCGGTGAGTCATTAGCAAACGCCGCCGCGATCAAATCCCGCCGCCCCAGCAAAAGCCCCGAACACTGCGGCCCCCGCAAACTCTTCCCCCCGCTAAATCCCACAAGGTCGTAACCCATGCGAGTCAAAACCCGCAAATTCTCCACCGGCGGCAAATCCGCAGCCGCATCAATCAAAACCGGAATCTTCAATCCATTAGCCAAGCGAGCAAATTCCTCGCGCCGAATTTTCCCCTTAGAATCCGCCGAATTCAGGAAGAAAAGCATGGCCGTCCGCTCAGAAACCGCCGCCTTCAATTCCTCCACCGTCTCGATCTCCACAATCCGCGCCCCAGCATTCCGAATCGCATGGTCATACTCAAACCGATGCGCCCGCTGCATAATCACTTCATTCTTCAAGCCAATAATCTCAGGCAACCGCCGCACCCGTTCCGGATCGGTCCCGGCCAAACAAGCCGCGGCAGCCAAAAGCACAGAAGAAGCACACCCAGCCGTAACCAGCGCCGCCTCGCAACCAAGCATCGCCGCAATTTTCCGACCCACCGCCTCCTGCAACTCCACAATCGAAACCGACCGCCGCGAAACCTCCTGCATCCCCTCCAAAACTTCCTCGCGCATCAAAGCCCCGCCAAAAATCGAGTAAGCCCCAGCCGCATTGATAAACGGCCGCACCCCCAATTCCTCATAAATAGAATGCGCAGGGGAGGGAAGCACGAGCCCAGCTCGCAAACGCAAGGGCCATCCCGACAAAATCCCGGAAAGTTTAAGAAACGATCGCCGGTCAACCATGCAGCCTCAGCAGGGGCGCGGGGGCACTCTCCCGCCCGTTTTGGCCGTGGGTGTTCGGCCCCAGTTCCCACGCATTCTCGGCACCCAAGTTCGTCATAATTCGCGCAACACCGACGAAACTCACCGTCATCATTGCTTTGCCACCCGCCGCCGCGCTATGCCAAGATGACGAGCCCGAATCCGCAACGGAGAAAAACCAAATGCGAAGGCCGCTCATGGCAATCCTCACCGCCTATCTATTCCTTTGCACCGTCATTCATCCAAGCCCGCAGCAATCCAAAGAAATCCCGAGCAAGCAACTTGTCCTAACCCAAGCCACTCAGTCCTACTACAACCTCCGCACTCTCGGCCTAGGTACGTTCCAATGCACCCTATCCCCGAACTGGGACGCCGTACTAAAAGAAGAAAAAGCCCAAGACCCCGCCGGAGCCGACACCGCTATCAAGGTCTTAAATCAACTCCACTTCATCGGCACCCTAGGCGAAGACGGCAAAATGACGGTAACCCACAACGACCTCTCCGGCCAAAATCAACAAATGGTAGCCGCCCTGCAACAAATCTATTCCGGCATGGAGCAACTAACCACCGGCTTCTTCGAAACTTGGTCGCTCTTCATGCTCAATCATCCGTTCCCGGAAGCCGGCAGCGAATACAATCTAGAGTCCATCCCCGGCGAGAAATATCGCGTCAGCTACAAGGAAGGGGACGCCTCCGTCGCAACAACAATGGACCACGACTACGCCATCACCGAACTAAAAGTAACCACCGCTGATTTCACCAGCACCATAGTCCCGCAATTCACAAAGTCCCCAAAAGGCTTCATCCTCAGCAGCTACACCTCCGACTATCAAACCAAAAATCCCGCCGAAGCCACCAAGCTAAAAGTCCTGGTAGATTACAAAGAGGTAGAAGGCCTGACGTTAGTCCAAAATCTAAACGTAAGCGGCACCTACGGCCCAAGTCCGTTCGCCATAGAAATCGCCTTCTCCGCCTGCCAAGTAACCAAAAAACCCGATCAAAAATAGTCCTCGTAGCGGTGGGCTTCAGCCCAGCATCATCGTACGCGGGGCCATCACCGAAGCACATTTGCGTTCAAGTAAGAAAAAAGATCAAAGAAAACACGACCGCAATAATGAGGCCGACAACCACCAGCAAGTTAGCCGCCCCTTCAATCAGCAAATGCCGGCTAAAGATCGGCCCGGCGAAACCAGTTGCGCCCGGCGGACGCTCATAAGGCGCCTTGATCTTGTAGCCGACCCAAGTCAAGCCTCCGCCAACGAAAACGCAAGCTAGAGCATAGAAGTAATGAATGTATTTCGTTTTTTCCTCCGCCGCGGCCAGCTTTCTCCCAATTAATGCGAATAAGTCTCGCGAAGATATTCCGCCGTCTGCCGGTCAAAATCCGTATAACCCATTTGCAGCGCCTCCCGCAAAGCTTCCTCGGTCGAAGATGCGCTGCCCAAATCTCCCAGCAAACGATTGACCGTCGATTGCCCCGATCGCGCCATCACCGACTCCACGGCCGCCAACGCCCAAGCATAAGCCACCGCCGCCGCCGGCCCAGAAAATCCAGTCCAGGATCCTTCGAGCTGCTTCAACGAAGGCATCACCCCGCGATCGTAAGCCGCCACCAGCGACGCTGCATTCGCCGCGCTCCGACGCCCCTCCATCCACTGCGCCAATCCTTCCTGCAACCAAGTCGGGCATCTCCCCACGGTCATCTGCCGCACAAAACTGTGCGTGAGCTCATGCTTCAACATGCGCGAAAGTGAATCCGTAACCGAATCCAATCCCTGCACCGGGGCGCGAATCCGCCCATCATTCAGCGCTCCCATCCAGTCCGCGGCGTGCGTGACATCGCGAAAACTCTGCTGCGTATAAAGGATCACTCCGATCGATTCCGGCGGCGTGAAATGCAAATCGGATTGCAATTCCCGGTAATGCTCCTCGAGCGTGCGAAGAATGTCGTTGGCCAGCTGCGGCGTCGCGCTCCCCTGATAGTGCAGAACAAAGTGGCTCGATTCGCTCGCCCGCGCGTCAGCCTCGATGCTCTTATCCCGCCGCGCGGCCTCCAGCAAGCCGGCGATGTGCGCGTCGGGCGAAATCCTCTGCGCCGCCTCCCATTCGCGAATCGCGTCGTCCAGCCGGTTCATCCCCGAGTACGCCCATCCCGAAAGTTGCGCGACGGCCGCCGTCCCCGGCTTCACTTGCCGCGCCTGCCCCAAAACGTCCAGCGCCGCCGAATACTCGCTGCGCACCAGGTGTACATAAGCGATTTCTATCAGCGTGGTAAACAAATAATACGGATTTTTCGCCGCGAATGGCAGAGCAGCCTGGAATTGCTCAATCGCGCGCTCCGAATCGCGATGCTGCAGTTCGAAAACTGCCGCCGCTTCATGCGCGAGCACCGCGCGATTCATCGCCGCAGGTCCGCCTCCCGCCGCTGCCGTTTCATATTCCGCAATCTTGGTCCCGTCGAGAATGCCGTCGTGCACCACCGCAGCCTGCACTCTTGACCATTCCCCGGAGGACTCATTCGAATGTGCCCGAGGCAGCGGAATGGCCCCAGCCACGACGGCCCCTCCTAGCACCGAGATACCCCCACTGGAAGGCGGTGCCTCCGCAGGCAACGCCAGATCGCCTGAGCGCTTGTCGGTCCGTTCGAGCCCATCGCACTCCACGAATCCGAGTTTGCTCTGGCCCGGGAAGCTGACGCTGCACCATTTCTCAGCCCCGATTTTCAGTTCAAGCCCAGTGATGAGCGCGTCGCCTTTTTTCAAAGTCTGGACCACATCGCTATCCCGGCGCGCCTCCGAATGCACGGCCAAGCTGTCAACCTTCACGATCGTATTTGCCGTAAGCCCTTGCAAGGGAGGGGTCTTTAAGCTCTCGCGCCTTTCGGCCCCTGCCGCGTGGCACATTCCAACGGCTGCGAGAAGAATTGCTCCGAACGAACTGGCGGCTTTCGTAAATGGGGAGATTAGTTTCACGCGATTGATGTTCTGTCCTCGTTTCGTCGCAACGTCGTCTAATTCGGTTTTGCTGCAGTCTCGCTAAACCCGACACAGCCAGGAGTGGCTGTGCTACAGCGACCGCGATTTTAATCGCTACATGGTGAGATTAAAATCGGCCCGTATGTTTATGAAAATAAACGATTGGGCCTCCTTTTAATCGCTACAAAATCGAGGGGTGGATTTTCGTGTTTTCTTTGGATTATCGCGGTTTCTAATAATTTGGTTTCGCAATTAGGATTGGCTTGTTTGTGGGGATGGGTTTTCGTCTGGTTTCTTTCTTCGGAGTGGAATGGGGTGGGGGACATGGCTTTTGTTTGGGTTCAGGACGCGCACGGTCCTCCTGCGTTTAATTTGCTACGGCTCGCGGAGGGAGCCGAGGGTAGATTAGCACGGGCTGTCTAGTTATTCAATAGTTATTTGTAATGGAACCATCTTCTAAATGTTTAGGTGGGTACGGCTCGCATTTGCCTTGGATGGGCATCCAGCCTGGCCCGCCATGAAGCGCGGGCCCTACGTTCGGAGGTTTCGCTGGCGCGAAAGAATGCTCGGACGGTTCGCTGGCGCGAAAGAACGATTGGAGGTTTCGCTGGCGCGAAAGTAAAGATTACGGGGAAACGGCTTACTCGCTGCGGAGGGAGACCATTGGATCGATTCGGGAGGCGCGGCGGGCGGGGATTAGGCTGGTGAGTAGCGCGATGGCCGTCAACAGTACGGGAATTGAGGCGAAGGTTAGGGCGTCGGTGGCTTTTACGCCGAAGAGCAGGCTTTGCATTAGGCGGGTTAGCGCTAGGGCGGCGGCTACGCCGATTGCTACGCCGGTCAGGGCTAGTGACATGCCCTGGCGCATCACGAGCGCGAGAATGTTTCGCTGCGAAGCGCCTAGCGCGATACGAATTCCGAGTTCGCGCGTGCCCTGATTCACCAGGTATGCGATCACGCCATAAACGCCGATAGTGGCGAGGGCCAACGCGAGGCCGGCGAAGGCAGTCAGCAACGCCATCGAGAATTTGCGGCGGGCCAGCGATTCTGCGAGACGCTGCTCCATGGTGCGCACGTTGTAGAGCGGCAAATCGGGGTCGAGGCCGTGGATGGCGTTGGCCACCGCGGACGTTAGGTTGGCTGGATCGCTCTGGCCGCGCAAAACTACATTCATCGAGCGCGATGGATATTGCGTTTGGGGCAAATACAAGGCGATGCGCGAATCGGTGTCGAGCGTGTACTGCTTGATGCGGCCCACGACGCCTACGATGGTGATCCATTTGCCGTCGTCGTCGAGGCCGCCGAAGCGGATGCGTTTGCCGAGCGGATCTTCGTGCGGCCAGTATTCGCGGGCCATGAATTCATCGATGACGGCTACGCGAGGTTTCGCTTCGGTGTCGTCGGCGTTGAAAAATCGTCCGCTGCGGAGCGGAATTTCCATGGCTCGGAAATAATCGCCGCCGGCGATGCGCTGGTCGGCATTGATGAATCGTTCGCCGGGAGGAGGAGTGCGGCCTTCGATTACGATTGGTCCCCAGGCATACATTTCGCTCAGCGGAAGAGAAGTGACTGCTCCGGCTGCCGTGACACCTGGAAGCGCCTCGAGGCGCTCCCAAAGCTGGTGGTAGATGGCGAGAATGGCGGCCTCATCCTTATATTTCGGACCGCTCATGCTCAGCTCGACGGTCAGTACATTTTCGGGATTGAATCCCGGAGAGACGTGCAGCAAACGGGAGAAGCTGCGAATCAGCAGGCCTGCGCCGATCAGCAGAACTACCGACAGCGCCATTTCGGAAATTACCAGCATGCGGCGCAAATTCCTGCCGCGTCCCCAGACGCTGCCTGCGCCGGCCGAGCCGCGGCCGGCGTCTTTCAGAGTTCCGTGCAGATCGATTTGCGTGGCGCGCCAGGCCGCCGCCAGGCCGAAGAGAATTCCGGAAAATACGCAGAGCGCTACGGTGAACAGCAACGCCTCGCCGTCCACGCCGATCGTAGCGAGGCGCGGCACGCTTTTCGGACCGAGCACGTGCACCCAATGGACGCAGACGAACGAAAGCAAAATTCCCAGTGCGCCGCCGCCGAGCGCGAGCAAGACGCTCTCGGTGAACAATTGCCGCAGAATCCGGCTGCGGCTGGCGCCTAGCGCCGCACGCACTGCAATTTCTTTTTGGCGCGAGACCGCGCGCGAAAGCTGCAAGTTGGCCACGTTCGCGCACGCGATCAGCAGCACGAAGCCCACCGCTCCGAGCAGGACGAAAAGCGAGTAGCGCGCATCGCCGACGACTTGCTCGAGCAGCGGGACTACGCCGAATGTCAGGCCGCCATTCGGTGGATAGACTGCTGGATAATCGTGGCGCAAGCGCGCGGTGATGGTGTCCATTTCCGCCTGAGCTGCGTCCGCCGTCACGCCTGGGCGCAATTTGCCAATAATGTTGTAATCCTCGTGGTCGCGGATGCGCGCCGCATCGGGAGCCAGGGGTAACGGCAGCAGAATGTCGGCCTGTTCTGCGCCGTCGAGTGTCGGCATCACCTCGCGCGGCAAAGAAAATGATTTGGGCAGCACGCCTACCACTTCGCGCGAGATGCCGTTTACTTGAATGGACTTGCCGACGATTTGCGGATCGCTGCCGTAGCGGCGGGTCCACATTCCGTAGCTGAGCAACGCGGTGGGCGCGGTTCCTTTTACATCTTCGTCGGCAATGAACATGCGGCCCATCGCGGCCTTCTCACCCAGCATTGGGAGCAGGTTGGATGAGACGTGGATGGTGCCGACTCTTTCGGGATTGCCGTTGCCGGTGAGATTTTCGTTTCCACCGATGGCTAGGGCTACTTGTTCGAGGCCTTGATGGCTGGTTTTGATATCGAAATATTGGGCGGTGGAGAACCAGTCTTGGGTGATGTTCAGGCCTGGGGAGCGATTCCAGAGGATTACCAGGCGATCGGCATCTTTGTAGGGTAGCGGGCGGAGGAGTAGGGCATTGGCGATGGAGAATAGGGAGGTGCAGGCGCCTATGCCGATTGCCAGGGAGAGGGCTACTACGGCTATGAAGCCTGGGGTTTTGCGGAAGGTGCGGAGGGCGTAGCGGATGTCGGCGAGGAGAGTGTTCATTTGGGTTCGTCGATTATGGCGTTAGACGCGGCGGAGGGGAAGAAGTTGTGCGCATTTACGATGGTTTGAGAACAGCGGCAAAGGGAAAAGCAGCGCAGCGGGTCAGCGGATGCAAGTAGGCGACGACCTCGTCGGCGTTACGCGGGCGGGCGCAGCAAGCCGGCGCTCCTACGACGGCAACAGCGAGAGCAACGGCAACAACAACGGCAACAGCGACGGCACGGGCGAAGAGGGCTCGCTACTTGGCGGTATATTTCCTCCACTCTGCGGCCTTATCCTTGGCCTCATTCTGCAGCACTATAAAATGGTTTACCGCCTTCAGCGCCGGCTCCCATTGCTCGATCAAATTTGCGCGCTGCTCGTGCAATTGGGCTACTTCCTGGGGTGAGAGTTCTTTCTGGGCCAGCATGGCGGCATCGGCGGTGCGCACTGCCTGCAATTTTTGGGCGAAGTCTGAAATGGTTTTCACGATATCGGTCCAGGCATCGAAAGCGCGGTGATTCCAATCGTCGCGGCCGCGGAAGGGGACATCGTCATCGCGCAAATAGAGTTTTGCGATGGTGGCAATCGATTGAGAGCGCTCGAAGGCCGCCTGCGAGTTGGCATACTGCTGCAACTCCGCGAGCTGTTTCGCCGTCATGGGGTCCTTCGGCAGGAAGGAAGCGGCCATATTGTTCGCGCCAATTACGCCGGGCGGTAGCTGGTCGCTGGGTGAGGAGGAGGCGGCGAAATCGTCGTCGGTGTAGACGTGCTTGGCGTGTTTCTTTTCCTGCGCGGCCGGCGGGGCGGCATCTTGCGAAAATGCGGGCGCGACATTCAGAAGGAACAGACACGCTGCACAACAAAAAGTGTATTTCATGCCGACCTCGCGGGAGCCGGAGTTTGGCCAGTTGCTTAGAGTGGCTCTGGGTGTTCGGGCCGTTTTTGGAATCCGCCTAACTCGTTCATCCGCTATTTCTACAATAACCTCGTTCCGAATTTCTTGGCGCAGAACGTACAGGCGAATGTCGAACCGCAAACTGCACGTGGGAGCATCCGCGGGAAAGTAACTTTAAGGGCATGACCGGCCGCTCAATCTGAACGGACTCGGGCTTTGATGACCTTAAAATTAGTTTATGCAGAAACCAGCTTTCGTCTTGGGAATCGCGTGTGCCCTTCTGTGTGCCACGATCACTGCGTGCTCGGGGGGCTCGCCGGGGACGGCGCCCGCGCCATCGCCGGCGAAGAAATGGGAGGTGGCGCTGGGGCAGGCTGCTGTGGCGCAGCGCGATGGGTACAGCGCGGAGCAAGTTCCGGCGATCGGCGATGATGGGACCATTTACGCTGGCGGTGACCTTGGGCTTCATGCCATTCGACCCGATGGAACCGAAAAATGGCATTTCGATTCGCCGGGGCAAGTGGCGAATGTTCCTGTGCATTATGCCTTGATCGACGATATCGGTTACATCTGGTTCGATTTCACTACGAGCGATTCCGGCGGGATTTCGCGAGTCAGTCCGGACGGTAAGGGCGGCGAAGTGGGAACCATGGCGCCGGCCACGCAACTGGGCTCGGCTTACGACGGAACTGTTTTGCTGGGCACGAATGCGTCGATGCTGCAACTCAGCAGTGCGCGCGACAATCCCGCAGTGCTCCTCCGGGCTTACGCCATTGGTATGGCTTTCACTCCCGACGGCGGTATGGTCTTTACCCGCTATCTGAATATTTTGAGTTATGCGGACAAGGGGCACAACGTCAAATGGAATCATAAAGTTGATGAGGGCGATTGCGGGGCGCCGGTGGTTGCGGCGAATGGCACGATTTATCTGCAGCGCAAGGGCGGATTGGATGCTTACACTGCCGAGCCGAAGCGCATTTGGAGTTTTGCTTTGACGGATCGGGCTACCACGCCTTCCATTGGGGATGACGGTTCGCTTTATTTCGGCAGTGACGACAAGAATCTTTACGCGGTTTCGTCGAGCGGGCAGCTTAAATGGAAATTTGCCGCGGGTGGCGGCATTCGGTCGCAGCCTGCGCTTACCAGCAACGGCGAAGTTATTTTCGGGAGCGCGGATCATAATCTTTATGCGCTTGATTCCTTCGGCAAATTGAAATGGAGATTTGCGACGGGCGGGCAGGTTTTTTCGCCGTCCGTTGGGGCTGATGGCACTCTTTATTTTCAGAGTGCGGATGGGAAGCTTTATGCCATTCAGGATTTGGCGGAGAACGGTGGATTATCGGGGCAGTGGCCGAAGTATGGGGCGGGGATGCGGAATACTGCGCGGGCGGTGCATTGAACATCGAATCGCGTTACTCCGACGGCAGTAGGGTACGTTTTCGCGGGCGTGACAGGGGCGGGCGCAGCAACCGGCGCCCCTACGGGGATAATTCTGCAAGCGCGAATCGTCGGCGGAATAAATTTGCCGGCCAAAACGAGTTAGGCGCGTTGGTGGGAATTGCGGCGGCGGCGGCGGAGGGCGCGGATCGGGCGTGGGTAGTAGAGTTCGGCGTTCGGGCCTTCGGCGTCTACCGGCGGGAGGCGGCCGGGGGAAAATCTGTACTTCAAATCTGCGTAGGAGTGATACCAGGGCATTAGCGCGTCGACGCCTAGCAGGGATTTATTTCCTGCGCGCCAATCGTTCCACATCATGGCGCGCGACCAGCGGAAATTGTGGAGCAGCTTCAGCGGGATATTGTTGTAGCCGCCGTTGAAATAGTGCGTGTCGAATTGCGAGCGCCACGACGTGCGCAGTATGGTGCGGACCGTATCTTGGCGTAGATGATAGGCGATGGCTCGCGGCTCGAAGATTAGCTTGTGACCGGCTTGCAGCAGGCGCGTGCACATGTCTACATCTTCGTAGTTGGTGCGATATCTTTCGTTGTAACCGCCTACGGCCAGAACTGCGTCCTTGCGTAGGAGAGTGCCGAAGCCGCCAAGTCGCTTGTGCGAAGGCCATTCGATCTCGATGCGATTTTCTCCCAGATCCTGGGCTAGATAGGTTGAGCGCCAGGCGTTTGCGGCGCCTTCGCGAAATTTTTCGATCAGGCGTCCGCTTGAGCCGACTACGCGCGGATCCTTGAATGCGTCCAGCAGGCTTTCCATCCATTCTTTTTCTGCTAGCGCGTCGGAATCCATGGCGGCTACTAGTTCATGTTTGGCGTTTGCGAAGGCGGTGTTTCTTGCGGCGGCTAGGCCTTTATTTTTTTCGTGGCGGATGATGCGGACTGGGTAATTGGCGGCGATGTCGATGGTGGTGTCGGTGCTGCCGTCGTCGATGATTAGGAACTCGTCTGGGGGGTGCGTTTGAGCGAGGATGGCTTCGATGGTCGGGCCGACGTAGCGCTCGACGTTGTAGCAGGGGAGGTAGGCGGAGATTTTCATGCTTACGAGGCGAGAATATCGTTCGTGCGAAGCATTTGCAATGACCGGCGAAAGGTCTTAATGGGAGTTGAGTAGTCCGACCGTGAGTGTTGCCGTGGCGGGAATCGCGGTCGTCGGATGCCGGCAGGGACGCCGCCGTTACTTGAGGCGGCGGAGGCTCGGGAAATAGCGGGAATTTTTGTTTCTGGTATTCTTGAATTGAGTTTCCAAAAATCGATCAGGGGGGAGAATGGATTGTTGAACGCGCGAGTGGCCTTGAATCGCCAGAACGCTACTGTGGGCAAACCTTCTGCCACTTGGGGATTCTGGAATTGAGCGCGGGGCGGGTCTTTAAGGTTGAGAGGTTTAAATCGCGGCTGTTGCGGAATGAGCGCGATCTGATTATTTATCTGCCGCCTGGGTACGATGAGCAACCGCAGCGGCGGTTTCCCGTTCTTTATTTGCAGGATGGGCAGAATCTCTTCGATCCCGCCACTTCATTCATTCCCGGAAAATATTGGCATGTGGGGGAGACGGCCGATCATTTCATTGGCATTGGCGCAATTCAGCCGTTGATTATCGTCGGGATTTATAATTTGGGCAAAAAGCGGATGCGCGAATATACGCCCACTCGCACGTTGCGCTTGGGCGGAGGGAAGGCCGATCGATATCTGCGGATGATCAACGAGGAATTGCGGCGCTATATGGATGCGAACTTTCGCGTGTTACCGGACGCATGGCATAGGGGAATTGGCGGCTCGTCGCTGGGCGGTTTGCTGGCGCTTTATGCGGGGCTTCGCTATCCGGAGGTGTTTGGGCAGGTGGCAGCGCTTTCGCCGTCCGTGTGGTGGGATCGCCGTTGGATTCACGGGTTTGCGGCCCAAGCGGACGTTTATCCGCACCCTCGAATTTGGATGGATATTGGCACGCGCGAAGGACCGCGCATTGTGCCTAGTGTGGAAGGATTTCGAGATGTGCTTTACGGGAAGGGTTGGTCGCTTGACCGGGATTTGCATTTTGAAATTATCGAGGGCGGCGAACACAACGAGGAAGCTTGGGCTGGGCGCGTGGGGGGATTTCTGCAATATTTGTTTCCGGCTTCGGAGGGAGCTGTATAATCCGCGCGATCGCGCGCGCTTTCTTAACGTAGGGCCCGCGCTTTATGCCGGGCCGGGCAACCTGCAAGTTCATGGCGAGGTTGCCGCGCCTTGCAGCTCGACGTGAAAGAGAATGGTTCTTGCGCGTGGATCCAGACTTGTGGCGCGATCTTGCATGAAGAGGCCCGGCATAAAGCGCGGGCCCTACGGGGATCCGAACGACAGCGTTCGTCGAATAGATTATGGCAATAACTGAAGCGCCTACGATTCTTTGCATTACCTCCTACGAGAAGGGGCAGGAGTTTATGCGGGCTTGTAAGGAGGAAGGTTGCCGGGTGTTGCTGGTGACCGTCGAGAAGCTGTTGCAGGCGGATTGGCCGCGGGAGGCTATTGAGGAAGTTTTTGCTACGCCGGCGGAAATTCCGTTGCAGCAACTGATTTATGCGGTCAGCTACATTGCGCGTAGCCGGCCGATCGATCGGATTGTGGCACTGGATGAGTTTGACATGGAGAACGCGGCGGCGCTGCGCGAGCATTTGCGGGTTCCTGGCATGGGGCTTACTACCATGCGGTATTTTCGGGACAAGTTGGCTATGCGTGGGCGGGCTCGGGAATCGGGCATTCCGGTGCCCGATTTCATTCACGTTTTGAATTACGATGCGCTGCGCGAATTTATGGAACGCGTTCGGCCGCCTTGGTTGCTTAAGCCGCGGTCGCAGGCTTCTGGGATTGGCATGAAGAAAATTGAGGAGGCTTCGCAGCTTTGGCCTTGGCTGGAGCAGCTTGCGGATCAGCAGTCGTTTTATTTGCTGGAGCAATTTATTCCTGGCGATGTGTTTCATGTGGACAGCGTTGTTTCCGAGCGCAAAGTCGTTTTTGCGGAGGCGCATGCTTATGGGAAGCCGCCTTTTGAAGTGGCGCATCATGGCGGGGTTTTTACTACGCGGACGCTTGCGCGTGCGGGGGCGGATGCTAAGGCGCTGCTGAAGCTGAATCGGGAGGTGATTGAGGCGCTGGGGTTGTTGCGTGGGGTTACGCATGCGGAATTTTTGCGGGCTCATGATGGGGGGAAGTTTTATTTTATTGAAGTGGCGGCGCGGGTGGGCGGGGCTTATATCTCGGACGTTGTGGAGGCCGCTACTGGGGTGAATCTTTGGCGCGAATGGGCGCGCATTGAAGTTGGTGGGGGGAAGCGGGCTTATGTGTTGCCGAAGACTCGGCGTGAATATGCTGGGGTGATTTTATCTTTGGCGCGGCAGGAACGGCCGGATACTTCGGGTTATACCGATCCTGAGATTGTTACTCGGGTGGGGAAATATCATCATGCTGGGTTTGTTTTGAAGTCTGGTAAGGCTGAGAGGGTTCGGGAGTTGCTGGATGCTTATATGTTGAGATTTCGGGATGATTTTATGGCTTCGCAGCCGGTGCCGGACCGGCCTACGGCTTAAGTGGCGCCGGCGTCTGTGCCGGCATCTAGCGAGCTGGATTTTGATACGGGTTAGTTTGCCGGCGGACTTAGAATTCAAAGCTTCGTCCGGGTGTTACTGCTGTGCGCCGTCCGACAATTTCGCCTTGGCCGGAACTTTCGGTCGTAAGATGCTAGCAGGGACGCCAGCGCTACTTTACGGCGTCCCGGCGCGGCGGGACAGGGCGCATTGACAGTGCGGTAACGGGCACGTAGAGTGCTTGGTCAGTGCGTTTGGCGATGCTTCCTCGGCGCGCGCCCGAGTGCTTGGATCGCCCAGGAGTGCCCATGGCTGTTTCGGTGGTGAGTCGTAGTCTGAGTGTGCGCGGCGTTTTTCGCATCCTTCTACTGCTAGCAACTTTTTCATTCCTTCCCACTTCCGCTTTCGCGCAAGCTGGCGACCCAAATCAGCCGCCTGCGCCGGGCACTGTGCCTGGACCGAAAGCGGCGGAGCAAGCGCCGGCCGCCGCGCCGACGCAGCCCGCGCCACAGCAACCCGCGCCGGAAATGAGTACGCAAGAGTCGTCGCCGCCTTTGCGCGTGCCGGTGAATTTGGTTCTGGTGCGGGTGGTGGTGCGCGATTCTAAGGGCAATCCGGTTGGCAATTTGAAGAAGGAAGATTTTCAGCTTTTGGATTCGAAGAAGCCTGTGCCCATCACGCATTTTTCGGCTGACACGCCCGAATCGTTGCAAGCGCGCGTGGTGCGGCCCGATCCTGTTCCCGGCGAGCCGGCTCCCGCGGCGGGCGCCACAGCGCAACCGGTGTTGCCGTCACGATTTGTGGCTTTCTTATTTGACGACACTCGGCTGAAGTTCGACGAACTGCTGCGCGGGCGCAATGCTGCCGACGACTACGTGAAGAGTTCGAATGTGGCGTCGGATCGGTTCGCGATTGTGACCATCTCGGGACAGAACCAGCTCGACTTCACTGATGATCGCGCGAAAATTCATGACGCGCTGATGAAGGTACAAAAGCGCGCAGTGGGTGCAGTGGATACCAGCGGAGAAAATGCTTGCCCGCCAGTCAGCTATTACCAGGCCTACCTGGCGGAGATTCAGAATGACGCGGACGCCCTCAACACGGCGGTTTCCGACGCGCTTTCGTGTGCGTACAACAACGATTCTCATTTCGCCGCTGCGGCTCAGGCCCTGGCGCAGAGCACGATCACTACGGTTTACAACGCGGGAGATAACGAGACGCTGTATGCGTTGCGGCGCCTCGATGAGATGGTGCGGCGCCTGACTGCTACGCCCGGCCAGCGAAACATTATTTTCGTTTCCGGAGGATTCATTTTTCCGACGCGCGAAGAGGAATTTACCGCGGTGCTGGACAAGGCCACGCGGGCGAACGTGGTGATCAGCACGCTAGATGCGCGCGGGCTCTACGTCGTACTGCCTGGAGGCGACGTCAGCAATTCGACGCCGGGGACGGCACAGACGATTGGATTGCACGCGAATTTCAATCTGCGCGAGGAATCCGACAAGTCGGACGTGTTGGAAGAAATGGCGGATGGGACTGGCGGGGCTTATTTTCACAACAACAACGATCTTGAGAAAGGATTCAAGCAACTGGCAAGTGCGCCGGCCTATTCGTATTTGTTGGGCTTTTCGCCGTTGAAGGCCACCTATGACGGGAAATACCACAACTTGAAAGTTACGCTGACCACCAAGGAAAAATACGATATTCAGGCGCGGCGCGGGTACTACATGCCCAAGCACGGTGCGGATCCCATTGAGGTGGCCAAACAGGAAGTGCAGGAGGAACTATTTTCGCAAGAAGAAATTCGCGACTTGCCGATCGAATTGCATACGCAGTTTTATAAGATGGATGCGAATGATGCCAAGCTGGCGGTAATGGCGCATGTGGATGTGAGGCGCATGCGATTCCGCAAAGCTGAGGGACGCAACGAGAACAACTTGACGCTGGTGGCCGCGCTTTTTGACCGCAACGGAAATTTCATCACCGGCACGACTAAAACGGTGAAGATGAAATTCAAGGACGATACTTTGGCGAAACTCGAGAATACGGGCATGAATATCCGGACGAATTTCGACGTCAAGCCGGGGTCGTACGTGGTTAGGCTGGTGGCGCGCGACTCTGAGGCGGCACTGTTGACGGCGGCGAACGGGATCGTGGAAATCCCGCAATGAAGAGGTGGGCGATGAAATTGCGACGTGTTGATATTTGGAAGTTGGTGGGGGCGATCGTTCTACTGATCGGCTTTGTTGCGTGGTTTGGGACGCAGCCTGCGGGCGTTGTGCGGGCGCAACAGCAACAACCAGCTCCTGCGGCCGCGCCCGCTGCCGCACCGCAACAGCCTGGCGCCGCGCCGCCCGCGCAACAGGCGCCGGCTCAGGCGCCCGGCGGCCCGGTGCTGAAGACTGAATCGCGTCTGGTGCGCGTGGACGTGGTGGTCACCGATAAAAAGGGCAATTACGTCAGCGATCTGACGGCGAAGGATTTCAAAGTACTCGAGGACAATAAGGAACAAGCGGTCACGAATTTTTCGTTTGGAACTGATCCGAGTGCGCCTGCGGGTGCGCAGAAACACTATCTGGTGCTGTTCTTCGATAATTCGACCATGGATGGATCCGACCAAATTCGTGCGCGCGATGCCGCGGCAAAATTTATTGACGGCAATGCCGGGCCGGATCGCGTGATGGCGGTGGTGGATTTTGGCGGGACGCTGCGCATCGCGCAGAATTTCACTTCCGACGTGGAGCACTTGAAGAAGGCGGTAGCGGGAGTTAAGGGCTCGTTTGTATCGCCGAATGGCGGTGATTCTGGTTCTGCGATGCCTACCGACACGTTTTCGGTGGCGGGGGCGACGGCGCTGTCGAATACCGAAGCGGATTTCGGAGCGCGCAGCGCGCTATTGGCGATTCGCAGCCTGGCGAAAAATCTAGCGCAAGTGCCCGGACGCAAAACGTTGATTCTGCTGACGACTGGATTTCCTCTTTCCACGGAATCGGAAGCGGAATTGCCGGCGACGATCGATGCTTGCAACAAGGCGAACGTGGCGGTGTAT